>NZ_CP029759.1:0-350000 GCF_006228405.1 Stenotrophomonas sp. pho | reverse complement strand
TCGTCGCGCTCGAGCATGCGTGCCACGGTGTGCTGGCCGGCCAGGCGGATCATGTCGGCCGCGCCCATCTTGCCGAACCACTCCGAGTTGAAGCGGACTTCGGTACGGCTGCGGTCGAGCACCTTGAACACCTGGTCCTCGTAGGTACGGGCGTTGGCCAGCACGTCATCGCGGCTGAGCGGCTTGCGGGTCAGGCTCTTGCCCGAGGGATCGCCGATCATGCCGGTGAAGTCGCCGATCAGGAAAATGACCTGGTGGCCGAGGTCCTGGAACTGGCGCATCTTGTTCAGCAGCACCGTGTGGCCCAGGTGCAGGTCGGGCGCAGTGGGGTCGAAGCCGGCCTTGATCCGCAGCGGGCGGCCTTCCTGCAGGCGCGCACGCAGATCCTCGAGCTTGAGGATCTCGTCGGCACCGCGGCCGATCAGGGCAAGGGCTTCTTCAATCGAGGACACGTGACTACTCCCGGCAACGCCGATTCTTGTGTGGGGTGTTAAAGCAAAGTTAACCCGATTGGCTTCACAAAAGCCAATGGGCACAAGGGTTTGACGCGGTTTTCTCAGGTGTCTATGGTAACCGGCGATCAGGCCCGCGCTCCCGGGCCGCCAGGAAAAAACCGCCGATGCACAATTCCGAACAAGGGCGCGCACGCAAGCAGCGCTTCCAGGAACGCCTTCACGTCCTGCACGACAACGCCCTGCATCGGAAGCTCAGGCAACACCTTCCCGCCGCCTTCAATGAGCGCTGGACCCGCCGCCATTGGATGCACGCCAGCCTGTTTGCGACCATCGGCGCCCTGGTGGCGACGATCGTCCCCGGTTTCTCGCACACCATTGATGCGCCTTACGCGGACAGCCACACCAGCCTGGCGCTGCCGCTGCCGCCGTTGACCATGGCCCGCCAGCAGCAGGTGCCGGGCGACAGCTGGCAGGTGCTGCGCATCCAGCGCGGCCAGACCCTGAGTGACCTGTTCGACAAAGCCGGCATTCCGGCCACCACCCTGCACCGGGTGCTGGAGCACCCCGGTGCGCGCGAGGCGCTGACCAAGCTGCGCCCGGGCGCCGAGATCGCCTTCGACATGCCGCTGTCCGGCGACCTGCGCAGCATCCGCTTTGATCGCGACGCCGACAACCGGGTGGAACTGAGCCTGGCCGGCGATGACATCAAGGAGAAGGTGACGCGGCGCGAGACTTCCACGCGTACCGTGGTCACCAGCGGCGAGATCACCAGTTCGCTGTATGCCGCGGCCCGCCGGGCCGGGCTGTCGCCGTCGGCGATCGCGACGATGACCGACGACATCTTCAAGTACGACATCGACTTCTCCAAGGACCTGCAGCCGGGCGACCGCTTCAGCGTGGTGATGGACGAGACCTGGCGCGAAGGCGAGAAGGTGGACACCAGCAAGATCCTGGCGGCGACCTTCACCACCGGGGGCAAGACCTATTCCGGCTTCCGCTTCGACCGCAACGGCAAGTCCGAGTACTACGACATCAACGGCCGTTCGTTGAAGAAGAGCTTCATCCGCATGCCGATCCCGTTCGCGCGGCTGAGCTCGACCTTCGGCGCACGCAAGCACCCGGTGCTGGGCAAGATGCGCATGCACAAGGGCGTGGACTACGCCGCGCGTACCGGCACGCCGATCATGGCCGCCGGCGATGCCCGCGTGCAGTTCGCGGGCGTGCAGCGCGGCTACGGCAATGTGGTGATCCTCGACCACGGTCGAGGCCACACCACCCTGTACGGCCACATGTCGCGCTTTGCGAACATCAGGACCGGCCAGCGCGTGGCCCAGGGCACGGTGATCGGCTATGTCGGCTCGACCGGCCTGGCGACCGGGCCGCACCTGCACTACGAATTCCGGGTCAACGGCGAACACCGCAACCCGCTGACCGTGACCATGCCGCCGCCGGAGCCGCTGAAGGGCGCCGAGCTGGTCGCCTTCCGCGCGCAGACCGCGCCAGCGATGGCCCGCATCCAGGGCATGGAGAAGCTGATCTACGCCGATGCCAGCCCGGCACCGACCAGCCGCGACGAGGCCGCCGCCGAGGTGGCCAGCGCCAAGGACAAGCAGGCGACCGGCCGCAAGCGCGGCTGAGCCCCTGCGTTGACGAGGAAGGACGCGGCAGCCCAAGCTTGCCGCGTCCTTTTTTTGTGCCTGCCATGAACACTACTGCCGACGCTGACGCCCCCTGTATCTTGGCCTGATGTCGGGCACCAGCGCCGACGGCATCGACGCCGCGCTGGTGCAGTTTCCCGCGGGCGGTGGCTGCCGCTTCGTGCACGGCCTGACCGCACGCTGGGAACCGGTGCTGCGCGCGCGGCTGGTGGCGCTGGGCGAAGGTGGCCCGTTGGATTCGCTGGAGGAGCTGGGCGAACTGGACGCGCGGATTGCGATCAACTTCGCCGAGGCCGCCAACCAGCTGCTGGCCGAAGCCGGCGTGGACCGCAGCCAGGTACGCGCGATCGGCTCGCACGGCCAGACCGTGCGACACCGCCCGCTGGCCGATCCAGCGTTCACTGTGCAGCTGGGCGACGGCAACCGCATCGCCGAACTGACCGGAATCACCACAGTATCCGACTTCCGCCGTCGCGACGTAGCGGCCGGGGGCATGGTGCGCCGCTGATGCCGGCTTTCCACCTGGGCATGCTGGGTGCCGCCGATGAAGACCGCGCGGTGCTCAACCTGGGCGGCATCGCCAACCTGACCCTGATCCCGCGCGAAGGCGCGGTGCGCGGCTTCGATACCGGCCCGGCCAACGCGCTGATGGATGCCTGGTGCCAGCGCCACACCGGCCGTACCTTCGATGCCGATGGCGCGTATGCCGCCAGTGGCGCGGTGGACGAGGGCCTGCTGGCCGGCTGGCGTTCGGACCCGTGGTTCGCGCTGCCGCCGCCGAAGAGCACCGGGCGCGAGCAGTTCCACCTGGCCTGGGCCGAGGCGCACATGGGGGAAGGCGAATATGCCGCTGCCGATGTGCAGGCCACGCTGCTGGAGCTCACTGTGGCAACCGTGGCCGATGCGCTGCTGGCGCAGCAGCCGCAGACCCGGCGCCTGCTGGTCTGTGGCGGCGGGGTGCGCAACCGGCAGCTGATGAAGCGGCTGGCGGCGCGGCTGCCGGAGGTGCAGGTGGAGTCCAGCGCGGTGCATGGGCTGGACCCGGAGTACGTGGAGGCGATGGGATTCGCCTGGCTGGCGCAGCGGACGATGGACGGGCTGGCCGGCAACCTGCCGAGCGTGACCGGAGCCAAGGGGCCGCGGATCCTGGGGGCAGTCCACCTGGCGTGAGGTGGCGCCATCCACGCATGGCGTGGATTCACCGGGCAGCCGAGCGTGGGCTTGGCTCTACAAAGGCGCTAATCGAAGCCCTGCCCTGCGGGCAAGGCCTGCAGGGCGGCGATGGCGTCGGAGAGGGCGTCCACTTCGGGATCGCCGAAACCGGAGCGGACCTCCAGTTCACTGCTGAACAGGCCCTGCTCCAACAACGCGGCGCAGGTCTGTTCATGGGTCCAGCCGCGGGCGACCGCGACACGTCGGATACGTTCCAGCAGCAGCGGGTCCAGGTCCCGCAGCACAACGTCGGCCATGCTCACTTCCCCGTTCGCAAGGCACCGCCCCCTCGGCGCGTCGGGGGCGATGATCCCGCAGTCCGGGCGGGCAGGCAATCAGGCGACCGGTGGCGGCCCGCGGTCGGCGATCCGCGGCCACAGCCAGGCCAGCAGCAGCAGGGTCGGCACCACAGTGACCGAGCTGAGGATGAAGAACGTGCTGTAGGACGTCGCCTCAACGATGTATCCGGAGACACCGCCGATGAACTTGCCCGGCAGGTTGGCCAGCGATACCAGCAACGCGTACTGCGTGGCGGTGAAGTTGCGGTCGGTCAGCGACGACATGAAGGCCACCAGCACGGTGCCGGCGAACCCCTGGAACAGGTTGTCGGCACTGAGCGCGGCATAGAACGCCCACAGCTTGCCTGGGTTGTGCGCCATCAGCAGGAAGGCGAGGTTGGACATCGCCACGCCCAGTGCGGCCACCAGCAGCATGCGCCGGAAGCCGAATGCGGCCACCGCAATACCCCCAGGAACGCACCGCCGATCCCCATCCATACACCGAACAGCTTGGACACGGTGGCGATGTCGGCCTTGTCGAACCCCGAATCGAGATAGAACGGCCCGGCCATCACGCCGATCACCTGATCGGGGAACTTGAACAGGCCGACGAAGGCCAGCAGCACCAGTGCCAACGCCACGCCATTACGGCTGAAGAAGCTGGAGATGGGCTGGACGAAGGCTTCGGCGATATCGATGCGACGCTGCACCGCCGTGGCCGGGCGCTCCGGTTCGGCGCACAGCAGGGTAGTGACGATCGGCAGCAGCATCAGCGCGGCCATCGCCAGGTAGGCGACAATCCAGCCTTCGAACTGCGCCAGGTACAGCGCGCCGGCACCGGCCAGGATCAGGCCGATCCGGTAGCCCAGCGTATAGGTGGCCGCCAGCGCGGCCTGCGCGGTCTGCGGAGCGATCTCGATACGGTAGGCATCGACCGCCGAGTCCTGGGTGGCGCCAGCGAACGACGCCACCAGCACCCACATCACCAGTGGCCAGACGCCCTCTTCCGGCCGCACGAAGGCCAGTGCGACCAGGCCGACCAGCACCAGCACCTGCGATACCAGCAGCCACGAACGGCGGCGGCCGAGCGCGCCCAGCAGCGGAAATGCATAGCGGTCCAGCAGCGGCGCCCACAGGAACTTGAGCAGGTAGAAGAAGCTGGCCAGGCTGATCAGGCCGATGCTGCCCAGGTCCAGGCCGACGTCGCGCAGGCGCGTGGACAGCGTCTGCGAAGCGATCAGCAGGAACGGCAGGCCACTGCCGAAGCCAAGCATGGCCATGGTCAGCGCCGACGGGGTACCGAAGGCGCGCTTGATGCCTGCCCAACCCTTGTAGCTAACCGGCGTGGCGGCCTCGGTCACAGGTCGTAGTCCACGGTGAACGGGGCGTGGTCGGAGAAGCGCTCGTCGCGGTAGATCGAACAGCTACGCAGTTTGTCGCGCAGGCCCGGCGTGATGAACTGGTAGTCGATGCGCCAACCGACGTTGTTGGCGCGGGCGGCGCCGCGGTTGCTCCACCAGGTGTAATCCTCGCCGGTGGGATTGAGCAGGCGGTAGGCATCGGCCCAACCGCGGCCGGCGGCGACATCGGTGGCCTGGCCATGGTCGGCGCAGAGGGCGTTGAGCCAGTCGCGCTCCTCCGGCAGGCAGCCGGAATTCTTCTGGTTGGACTTCCAGTTCTTGATGTCCAGCGCCGAACGCACGATGTTCCAGTCGCCGCACAGCACGTATTCGCGGCCGCTGCGCGCCCACTCCTCCAGGATCGGGCGCAGCCATTCCATCACTTCGAACTTGAAGCCCTGGCGCAGGTCACCCGAGCTGCCGGAGGGAATATAGAAAGAGACCACGCTGAGATTGCCGTAGCGCGCCTCGATGTAGCGGCCTTCGTCGTCGAACGGGGCCCAGCCCAGCGAGGTGATGACCTGGTCCGGCTCGCGCTTGCTGTAGATCGCCACACCGCTGTAGCCCTTCTTGGTGATGGCGTCGCGGTAGAAGCAGTGATGGCCATCCGGACGGAACATCGGGTCGGTCAGCTGGTCTTCCTGGGCCTTGGTTTCCTGGATGCACAGGACGTCGGCGTCCTGGGCACGGAACCAGTCCAGGAAGCCCTTGGTCGCGGCGGAACGGATGCCATTGGCGTTGAAACTGATGATGCGCATGCGGGGACCTGCGGCGGGAAACCGGGCAAGCATACCGGTTGCCCGTAGGGCTGCGCAGTCCGCCAGGCAGCGCCGCGACAGCCTTCACGCGGGGCCGGACGAGCGCGAAACGCCCAGCTGGATTAGGATTTGTGCTCCAAATGAAGATGAATCGAGTTTTGATGAGCGACCACCGCCACCGTTTCCTGCAGCTGGCCCTGACCGCCGACGCCCTGCGCTTCGGCCAGTTCACCCTCAAGTCCGGCCGGCTGAGCCCCTATTTCTTCAACGCCGGCCGTTTCGACTCCGGTTCGCTGCTGTCCCAGCTCGGCGCCTGCTATGCCGATGCCATCGATGCCAGCGGGATCAAGTACGACGTGGTGTTCGGCCCGGCCTACAAGGGCATTCCGCTGGCCACCGCGATGGCCTGCGAGCTGGCCCAGCGCGGCCGCGACCTGCCGCTGTCGTTCAACCGCAAGGAAGCCAAGGACCACGGCGAAGGCGGCCAGCTGATCGGCGCCGACATGAATGGCAAGCGCGTGCTGATCGTCGACGACGTGATCACCGCCGGTACCGCGATCCGCGAAGCGCTGGGCATCATCCGCGCTGCCGGCGGCACCCCGGCCGGCATCGTGGTAGCCCTGGACCGCCAGGAGATCGCCTCGGAAACCGACCGCCGCTCGGCGGCGCAGTCGGTGGCCGAAGAGGCCGGGATTCCGGTGATCGCCGTGGCGTCGCTGGCCGATCTGCTTGATTTCGCCTCCGGCAACCCGGAACTTGTGGGTTACCGCCAGCCGCTGGAAGCCTACCGGGCCCAGTACGGCGTCCGTTCGATCCGCTGACCGACCCAGGGGAAAGGTCATGTCCCGAGTTCCTGCCGTTCTCTTTGCCGGCCTGCTGCTGGCCGTGCCGTCCACCGTGCCGGCGCAGTCGCGCGACGGCGGCAAAGTGGAGAAGAAGCTGTATTGCTGGAACGAGGGCAAGGAGCGGATCTGCAGCGATTCGCTGCCAGCCGATGCGGTCAATCACGCCCGCGAGGAGTTCAACGCGAAGAGCGGCCTGCGCAATGCGCAGGTCCAGCGCGCGTTGACCGACGAAGAGCGCGCCGCGGCCAGCACCGAGGCGCAGCAGCAGCAGCTGGACCTGATGGCCGAGCAGACCCGCCAGCGCACCGAACAGGCGATGCTGTCCACCTATGGCAGCGAGGACGACCTGCGCCGGGTGTTCGCCGAGCGCCAGGAAGTGCTCGACAACAACCTGAAGACCGCCGAGTACAACGTCACCAGCCTGCGCGAATCGCTGGTGGCGCTGTTGTCGGCCGCTGGCGACCGAGAACTGGCCGGTGGCAAGGTGGCCGACAAGCAGGCCGAGGCGATCCGTCAGCGGCACGTGCAGTTGCGGGCGCAGCAGCGCCTGCAGGCCGGGTTCCTGCAGCAGCAGCAGGCGCTGAAGGCCGAGATCGACAGCACGCTGCAGCGCTACCGCGAGCTGAAGGGCGTGGCGCCAGCGAGCCAGGCGCCGTGATTCGCTTGTAGGGTCGAGCCCATGCTCGGCTCCACGTGGCCTTGGGAAAGAGCAGCCCAGCATGGGCCCGGCTCTACAGTGGGCGGCGCCTGGTTACGGCTTGGCCCACGGAATTTATGCACTCTTTACGCGTCGGCACGGTCCGGCGCGTAGTGCGTTTATGGGCGGCAGGACGACGATGACGGCCTGAGGTGGAGGGGTTCCACCAGGACGCTATTGCAATGTCCCCTTGGCTGTCGTTGTTGTGTGGCGTGCTGGTGCTGGTCGCCGCCGCCTATCTCCTTTATGTCGTGCTGCGGCCCGAGTCGTTCTGAGCGGAGCCTGCCATGACCGAGATGCTTGTGATTATTGCCGCCAGCCTGTTGCTCGCGTGGCCGCTGGGCCTGTACCTGGCGCGCGTGATGCGCGGCACGCCGATGAAGGCCGACGTGCTGTTCAACTGGATCGAAAAGCCGTTGTACAAGGTGTTCGGCGTCGATCCCTCGCGCGCGATGTCCTGGCGCGGCTACGTGCTGGCCTTCGTGCTGAGCAACGTAGTGATCGCCGTACTGACCCAGGCGGTGTTCATGACCCAGGCCTGGTTGCCGTTGAACCCGGACCAGATCCCGAACATGCGCTGGGACACCGCGCTGCACACGATGATCTCGTTCCTGACCAACACCAACCAGCAGCACTATTCGGGCCAGGCCCAGCTGTCCTACCTCTCACAGATGACCGGCATCACCGGCCTGCAGGTGGTGACACCGATGATGGGCCTGGCGCTGGCTGTGGCCACGCTGCGCGCGTTGTTCTCGCGTGCGCCGCAGGCTGCGGCGGCCACCGGTGCCGGCGACGACCGCCAGGTGGCGGTGGGCAACTACTACGTGGACGTGGTGCGCCTGTGCGTGCGCTTCCTGTTGCCGCTGTGCCTGGTGTGGACCCTGCTGCTGACCAGCCAGGGCGTGCCGTCGACGATGGCCGGTGGCCCGCAGGCCACGCCGATCGATGCCAGCGCCGGCATGACCGGACAGAAACTGCCGCTGGGTCCGGTGGCGGCGATGGTCGCGGCCAAGCAGCTGGGCGCCAACGGTGGCGGCTGGTACGGCCCGAACAGCAGCTTCCCGCTGGAGAACCCGACCCCGCTGTCGAACGCGCTGGAGATCGTCGGCATCCTGCTGGTGCCGATGGCGGTGATCTTCATGATCGGTGCGTTCACCGGCCGGCGCCGGTTCGGCGCCCTGGTGTTCAGCTGCATGCTGGGCATGTCGCTGCTGTCCACCGGCGCGATGGTGTGGAGCGAAGGGCACAGTGCCAGCGCCGCCACGCCGCTGCTGATGGAAGGCAAGGAGGTGCGCTTCGGCGCCGACGGCACGGCGCTGTGGGCGGCGGTGACCACCCAGGTCTCCAACGGGTCGGTCAACGGCATGCATGACTCGCTGGCGCCGCTGAGTGGCGGCATCGCGATGGTCAACATGCTGGTCAGCGCGATCTGGGGCGGCATCGGCTGTGGCCTGCAGCAGTTCATCGTGTACCTGCTGCTGGGCGTGTTCCTGGCCGGGTTGATGACCGGACGTACGCCGGAACTGTTCGGCCGCAAGCTGGAGACGCCACAGGTACGCCTGCTGGCCCTGCTGGTGCTGCTGCAGCCGATCACCCTGCTGGTGTTCACCGCGATCACCCTGGCCGTGCCCGGGCTGGCCGCTACCTCCAACCCGGGCTTCCATGGCATCAGCCAGGTGTTCTACGAGTACGTCTCGGCCTACGCCAACAACGGCTCGGGCTTCGAGGGCTGGGCGACGCCACGCTGTGGTGGAACCTGAGCTGCTCGCTGGTGCTGCTGCTGGGCCGCTTCCCGCTGCTGATCATCCCGCTGGTGGTGGCCGCACAGCTGGCCGCCAAGCGCCAGGCGCCGGAGTCTGCCGGCAGCCTGCAGATCGAAACCCCGACCTTCGCCCTGACCCTGGTCTCGGTGATCGTCATCCTGACCGTGCTGCAGTTCATGCCGGCGCTGGTACTCGGCCCGATCGCCGACCACCTCAGCCTGGGACTGCACTAAGGACACCCCGATGAGTACCCACGCAAGTTCCACCCGTAGTTCCCTTGCCCCGCGCCCTGCGCTGCTTGATGGCGCCGGCCTGCGCCGTGCGCTGGTCGAAGCAGTACGCAAGCTTTCGCCGATGCACCTGGTGCGCAGCCCGGTGATGGCGGTGGTGATGGCTGGCACGATCGTCGCGGCCATCGTCACACTGACCGGCAATGCGCCGCTGGGCTTCGGCCTGGCAGTGACCGCGATCCTGCTGGTGACCGTGTTGTTCGGCAATTTCGCCGAAGCAGTGGCCGAGGCGCGTGGCCGTGGCCAGGCCGCGTCACTGCGCCGTGCCCGCCAGGACCTGGTGGCACGCCGGCTGGCGGCGCCGCAGCCGGGTGCCGCAGAAGCCCAGGTGCCGGCCGCCGAACTGCGCCCGGGCGACCATGTGATCGTCAGTGCCGGTGAGCTGGTGCCGGCCGATGGCGAGATCGTGCAGGGCCTGGCCACCATCAACGAAGCGGCGGTGACCGGCGAATCGGCACCGGTGCTGCGCGAGGCAGGTACCGACCGTTCCGGTGTGATCGGTGGCACCAAGGTGCTGTCCGACCAGATCATCGTGCGGGTGACCGCCGAGCCGGGCCACAGCTTCCTGGACCGGATGATCGCGCTGGTGGAAGGTGCCAACCGCCAGAAGACCCCCAACGAGATCGCGCTGACCCTGCTGCTGGCGGCGATGACGCTGACCTTCCTGGTGGTGGTGGCCACGTTGCCGGCCATTGGTGCAGCCGTCGGCGTCAAGGTCGATCCGCTGCTGCTGATCGCGCTGCTGGTGTGCCTGATCCCGACCACCATCGGCGGCCTGCTGCCGGCCATCGGCATCGCCGGCATGAACCGTGCGCTGGCCGCGAACGTACTGGCCAAGTCGGGCAAGGCGGTGGAAGTGGCCGGCGACGTCGACGTGCTGCTGCTGGACAAGACCGGCACCATCACCTACGGCGACCGCCAGGCCAGCCACTTCCATCCGCTGGCCGGCATCGATGCCAGCCAGCTGCGCGAGGCGGCACTGCTGTCCTCGCTGGCCGACCCGACCCCGGAAGGCAAGTCGATCGTGCGCCTGGCGCGCGAACAGGGCTGCGCCACCGCCGAGCCGGACCATGCCGACTACCTGGCCTTCAGTGCCCAGACCCGCATGTCCGGCGTGGATCTGGAACATGGGCGGCAGATCCGCAAGGGCGCCGCCGATGCGATCCGTGCCCACGTGCAGGCGCTGGGCGGCAGCGTGCCGGCTGAACTGGCCGGGCGCGTCGAGCAGGTCGCGCGCAATGGCGCCACCCCGCTGGTGGTGGCCGAGGGTCGCCACGTGCTGGGCGTGATCGAGCTGTCGGACGTGGTCAAGCACGGCATGCGCGAGAAGTTCGCGCAGCTGCGGGCGATGGGCATCCGTACGGTGATGATCACCGGCGACAACCCGCTGACGGCAGCAGCCATTGCCGCCGAGGCTGGCGTCGACGACTACATCGCCGAGGCCCGTCCGGAAGACAAGCTGGCACGCATCCGCCAGGAACAGGCCGGTGGCCGCCTGGTGGCGATGGTGGGCGATGGCACCAACGATGCTCCCGCGCTGGCCCAGGCCGACATCGGCCTGGCGATGAACTCCGGCACGCAGGCGGCGAAGGAGGCCGGCAACATGGTCGACCTCGATTCGGACCCGGCCAAGCTGCTGTCGGTGGTGGAAGTGGGCAAGCAGCAGCTGATCACCCGCGGCGCGCTGACCACCTTCTCGCTGGCCAACGACGTGTCCAAGTACTTCGCGATCCTGCCGGCGCTGTTCGCCGCGGCCGTTCCGACCATGGCCGCACTGAACGTGATGCAGCTGTCGAGCCCGCGCAACGCGGTGCTGGCGGCGCTGATCTTCAACGCCCTGGTGATTCCCGCGCTGATCCCGCTCGCCCTGCGTGGCGTGCGCTTCCGCCCGGCCACCGCCACCGCACTGCTGCGCCGGAACATGCTGGTATACGGCCTCGGCGGCGTACTGCTGCCGTTCGCAGCGATCAAGGCGATTGACCTCCTTCTTGTCCTGGTATTCGGCGCATGAACCGTTCTGCTTCCACCTCATCTTCCCTTCCGGGCGACGCCAAGGCCGAGGCCCGCGTGGCCAGCCTGCAGGATGGCGCCTGCTGGCGCCCGGCGATCGGCCTGGGTCTGGCCTCCCTGCTGCTGGCCGGCGCGGTCTACGCCGGCATCGCCACCGGCTTTGCCGGGCTGGCCTACCCGACCCAGGCCGAAGGCAGCCTGCTGCGCGATGGCAGCGGCCAGGTGCGCGGCTCGGCCTGGCTGGCGCAGCCGTTCACCGGTGACGGCTACTTCCAGGCGCGTCCGTCGGCGGCCAACTACGACCCGATGGCCGCGGCCGGTTCCAACATGGCGCGCAGCAACCCGGCGTTGGCCGAACGTGTTGCCGCCAGCACGGCTGCGGTGGCCGCGCGCGAAGGTGTCGCCCCGGCGCAGGTGCCAGCGGACCTGGTCACCCAGTCCGCCGGCGGACTGGATCCGCAGCTGTCGCCGGCGGCGGCGCAGCTGCAGGTAGCACGCGTGGCGCGTGCCCGTGGCCTGCCGGTGGAGCGCGTGCAGGCACTGGTGCAGGCGCATACCGAAGGGCGCCAGTGGGGCCTGTTCGGGCAGCCACGGGTGAACGTGGTGACGCTGAACTTCGCGCTGGACCATGCGGCCAAGGCGCCGTGATGCTGGGTTGCACCTGCTGCGCGCACAATGGTGGCCATGACAGCGGCTCCCATGACTGATGCACGTACCCGCCAGGCCGATGCCCTGGTTGAAGGCCTGCAACGCGAAGCCGGCGGCAAGCTGACCGTGTTCCTCGGTGCGGCGCCGGGCGTGGGCAAGACCTACGCCATGCTGACCCGCGCGCAGGAACAGCTGCGCCGCGGCGTCGACCTGGTGGTGGGCCTGGTGGAAACCCATGGACGCACCGATACCCAGGCGCTGCTGGAGGGCCTGCCGCAGCTGCCGCTGAAGGACGTGGCCTATCACGGCCATGCCCTGCAGGAGATGGACCTGGATGCCGTGCTGGCACGGCATCCAGCGCTGGTGCTGGTGGATGAACTGGCCCATCGCAATGCGCCCGGCAGCCGCCATGAGCGGCGCTGGCAGGATGTGATGGAGCTGCTGGACGCCGGCATCGACGTCTGGACCACGGTCAACATCCAGCATCTGGAAAGCCTCAACGACGTGGTGATGCGGATCACCGGCGTGCGGGTCAGCGAGACCGTGCCCGACGGCGTGCTCGACCGCCTGCACGACATCGTGCTGGTCGATCTGCCGCCGCGCGAACTGATCGCGCGCCTGCAGCAGGGCAAGGTCTATGTGCCGGAACAGGCCGCACAGGCCCTGCAGGCGTTCTTCTCGCCGGCCAACCTGACCGCGCTGCGCGAACTGGCGATGCAGGAAGCCGCCGACCGCGTCGACAGCAGCCTGCGCGAAACCCGCGCCGCGCGTGGCGAAGGCAATCTGCCCCTGCGTCGCGGCGTTCTGGTGGCCATCGACGGGGGCGGCCAGAGCGAATACCTGGTGCGGGTGGCGCGGCGCATCGCAGAGCGCCGCGACGCACCGTGGACGGTAGTGACCGTGCAGGGCCGGCGCCAGGACGAGGCGACCCGGCGCGAGATCGATGCGGCCTTTGCGCTGGCAAGGCGGCTGGGCGGCGACGCCGAACTGCTGCATGGATCGAGCATTGCCGATGCCCTGCTCGACCACGCCGCACACAACGGCGTGTCGACCCTGGTGCTGGGCCGTACCCGCGAACGTCCACTGGCACGGATGTTCAACCGCACCCTGACCCAGCAGCTGATCCAGCGTGGCGCGCATTACGAGATCACCATCATCAGCACGCCGCAGGCACGCGCACGCTCGCGCCGCGAGAGCCTGCTGCCGCCGATGCGCGGCATCAGCTACGAGCCTGCACAAGCCCTGATCGCGACCGCATTGGCCTGTGCGGTGGCGTGGCTGGCCGAACACTGGGTGGGCATGGCCGACCTGTCGATGGTGTTCATCGTCGCGGTGGTACTGGTGGCTGCACGCACGCGCGCCAGCGTGGCGGTGATGGCCGCGATCCTGTGTTTCCTCGCCTACAACTTCCTGTTCATCGCGCCGCGCTTCACCTTCGCCATCGGTGCACGCCAGGGCGTGATCACCGTTTTCCTGTTCCTGGCCGCGGCACTGGTGGCCGGGCGCCTGGCCTCGCGCCTGCGCATGCAGGTCATCGCGCTGCGTGCGGCCAACCGCCATGCGCGCGCGCGCCAGCAGCTGGGACGCCAGCTGGCCAGTGCGGCCGGCAACGGCGAGGTGGCACAGGCGGGCCGGCATGCGCTGGAGCAGGCCCTGGACGTGCCGGCGTGGCTGCGGATCGGCACCGATACCGCCGCCGGCGGCCGCAGCCAGCCCGGCGATACCGACCTGGCTGCCGCCGACTGGGCGCTGCGCCACGGCCAGCCCAGCGGGCGTTTCACCGATACCCTGGCCGGCGCGCAATGGTGGTTCCTGCCGCTGCTGGACGGCGAAGACCGTGCGATCGGCGTGGCCGGCCTGTACCTGCCCGGCGCACAGGCGCGCCTGCTGCCCGAGCAGCGGCAGCTAGCCGAAGCGATGGTCGATGACATCGCCCAGGCCGCGCTGCGCACGCGGCTGGTGGCGGAACTGGAGCAGGCGCACGTCAGCAACGAGACCGAGCGGCTGCGCTCGGCCCTGCTCTCCTCGGTGTCGCACGACCTGCGCTCGCCGCTGGCAGCGATGATCGGGTCGGCCGACAGCCTGGCCAGCTACGGTGCAGCGATGGATACCGCTGATCGCCGCGCCCTGCTGGACACCATCCTGGTCGAGGGCGAACGGCTGGACCGCTACATCCAGAACCTGCTGGACATGACCCGGCTCGGCCACGAAGGGCTGAAGATCAACCGCGACTGGATCGGCGTGGACGAGCTGATCGGCTCGGCGGCACGGCGCCTGCAGCGCTACCAGCCAAAGGTGCGGCTGGAGCTGGACATTCCAGCCACGCTGGCACCGATCTGGGTGCACCCGGCGCTGGTCGAACAGGCCGTGTTCAACGTGATGGAGAACGCGGCCAAGTTCTCGCCGCCCGACGCCGCCGTGCAGGTACAGGCGCGCGAGCTGGACGGCCAGCTGCGCATCGACGTGATCGACGCCGGCCCCGGCATTCCCGATGACGAGCGCGCGCGCATCTTCGACATGTTCTACAGCGTCGAGCGCGGTGACCGAGGCCGCCACGGCACCGGCCTGGGTCTGACCATCTGCCAGGGCATGATCGGCGCACATGGCGGCAGCGTGCAGGCGCTGCCCGGACGCGACGGTCGCGGTACCCTGATCCGCATCACCCTGCCCCTGCTCAAGCCAGCCTCCCACGATGAGCCCGACCCCGATTGATGCCAGCGTGCCGGCCGCACGCGTGCTGGTGATCGATGATGAAACCCAGATCCGCCGGTTCCTGGACATCAGCCTGCGCGCGCAGGGCTACCAGGTGCGGCAGGCCGCCACCGGCCAGGAAGGCCTGCAGCTGGCCGCCAGCGAGGACATGGACCTGGTGATCCTGGATATCGGCCTGCCGGACATGGAAGGCCACGAGGTCCTGGAACAGCTGCGCCAGTGGAGCCAGGTGCCGGTGATCATGCTGACCGTGCGCGCCGGCGAAGCCGAGAAGGTGCGCGCACTGGATACCGGCGCCAACGACTACGTGACCAAGCCGTTCGGCACGCAGGAACTGATGGCGCGCGTGCGGGCGCTGCTGCGCACGCGCAGCGTGCCGACCGATGGCACACCGCCGGTGTTCGACGATGGCCACCTGCACGTGGACCTGGTGCGTCGCGAAGTCGCCCTGCAGGGTGAGCCGGTGGCGTTGACCCGCAAGGAATACGCGCTGCTGTCGCTGCTGCTGCGCAATGCCGGACGGGTGGTGACCCAGCCGCAGATCCTGCAGGAGATCTGGGGGCCGACCCACCAGCACGACACCCACTACCTGCGCATCCTGGTCGGCAAGCTGCGGCACAAGCTGGGCGATTCGGCGCTGGATTCGCGCTACCTGTTCACCGAGCCGGGCGTGGGGTTGCGGTTCAAGGGGTGAGGGTGTGTCGACCAAGGTCGACACCTACTAACAGCTGCAGGACATTGTCAGGGGTGGGGCGGTGTCGGAGTGCGGGGTGTCAGCCGCATGGGCCCGAGGCATGCCTCGGGCGGGTTGGGCAGGACGCCCAACCCCGGTCTTGCCGTGTGCGCAGGACAGCGCACACGGCAAGCGGCTGCCAAGCTTACAGGGACGTACTTGCTGCGTCCCCGCACTCCGACACTGCTCCGCCATCCCACCGATAGCCGGCCTTTGACGTTGACGTTGATTCGGCGGGTGCCGGGCGCAGCCCGGCCCCACCTCAGAACCCCAGCGGGGTGTCGCCCAGCACTGGTTGCAGCTGGCTGCGGAACAGGGCCTGGATGCGTTCCAGTGCCGCCTCGTCGTTGCCTTCGAAGCGCAGCACCAGCACCGGCGTGGTATTGGAGGCACGCACCAGGCCCCAGCCATCGGCGAAGTCCACGCGCAGCCCGTCGATGGTCGACAGACGGCCACCCACATACGGGTTGTCCGGGGACTGCGCCGCCGCCACCAGCATCGCCACCAGGGCATGCGGCGTCCCGTCGGCCACCGGTACCTTCAGCTCCGGCGTGGCGACCATTTCCGGCAGCTCGCCCAGCACCTCGCCCGGCGTTTCCTCGCGCTGGGCCAGGATCTCCAGCAATCGCGCAGCGGCGTACAGACCGTCGTCGAAACCGAACCAGCGTTCCTTGAAGAAGAAGTGGCCGCTCATCTCGCCGGCCAGCTCGGCATCGGTCTCGCGCATCTTCGCCTTCATCAGCGAATGCCCGGTCTTCCACATCAGCGGGCTGCCACCGTTGCGCAACACGTGGTCGGACAGCTTGCCGGTGCACTTCACGTCGTAGATCACCATCGCGCCCGGATTGCGCATCAACACATCGGCAGCGAACAGCATCAGCAGGCGATCGGCGTAGATGATCCGGCCTTCGCCGGTCACCACGCCCAGCCGGTCGCCGTCGCCATCGAAGGCAACGCCGAGATCGGCGCCAAAGCGCTTGACCGTCTGCACCAGGTCTTCCAGGTTGGCCGGTTCGCTCGGGTCGGGATGATGGTTGGGGAAGGTGCCGTCGACGTCGCAGTACAGCGGAATGACGTCGGCGCCGATCGCTTCCAGCAGCTGCGGCGCCAGTGCGCCGGCCACGCCATTGCCGGCATCGGCCACGACCTTCAGCGGACGGTCCAGCTGCACGTCATCGGCGATGCGCTGGATGTAGTCGGCACTGACATCGCGCTGCTGGTAGTCACCGGGCTCAGCGGCCTGCACCAGGCGGCCCTCGACGATGCGCTGGTAGAGATCGGTGATGGCATCGCCGGACAGCGTCTCTCCGCCAATGACCACCTTGAAGCCGTTGTACTCGGGCGGATTGTGGCTGCCGGTGACTGCCACGCAGGTGCCGGTACGCAGATGGAAGGCGGCGTAGTACACCAGCGGGGTGGGCGCCAGGCCGATGTCGATCACCGCGCAGCCGGCACGGCGCAGGCCCTCGGCCAGCCCAGCCGTCAGCTCGGGTCCGGACAGGCGGCCATCGCGACCGATCACCACCTCGCGCAGGCCCTGCTCCAGTGCCACGGTGCCGATGGCCTGGCCGATCAGCGCCGCGGTCTTCGGTGTCAGTTCACTGCCCACCACGCCGCGGATGTCATAAGCACGGAAGATGCCGGCGGCCAGCTCTTCAGCGGGCACTGGCGGTGGCGGCGGTGGCGCGGCATCGCCACTGCCGGTCACAGCGGCCTCGGGTGGCGGCGCCTGCTGCAGGCTCTCGCTCAGGGTCGGGCCATGGTCGGCCTCGGACGCTGCGGCGCGGCGCGGCAGGGGCAGCGACTTCGGCAGTCGGTCACGTCCCACCACCAGCAACACGGCAATGAACGCCAGCAGCAACGCCACAATGGCGCTGGCCAGCGCGCCCAGGCCCAGCGGACCGGCGTCGACATTCGGCACCGACGCGACCAGCCGCAGCGGCGTGCCTGCAACCGGGCGCGCCAGGGCTTCCGCACTTTCGGACAGGCCCGCGTTGCCCTGGGTGACCAGATCGAACCCACCCTGGCGCAGGCCAAGGAAGCCGGCGGACGGCGCACGCACCTGGTCCAGCGGCGAGGTCAGCCGCAGCAGCGGCTGGCGGACATAGATCACGGCCGGCCCCAGGCTGCCCAGCTGCACCGGCGCGGCCAGGCCCAGGCGATTGCCGCCACCATCGCGGACGACGCGCAGGCTGGGTTTGCCCTCAGCCACCGCCGCTTCCAGCAGGGCCAGGCGTGCATACCCGAAGGTGGCCGGATCGGCATAGGCGTTGGCCAGATCGGCCGTCAGCACCTCGACCTGCTCAACCCCGGTCCAGCTCTCGCGCACGGCCAGCGCCGCTGCAGCGGCATCGCCGGCCTGCAGCGCCTGCTGCACGCGATCGTTCTTCAACTGCTGCTGCAGCTGCTGCAACTGGCCTGCAGCGGCCTGCTGCAGGCCCTGCACGGCCTGGTCGCGCGCTTCTTCCAGCGCCTGGCCGTTGGCCTCCTGCCGCCATTGCTGCACCGCGCTCCATCCGAACCAGCCGGCCAGCAGGATCAGCAGCACCCCCAGTAGTGGTGCACTGCGACCCAACGACCGTCCCCGCTGTCCTTCCCCGATGCCGCTCATCGATGTCCCCTGTCAACGCACCCCGGTATGGCCGAATCCACCCGTGCCCCGCACGCTGTCGGTGAAAGTATCCACCACCTGCAGGCTGACGCGGGCAATCGGAACCACCACCAGCTGCGCGATGCGATCGCCGGGCTCGATGGTGAAGGCCTCGCGGCCACGGTTCCAGACGCTGATCAGCAGCGGCCCCTGGTAGTCGGCATCGATCAGGCCGGTGCCGTTGCCCAGCACGATGCCATGCCGATGGCCCAGCCCGGAACGCGGCAGGATCACCGCGCACAGGTTCGGGTCGGCAATGTGGATGGCCAGGCCGCTGGGCACCAGCGCGGTGTCGCCCGGCTGCAGGGTCAGCGCGGTATCCAGCGCCGCGCGCAGGTCCATGCCGGCGCTGGCTTCGGTGGCGTAGGCCGGCAGCGGCCAGCTGTCGCCGAAGCGCGGATCGAGCAGCTTGACCTGCAGCGGTTGGGAAAGGGATGCCTGGGTCATGCCTGGAGTCTCCGCGCGATCAGCGCCAGCAGCTGTTCGGCCAGTTCGCGCTTGGAGGTGGCCGGGAATACCTGTTCACCGTCCTGCCAGAAGGCCGTGGCGGCATTGTTGTCGCTCTCGAAACCACCGCCACTGATGCCGACCTGGTTGGCGATCACCAGGTCCAGCCGCTTGTCGATCAGCTTGCCGCGTGCATATTTCTCCACGTCGTGGGTCTCGGCGGCAAAGCCGACCACCAGCTTCAGCGACTGCGTCTGCGCGGCGACTTCGGCCAGGATGTCCGGCGTGCGCACCAGCTCGATCACCAGCGACTGGCTGTCGGCGGTCTTCTTCAGCTTCTGCGCGGCGACCTGGCGCGGGGTGTAGTCGGACACTGCGGCGGCACCGATATAGATGTCGGCGGGCAGCGACTTCAGTACGGCATCGCGCATCTGCGCGGCCGAGCGCACATCGATGCGCTGCACGCCCGGCGGCGTCGGCAGCTGTACCGGGCCACTGACCAGCACCACCTGCGCGCCCAGCGCGGCGGCGGCGGCGGCCAGGGCGAAGCCCATCTTGCCGCTGCTGCGGTTGCCGACGTAGCGCACCGGATCGATGTCTTCGTAGGTCGGGCCGGCACTGATCAGCAGGCGCAACCCCTGCAGGGCACGGGTTTCCGGCGCGGCAACCGTCGCAACGACCCCGCCATTGGTCGCCAGCGCGGCCACGATGTCGCCCGGTTCGGCCAGCCGACCGGGGCCGGATTCACCTTCGGCCAGCGGGCCATCGACCGGGCCGATCACCTGCGCACCGCGCTGGCGCAGCAGGGCGATGTTGGCCTGGGTAGCCGGATGCAGCCACATCCGGTGGTTCATTGCCGGGCAGATCGTCAGCGGTGCGGTGCTGGCCAGACACAGGGTGCTGACCAGGTCATCGGCATGGCCCTGGGCCAGCCGCGCCAGCAGATCGGCGGTACCCGGCGCGACCACGATGCGGTCGGCCCAGCGGGCCAGCTCGATGTGGCCCATGGCCTGCTCGGCGGCGCTGTCCCACAGCGTGGTGCGGGTCGGCTGCCCGGACAGGGCCTGGAAGCTGAGGGGGGTGACGAACTGCTGGGCGCCGGCGGTCATCGCCACCTGCACCTGGGCGCCCGCGTCACGCAGGCGCCGCACCAGCTCCAGGGCCTTGTAGGCCGCGATCCCGCCTCCGACGCACAACAGCAGTTTCTGGCCTTCCAGCGCGCGGGCCGGCGCGGGGGAAGCGTTGGGGGAGTCAGCCACCTGGAATTCCTGTGCAAACGAGGGCATTAGCTTACCCGATGGTCGGTAATGTCCCGGTACACGGCACACATAGCGGGCGGCTATCAGCAGATGGGACTTGCGCCACAACGCTTCCGGGTTCAAGACACTGCGATTCGGAACTTTCCTATACCTGTTGGCCGGCCACGTTTGCAGAATCGTCAGTGGCCACCGCAGGTGTGCCGCTTCGCTTTTCGAGGATTCCGCGTGCACCCGCGCATCATCATCGCCGACGACCATCCCGTCGTCCTGCACGGCATCCGCATCGTGCTGCAGACCCATCTGATGGAGGTCGTCGGCAGCGCGCGTGACGGCGCCCAGCTGCTGCAGCTGGTCGAGCACCACGGCTGCGACGCGGTGCTGACCGACCTCTCCATGCCGGGCACCGGCCCGGATGGCCCGGAACTGATCGCTGAGCTGCGCGCACGCCACCCGGGCATGCCCGTGGTGGTGCTTACCGGCGCCCGTCACCCCGGCCTGCTCGATGGCCTGCTGCGTGAAGGTGTCAGTGGCCTGGTCGACAAGTGCGCCGATTTCGGCGAGTTGCCGCAGGCCCTGAACGCGGCCATGGCTGGGCAGGTGTTCGTCTCGCAGCAGCTGCGCGACCACCTGCAGGCGCGCGACCTGATGTTCGCGCGTGAGCCGGCGGCGCTGTCGGCCCGCGAACAGGAAGTGCTGGACCTGTTGGCCGCCGGGCTGAAAGTGAACGCCATCGCCGTCCACTGCGGCCGCAGCCCGAAAACGATCAGCCGGCAGAAGGCCGAAGCCAAGCGCAAGCTGGGCTGCAGAACAACCAGGAGCTGTTCGCCTATCTGCAGTCGCGACGCGACTGAGGCAACAGCCTACCCGGGCGTGCGCCCTGCCCTGATGGGACGCATCACGCGCGCTGGCGATGATGCAGGCATGCCCATCCATGACTGGCCCGAGCAGGAACGTCCCCGCGAGAAGCTGATCGCCCGCGGCCCCGCCACGTTGTCCGACGCAGAGCTGCTGGCGCTGTTTCTCGGCTCCGGCTTCGGTGGACGCGACGCGGTGCAGACCGCCCGCGACCTGCTGCAGGCGCATGGCCCGCTGCGCGTGCTGCTGGACCGCCCGGCCCGCGAGCTGGCCCGGTTGCCGGGGCTGGGGCCGGCACGAAGCTGTGCCCTGGCCGCCGGCCTGGAACTGGCCCATCGCTACCTGGCCGCCGAGCTTCAGCAGGGCGAGGCGGTCGGCAACAACCCAGCCGCGGTCGGCCGCTACCTGCAGCACCGCCTGCGCGGCCAGGCCCGCGAGATCTTCATGGCGCTGTTCCTGGACAACCGCCACCGGCTGATCGCCTGCGAGGAACTGTTCCAGGGCACCATCAATGCCGCCCCGGTCTACCCCGCGAGGTGGTGCGGCGAGCCCTGCTGCACAATGCGGCAGCGGTGATCCTCAGCCACAACCACCCCTCCGGCGACCCGGAACCCTCCGGCGCCGATACCCGGATCACCGATGAACTGCAGCAGGCGCTGGCACTGGTGGACGTACGCCTGCTGGACCACTTCGTGGTCGGCGAAGGCCGCCCCGTTTCGTTTGCTGAACGGGGCCTGCTGTCCCCGCCCCAGCCACGCCTGTTCGGCTGAGCGGGCCTGACCAGGGCCGGGCAGGTACCCCCCACAGGCATGTTCTGGTCAGCGTGGGCGCGGGTATCTGCGCTAAAATGGGCGATTCCGCCGCTCATTCTCACAGCAGGCCTCGTGAAAAATCTCCTCCGCGCCCTGATCAGCCAAGGCATCGAAGCCTTGCGCGCCAATGGCACCCTGCCCGCCGACTCCCTGCCGCCGGACTTCGTGGTCGAGCGCCCGAAGACCCGTGACCATGGCGACTTCGCCACCAACGCCGCGATGCTGCTGGCCAAGGCCGCGCGCAGCAATCCGCGCGCACTGGCTCAGGCGCTGGTCGAGGCGCTTCCGCGCAGCGAGGACGTCAGCAAGGTCGAGATCGCCGGCCCTGGCTTCATCAACTTCCACCTGGCTCCGGCTGCGTACCAGCGCGAAGCCGCGTCGGTCATCAAGGAAGCCCACGACTACGGCCGCAACCTGTCCGGCAATGGCCGCACGGTGGGCGTGGAGTACGTGTCGGCCAACCCGACCGGCCCGCTGCATGTCGGCCATGGCCGCGCGGCGGCTATCGGCGACTGCGTGGCCCGCGTGCTCGACGCCAACGGCTGGAACGCCAAGCGCGAGTTCTACTACAACGACGCCGGCGTGCAGATCGAGAACCTGGCGCTGTCGGTGCAGGCCCGCGTGAAGGGCATTGCGCCGGACCAGGAAGGCTGGCCGGAAGGCGGCTACCGCGGTGAGTACATCGCCGACGTTGCCCGCGCCTACATGGCCGGCGCCAGCGTTGACCTGGAAGGCACGCTGGTGGTCGGCGCCAAGGACCCGGACGACATGCAGGCGATCCGTCGCTTCGCCGTGGCCTACCTGCGCAACGAGCAGAACCTGGACCTGGCCGCCTTCGGCGTCGACTTCGACATCTACTTCCTGGAAAGCTCGCTGTACGCCGATGGCAAGGTCGCCGAGGCCGTGGCCAAGCTGCAGGCCTCCGGGCACACCTACGAGGAAGGCGGCGCGCTGTGGCTGCGCAGCACCGATTTCGGTGACGACAAGGACCGCGTGATGCGCAAGTCCGACGGCACCTTCACCTACTTCGTACCGGACGTGGCCTACCACCTGTCCAAGTGGCAGCGCGGCTACGAGCGCGCGATCACCGAACTGGGTGCCGATCACCACGGCTCGCTGGCGCGCGTACGCGCCGGCCTGCAGGCGCTGGAAGTGGGCATCCCGCAGGGCTGGCCGGAATACGTGCTGCACCAGATGGTCACCGTCATGCGCGGCGGCGAGGAAGTGAAGCTGTCCAAGCGTGCCGGCAGCTATTTCACCCTGCGCGACCTGATCGAGGAGGCCGGCCGCGATGCGACCCGCTGGTTCCTGATCGCGCGCAAGCCCGATTCGCAGCTGACCTTCGACATCGACCTGGCCCGCCAGCAGAGCAACGACAATCCGGTGTTCTACGTGCAGTACGCGCACGCCCGCGTCTGCAGCCTGCTGCGCCAGGCCCAGGAAAAGGGCCTTGTGTACGAGCAGGGCAATGGCCTGGCCAATCTGGGCCGCCTGGCCGACGATGCCTCGCTGGGGCTGATGAACGAGATCTCGCGGTATCCGGAAGTGGTGGAAGCGGCCGGCGTGGCGCTGGAGCCGCACCTGGTGGCGCAGTACCTGCGTGAATTGGCGCATGCCTTCCACACGTGGTATCACGGGACGCCGGTGCTGGTGGACGACGCCACCGATCGCAACGCCAAGCTGACCCTGGCCTGCGCGGCGCGCCAGGTGCTGGCCAACGGCCTCGAACTCCTGGGCGTGAGTGCCCCGGAAAAAATGTAAGCATCAGGAGACGCAGTACACATGGCAGCACGACGCGGCAAAACCCAGGCACGACGCAACAGCAGCAGCCAGGGCACCCCCGGATGGGTGTGGCTGGTGGCCGGTGTGGCGATCGCCGCCGTGGTGTTCCTGGCGGCGCCGAACCTGTTCAAGGGCGAAGGCGATGGCTTCCTGCGTGCCGGTCCGCAGCCGAACCCGAACGCGCAGCCGGCCCCGGTCGCTGATGCCGACAGCGATGTCGGCAGCCAGCCGGCCGCGCAGCCGGCCACGCCGAAGCCGGCCGAACCGGAGAAGCCCGCCGCGACGCAGTACGACTTCTACACCCTGCTGCCGGGCAAGGAAGTGGAAATGTCCGACGCCGAACTGGCCGCCAGCGCGCGCGCCGAGGATCAGCGCCGGGCCAAGGCCGAAGCGTCGCGCGCGCAGGCCGCGCTGGAGGGCAAGCCGGTACCGCCGGCCAGTACGGCCACGCCGGCACCGACCGCAACGGCCAGCGTCGCAAGCACTGCGCCGGTAACCGCGACCAACCGTCCGCTGCCGGCACCGCTGAACGAGCGCCCGGCCGCGGCAACCCCGTCGGCCAGCACGGCGGCCGCCACTCCAGCGCCGCGCGCGGAAAGCGCGCCCGCCGCATCGGCACCGCCGGCCGCAGCTGCACCAGCGGCCGCCGACAACGCCCGCTACATCCTGCAGGCAGGAGCCTTTGGGGCTTCCGGTGACGCCGAAGCCACCAAGGCCAAGCTCGCCATGATGGGCCTGGCGGCACGCGTGGAGTCGGCGCAGATCAACGGCAAGACCGTGTACCGCGTGCGCATGGGCCCGTACGGCAGTGCCGGCGAGTTGTCCGAAGCCAAGCAGAAGCTGGATGGCACCGGCCTGCAGGCGATGGCGATCAAGGCGCAGTAAGCCTGCCGATGTGAATGAAAAAGCCGGGCAGTGCCCGGCTTTCTTGTTTCTGTAGAGTCGAGCCATGCTCGACTCTGCAAAAAGCGATACAACTCCGGTCAGCCCTCGCGGGCGACCTGGAATCCGGCAAACGACTGGCTGACCGGCATCAGCTCCAGCCGGTTGATGTTCAGGTGCGGCGGCAGGCTGGCCACCCAGAAGATCTGCTCGGCGATGTCTTCGGCGGTCATCGGGTTGGCGCCGCTGTAGAGCTTGTCCGAGGCGTTCTGGTCGCCATGGGTACGTACCACGGTGAATTCGGTTTCGGCCATGCCCGGCTCGATCGTGGTCACGCGCACGCCGGTGCCGTGCAGGTCCGAACGCAGGCCCAGCGAGAACTGGCTGACGAAGGCCTTGGTGCCACCGTAGGCGTTGCCACCCGGGTACGGGTAGACGCCGGCCACCGACGAGATGTTGATGATCGCGCCCTTGCGCTCCACCAGCTGCGGCAGCAGCCGGTGGGTCAGGGTCACCAGCGCGGTGATGTTGGTGTCGATCATCGTGGTCCAGTCCGACAGCGTGGCGCTCTGTGCCGGCGCGGTGCCCTGCGCCAGGCCAGCGTTGTTGACCAGCAGGTCGATCTCGCCAAAGGCCGGCGGCAGCGCCAGCAGGGCCGCCTCCATCGCCACCGCATCGCGGATGTCGAAGGCGGCGGCGTGCACCACGTCCTTGCCGTAGCGCTCGACCAGCGGCTGCAGGCGTTCGCTGCGGCGGCCCGTGGCGATCACTTTCCAGCCGGCCTGGGCGAAGCGGTGGACGGCGGCGGCGCCGAAGCCGGACGTGGCGCCGGTAATCAGGACAGTGCGGGTCATCAGGCAACTCCAGGGGGGAAAAACCGGACGCCCATTCTGGCATTCCCGGCCCGTCCTGAGTTGCCCGCCGTCCAGCCGTCCCCCCGGCTCAACGCACGCGAAACACTCTGGCCTTGGGCAGGTCTTCGTCGACCTGCAGGAACCAGCGCCCGGCAATTCCTGGAACAACGGCGATCTGCGGCGACTGCAACACCCTGCGCAGCTTCATCTGTCCCTTCATCACCTGCCATTGCTGACCGTTATCAAGAGTGAACAGCGTGCCGGGCTGCCAGCCTGCGACCTCTCCGACTACACGGGCACTGACCGGTTCGTCATCCAGGCCCAGATGCATTGCTGCCGGTGCCGGCACATTGGCAGGCAGCGGCGCAGCGACCGGGGCCACCGCTGCCGTCGACGCAGCGGTCGTGCTCTCTGCCTCGCGCAGTACCCGGTTCAACGCCTGCAACTGCGCTGGACTGAGCCCGACCTCGGCCAGTTGGGATGCACTGAGGCGCCGCTCGACGGGTACGAAGCGGTCCTGGGCGAAGGCAGCGAAGCTGCCGGCGAGCAGTAGTGCGGAAAACAGATACCGGCGCATGCAAGGGTCCCAGCGAACGAGTGCTCACGATGCTGCAGTTCGATGACAGTCCGGTGACACGCCAGGGGCCGGTACAATTGGGCCATGATCAACAATGATGTCCTGCGCAGCGTGCGCTACTCCCTGGACCTGGGTGACCAGCACGTGGTCGCCCTGTGCCAGATGGCCGACCCGGCCTTTGCCGTGGATACCGGGCAGGTGAAGGCCTGGCTGCGCCGCGAGGACGAAGCCGGTTTCGAGGCGATGAACGACAGCGCGCTGGCGCACTTCCTCGACGGCCTGATCGTGCACCTGCGTGGCCGCGACGAGAGCCAGCCGCAGCGCGCAGTGGAGACCCGCATCGACAACAACCTGGTGCTGAAGAAGCTGCGCGTGGCGTTCCAGCTGCGCGACGTGGACCTGATGGAGATCTTTGCCAGCGCAGGTTTCAATGTCTCCAAGTCGGAAGTGGGCGCGCTGTTCCGCCAACCCGGGCACGCCAACTACCGGCGTTGCCTGGACCAGATGCTGCGCAACTTCCTCAAGGGCCTGAGCCTGCGCCTGCGCGGTTGAGCACGGCGTCGACGAACGCCCGCGCCGCTGGTGTCGGCAGGCGCTGCCAGACTAGGTGCACGCGCCGGGTCGGGGTCGGCTGCAGCGGAATCTGCACCACGCCCTGAAACCCATCGGCGATCAATGCCGGCACGATGCCGACCGCCAACCCATGGCGGACGAAGCGCTCGACCAGTTCCATCAGGTTGACCTCGAAACGGACCGTGTGCGGCAGTCCGGCTGCGGCAAAAGCATCATCGGTCTGCCGGCGTGCGCCGGTGCCGCGCGGGAAGTCGACCAGTGCTTCATCCTGCAGTGCGGCCAATGGCAGCCGCTTGCGCCCGGCCAGCCGGTGCGATGGCGCCAGTACCGCCACCAGATCCTCCTCCTGCAGCACCTGATGGCAGACACCGTACAGCGCTGCCGAAGGCGCCAGGCCGACCAGTGCCACATCCAGCGCGCGCGACTGTACCTGCGCGATCAGGTCCTCGCTCTTGTCCACGCGCAACTGGAACTCCACCTGCGGGTGCACGCGCTGGAAGGCCGCCAGCATCGCCACAACGTCGATTCCGGTCAGCGAGGAAATCTGCCCGATGGCCAGCAACCCACGCACTTCGCCACTGACGGCGGCCACGTCGGCGCGCAGGTGGCGCAGGCTGGCCAGCACCTGGCGTGCGTGCACCAGCAACGCCTCGCCGGCGGCGGTGGCCCGCACCTGGCGCGGCAGGCGCTCGAACAGCGTGGCACCCAGTTCCTGTTCAAGATGGGCGATCTGGTGGCTGAGCGCGGACTGCACCACGTGGCAGCGCTCGGCGGCACGGGTGAAATTGCCCTCCTCGGCCAGCGCCACGGCGAACTCGAGCTGCTTGAGGTTCATACAACTATCTTGTTTTCAGATGGCATGGATGATGATGATTCATTTCCATCATGATCGCAGCAGGCGGACACTGTGCCCCCCCGCTTCCTGGAACATCGCGTGAGCCCGTCCCTTCCCCCTCTGCACCGTTGGCAGGTGCTGCTGATGTCGGTCGCCACCGGCTTGGCCGTGGCCAGCAACTACTACGCGCAACCGCTGCTGCACACCATCGCCGACGCCTTCGGCGTGCCGTTCGGCCAGGTCGGCATGGTGGTTACCGCCGCGCAGCTGAGCTATGCCGCCGGCTTGATCCTGCTGGTGCCGCTGGGTGACCTGTTCGAACGCCGCCGCCTGATCGTGGTGATGAGCCTGCTGTCGGCGGGCGGACTGGTGATCAGTGCCTGCGCACCGTCGCTGACCTGGTTGCTGGTGGGCACCGCGATCACCGGCCTGTTTTCGGTGGTGGCCCAGGTGCTGGTGCCGTTCGCCGCCACGCTGGCCGCGCCGGAACATCGTGGCCGCGTGGTCGGAACATTGATGAGTGGCCTGCTGCTGGGCATCCTGCTGGCGCGCACCGTGGCCGGCCTGCTTTCCAGCCTGGGCGACTGGCGCCTGGTGTACGCGATCGCCGCTGCCACCCTGGTGCTGACCGCACTGGCATTGCAGCGCGGCCTGCCGCGATTCCACCACAGCGCCGGCCTTGGCTATTTCGCATTGCTGCGCTCCATCGGCGAGCTGTTCGTGCGGGAACCGGTGCTGCGCCAGCGCACGCTGCTGGGGGCCTGCAGCTTCGCCATGTTCGCGATCTTCTGGACCCCGCTCGCATTCCTGCTGGCACAACCGCCGTACGCCTACAGCGACGCCACCATCGGCCTGTTCGGGCTGGTCGGTGCGGCCGGCACGCTGGCGGCGGGTCTGGCTGGTCGCATGTCCGACCGTGGCCAGACCGGACGTGCCACCGCCATTGCACTGGCGCTGTTGCTGCTGTCGTGGCTGCCACTGGGGCTGTCGGCCCACTCGCTGCTGGCGCTGCTGGTCGGCGTGGTGGTGCTGGACCTGGCCGCGCAGCTGCTGCATGTCAGCAACCAGAACCTGATCTATGCGCTGCAGCCTGCGGCACGCAACCGCCTCAATGCCGGCTACATGACCGGCTATTTCATCGGCGGCTCGCTGGGCTCGCTGCTGTCTGCACAGGTCTACCAGCGCTTCGGCTGGACCGGTGTCTGCGTGGCCGGTGCCGCCGTGGCCGTGCTGGCCCTGCTGCTGTGGCTGCCCGGCGCGCTGCGTGCGCGCCAGGCGGCATCGTCGAATTAGAAACTGCCCTGCAGCGCCAGCTCCCAGCGTCCACCGGCGTTACCCGGGAACAGGCGCTTGGCCGCACTGTCGGTGTCGTGCACGGTGGCACGCAGCTCCCATGCCGGGGCCAGCGTGGCAATGGCACTGAGCTGGCCATGCAGGTAGTCCGGGCCCTGCGCGGTGGCCAGCCAGTACTGGCCCACCGCCGCTTCCAGGCGGACGCGTTCGTGCAGCGGCACACGCACACCCAGCTGGGCATAGGTGCCGCGATGGCCACCGGCCAGTGCATCGCTGGAATGGGCGACCTGCAGCCAGGCACGCTGCTTCCAGGTCAACGTGGTGTTGAGTTCGGTCCAGTCCAGCGTGCGGCCGGTGCCCGGGTACACGTAGCGGGTCAGGTTCGCATCCAGGTTCCAGGCCGGCGCCAGTGCGCCGGACCAGCCGGCCACCAGGTCGAACTCGCTGCGCGCACCATTGTCCGGTTTGAACGAAACGTTCGAACCCCACACGCTGGCGTACCATCCCGACGGGATCGAGACCTTCGCGCCGGCCTGCACTGCCGGGTCGCCATCGCTCTGCGAGCTGCCACGCCACACGTAGTCGCTGGTCAATGCAGCACTGCCACTGGCCTGCACCTGTGCCTGCGCGCTGCCGATCCCGAGCAGCCCTGCCAGGGCGGCCACCAGCGCCGCCATCGTCTCCTTGCTGTTCACTGCACTGTGTTCCTCGTCGAAGGCGGTCGCGCCGCCGGGACGGCAGTGTCGGGGGCGCCGCCGTAACGGATCGAGGGCGCTGCCCGGCCTGCGGCGCAAATTCGGCGTAAATCCCGTGGATGGAGGCTACGTGCCAGCCGCGCGGTATCATGGCGCCTTGTTTCCAGGAACCAACCACGTGGACGCCATCCTGACCCCGGTATCGATCGGCGAGCTGATCGACAAGATCACCATTCTCGAGATCAAGGCCGAGCGCATCGATGATGCTGCCAAGCTGGCCAACGTGCGCACCGAACTGGATGGCCTGTTGCCCTTGCTGCAGCAGCAGCTGCAGGCGCAGCCGGCATTGGACGCGCTGAAGCAGCAGCTGAAGGCGATCAACGAACGCATGTGGGACATCCAGGACCAGCTGCGCGACAAGGAAGCGGCCCAGGTGTTCGACGATGCGTTCATCCAGCTGGCACGCGGTGTCTATGGCACCAATGGCGAGCGCGTGCAGGTGAAGAACGAGATCAACCGCGTGGCCGGTTCGGCGCTGGTGGAAGAGAAGCAGTACCAGGGCGAGTAAGGCCGCTCAGCCGCATTCGAGCAGGTGGCGGAAGCGGAACAGGTCACCATCCCCGCGGATGCCGAGCTTGCGGTAGGCCGACGTCTTCTGCGAGCTGATGGTGCTGGCCGAGCGCCCTGAGCGCAGGGCCATTTCACTGGTGCTGACGCCCTTCAGCACCAACCCGAGCACTTCACGCTCGCGCTGGCTCAGCGGCGTCAGCACCGGTGCAGATACCCGGCGTGTGCGTGGCAGCTTCAGCTCCTCGCGTAGTTCCGGTGGCACGAAGCGCCCTCCGCGAGCGACCACGTCAATGGCGCGCAGCAACGTCTCCGGTGGCATCGACTTGGACAGGAAGCCGCGCGCGCCGGCTCGCATCGCGGTGGTCACCGTACTGGCGTTGCAGTGCGCCGAGAGCACCAGCACCGGCAGCGCCGGCCAGCGCTGCGACAGCACGCGCAGCAGGGCCAATCCATCGCCCAGGTCGCCCATCGGCAGCGCATCGATCAGCAGCAGGTCGACACACCTCGGGCTGCGCTCCAGCAGCTGCAGCAGGTGCGCCTCGTTGGACAGGCTCACGCGCACCTGCACACCACTGTGTTGGCGGAGCAGAACTTCCACGCCCAACCGAAGTACCGGGTGCGGATCCAGCAGCGCCAGGCGTCGTGGCCGATCAGGCCGCAGGGGCGGGAGTGTCGGTGGCATCGCGGCCTGTCCAGGCAACATGGAACATCCACCGTAGGCCGGTGCCCGCAGCGGCGGAATCCAATTCCTTGCAATGCTCGGCCCGCGTGCGCCACCAGTCAGACGGCATTTTGTTTCGCGCCGCCACAAACGCAACAGGCCCGGCAAGAGCCGGGCCTGTCGAGACGCCTCCAGCGCGCAGGCGCGCCGGAACAGCAGTTACCAGCTGAAGCGCGGGCCGACGGTGTATTCCTTGTCGCCGTCGCGGTTCATCTTCAGTTCGCCGTTCAGGCCCCAGTTCTGGTTCAGCTTGACCTGGCCACCCAGGCGGCCGTACCACTGGCCTTCCGGATTCACGCCGTGCTTCTTGGCGTAGTCTTCGTAGCCAACCATGCCGTAGACCTCGGCGTGGGCGCCGAAGGCAGTGCGGATACCGGCTTCAGCGCTGTAGCCGTTGAAGTCCAGGCCATGCTTCTGGTCGAGCTTCTGATAGGCAACGCGGGCAACGAAGTCGGTGCTCGGAGCGATTTCAACGTTGTAGCCGGCACCGATCTTCCACTGGTCCAGCTTGACGTTGGTGTGGTCGAATTCCTGACGGCTGTACTCACCGAAAGCGTGGAAGTTCGGCAGGAAGCCGTACGAACCCTTCACACCCCAACCGTCGGACTTGAACGCGTCGTTGTCGGTCTTGGCGTAGTCGGCTTCGGCGTAGTTGTAGGACAGGTTCTCAGCAGCCGAGGCGGTGAACGGCAGGGCGGCGGCCAGGGCCAGAGCAATCAGCGAATTCTTCATGGGGGTACACCTTTACTTTCTTATGGTGTGCAGCAGCGCCAGGGCGCCATCGCATCGGGAATGTAAATTCTCCGTTATTCGCCACAACGCTCCCTGAAAACAGCAGCCTTCGCATTGCTGAATTTTTTGGCTTGATTCAGGCTGTATCTGGCATACGCGCGCGGCGCGCGTGCATTCGAGTTCCGCTGACCCTTGCAACAGGAGGTTGCCTTGCACGTGCCTGCCCCGCTGCGGTTCCCGCTCTGCGCTGTCGTCCTCGCCTTCATCGACGGGTGTTCCACTGTATCGGCTCAGCCACTGCAGCCTTCTGATTACCAGCGCGCCGAGCCCGTGCACGACAGCCACCTGCGCGGTGCATTGCGCAATGCCTCGGTCGTGCCGAACTGGCTGGCCGATGGCCGCTTCTGGTATGAGCGCGAGGATGCACGCGGTCGACGCCAGGCGGTACTGGTCGACCCGCTACAGGCCACTGGCGAGGTCCTGTTCGAGCCCGCCGCACTGGACAGCGCGGTGGCGCCCTTCGGTGCCAGCGGGCCACGCCTGCGACTGGCCAGCGTGCAGGCAACCGACGATGGCCTGCGCCTGCGATTCAGCGGCGAGGCGCCGATCGATTGCCGGTGGCCGCGCTGGCAATGCGCGCCGTCGCAGGATGCGATGCCGCCGGCAGATGCGTTGCTTTCGCCCGCTGGCGATGCCTGGCTGCAGGTGCGCGACCACAATCTGTGGCTGCAGTCGCCCGGAACGGCAGCACGGGCACTGACCACCGGCGGCGAACCCGGTCATGGTTATGGCGTACTGCCGGACTTCACCCTCCGCGGCATTCCGCGCCGCCAGGGCCGGATGCCGGTGCGGCCGTTTGCGGTCGGCTGGTCACCGGATGGCCGCTACGTGGCCGGCATCCGCTACGACGAGCGTGCGCTGCAGGACTACCCCTATCTGGAAAGCACGCCGGCCAACAGCGCGCGCCCACGCGTGCACACCGTGAAGCTGGGGGTACTGGGCGATGCACAGCAGGTGCGCGACAGCCTGTACATCGTCGATGTACGCAGCGGCCGGCAGCAGGACATCACCCTGCCCGAGGGCTGGAACATCCTGAGCGAGGCGGGCATCCTGGGCTGGGACGGTGGCCGGTTGTACGCCGCGATGGCGCACTTCGGCATGCCACGGCGCCTGCGCCTGGTAGAGATCGACGCCGGCAGCGGTGCGCTGCGCACCGTGCTGGAGGAGTCCAGTGATACCCGCCTGCAGCTCAACGTGTATTCCTACAACCGGCCAGCGGTGGCAATCCTGCCCGGCCGGGACACCGCCGTGTGGTTCTCGCAGCGCGATGGCTGGGGCCATCTGTACCGGGTGCGCCTGTCCGACGGCAAGGTGATGGGCCAGCTCACCGGCGGCCGGTGGGCGGTGCGGGACCTGCTCGGCGTGGACAGCGCAGGCGATTGGGCATACTTCAGTGCCGGCGGTGTCGAGGGCGGCGATCCCTACGTGCGTGGCCTGTACCGGGTACCGCTGCACGGCGGAGCGGTGCAGCGCCTGGCCGCCGATGGCGACGACCACCTGGCTGATGCGGGCACCGGCATGCTGTTCGGTGGACGTGCCCCGCAAGCGCTGTCGCCCGGCGGTGGCTACCTGGTGGATACGGTGTCCAGCCTCGCGCAGCCGCCACGCACGGTGCTGCGTGCCAGCGACGATGGCCGCGAAGTGATGGTGCTGGAGGCTGCGGATGCGCAGGCGGTCATCACTGCTGGCTGGCGGCCGCCACGGCGCGAGCGGCTGCTGGCCGCCGACGGGCGCACGCCGATCTTCGCCACCATCTACCTGCCCCGCAACTATCGCGATGACGGCAGCTTCCCGGTGATCGACGCGATGTACGGCGGTGCTTTCATTAGCAATGCGCCGGTCACCTATGCCGAAGCGGTCTCGGCGCAGAACCCGGTATCCCGCGCCAGCCTCGCCGAGCTCGGCTTCGTGGTGGTCAGCATCGATGCCCGCGGAACCGGCGGCCGCGACAAGGCATTCCATGACAGCAGCTTCCTGCACGGCGCCGATGTACAGCTCGATGACCACGTGGCCGCACTGCGCCAGTTGGGCGAACGCTACCAGGGTATCGACCTGCAGCGGGTCGGCATCTATGGGCATTCGTTCGGCGGCTACAGCGCGGCGCGTGCCCTGCTGCGCTACCCCGCGTTCTACAGGGTGGCCGTGGCCTCGGCCGGCAGCCACAATTTCCAGGGCATGTACGGCGGCGCCCTGCACGGCATGGACCGGCTGTTCGGTGGCGTGGTGCCAGCTACAGCCATGGCCGATGGCGTGCCGGCCCCCTTTGCCGGTCTCGACAATGCGGCGCTGGCCAGCAACCTGCGCGGGCATCTGCTGCTGGTCTATGGCGAACTGGACGAGAACGCGCCACCCGCGCTGACCCTGCAGCTGGCCGCGGCCCTGAACAAGGCCCAGCGTCGCTACGACCTGCTGTACCTGGCTCGACAGGACCACGAACTGTTCCGCAACGACGCCACCTATACGCACCGCATGTGGGACTACTTCGTGCGCCACCTGGCCGGCCAGCAGCCACCGGATACGGCGCTGGCCCCGCTCCCGGGTGGCCCGGGCTGAACAGGCGTACGCGGGATGTCGATCCCCGCCGCGCTGGTTCGTCGTGTACTTGAAGGCCGTGCATGTGGCACGGTCCATCCGGAGGCTGGCAATGAGCTACATCGATGGTTTCGTGCTGGCGGTTCCCACCGCCAACAAGGAGAAGTTCCTCGCCCATGCACGCACAGGAGATCCGGTCTTCATCGAGTACGGCGCACTGCGCGTGGTGGAGTGCTGGGGCGATGACGTGCCGCACGGCAAGACCACCGATTTCTTCGGCGCGGTGAAAGCCACGCCGGACGAGACGGTGGTGTTTTCCTGGATCGAATGGCCCGACAAATCGACCCGCGACGCCGGTATGAAGAAGATGATGGAAGACCCGCGGTTTGATCCAACGAAGAATCCGATGCCGTTTGACGGTGCGCGGATGATCTACGGCGGCTTCGTGCCGATCTACGAGCTGACCCGCTGAACCCGGCGGACGTGCTCAGCGCGCGTCCGTTTCATCGCTGGCAGCGGCATGGCCGGCGCCCAGTGCGGCGCCGGCACCGAGGCCCATGCCGCCCATGCCAGCGCCCATTCCGCCGCCCCCACCTCCGCCACCACCCGCACGGCCGCCCTTGGCATCGCCATCGTTGCGCCCCTTGCCGCCACCACTGGCAGCGGGGCGGGTCGGCCCCTGCGGCGGAATCCGCAGGTCGGGAGGAATCGGCGCCAGGTCCAGCGCTTCGCGCACGAAGTCGCGCAGCGAGACCACCAGTTCGTGGGTATGCACCGGTCGCCCCTGTGCCAGTTCGTTGGCAGCGCGCGCGGCCAGCCGCACCTGTTCGTCGGTGCCCAGCAACAGGATGTCCGAGAGCGCGGCCTCGACCGCATCGCGGATGCGGCGCGTTCGATCTGAACGCGGTTCGGCGATGCCTTCGGCCGCTTCGCGCTGGCGCAGATCACGGCGATGGCTGGGATCCACGCCCAGTTCACCAGTGAATGAACCGCCCAGGGTCTTGTAGGCCGCCATCAGTGTGCGCAGCCGCTCGTTGATCTGCCGGTTCTCGCGCTCGCGACGCTGCTGCAGGGTCTGCATCACCAGCAGGCGGATGCCCACGCCCAGCAGGGTGATCAGGACCAGGCCGGCCAACGTGGACAGCACGCCCTGCCAGGAACTGAAATCGATACCGCGCATGCTGGGGCTCCGGCGGGAAGAATCTGCATCTTGCCCCAGACCGCGCCCCGAAAACGCGAAAGGCCCCACCACCCGGTGGGCGGCAGGGCCTTCGGTCACGGCGCGATTACTTGCGCTTGGCGACCTTGCGCACGGCCTTGGCCGGGGCCTTCCTGGCAACAGCCTTCTTGGCCGGAGCCTTCTTGGCGGCGACCTTCTTCAGCGGTGCAGCCTTCTTGGCGACGACCTTCTTGGTCGAAGCGACCTTCTTGCCGACAGCCTTCTTGGCAGCAGTGGTCTTCCTGGCAACGGCCTTCTTGGCGACGGCAGCCTTCTTGCCGACAACCTTCTTGGCGGCGGCGGTCTTCTTGGTGGCGACCTTCCTGGTGGCGGCAACCTTCTTGCCGACAACCTTCTTCGCAGCCACTGCCTTCTTGCCGGCAACCTTCTTGGCGGCGACGGTCTTCTTGGCCACAGCCTTCTTGGCGGTGGCGACCTTCTTGCCAACCACCTTCTTGGCGGCCGTGGTCTTCTTGGCAACGGTCTTCTTCGCGACAGCAGCCTTGTTGGTGGCGGCCTTCTTCACGGTGGCGACCTTCTTGCCGGCAGCCTTGGTGGCGGCCTTGGTGGCGGCCTTGGTGGTCTTCTTGGCAGCGGCGGCCTTCTTGGTCACGGCCTTGCCCGCAGCCGCCTTCTTCTTCGCCACTTCCTTCTTCAGGGCAGCAGCTTCGGCCTTGGCGTTCTTCTTGGCCGCTTCCAGCTTCTTCTTGGCGTTGGCAACTGTCTTGCCAACCGACTTGGCAGCCTTCTCGGCCTTCTTGGCAACGGTCTTCTCGACCTTGGCCACGGCCTTCTTGGCCTTGGCAACGCGGGTACCGGCAGCCTTGCTGGCGCGCTTGACGGTCTTCTTGACCGACTTCACTGCGTCTTCGGCGGCGTGGGCGATGGTCTCGCCGACGTTGGTGGCGGTTTCTTTCACGTTCTCGACAGCGTCGGTCACGACCGACACACCATTACCGTTGCTCATGTTGCCCTCCTGCGGGCCTTAAGTATCAAAACGGGGCGATGCTATACCGACATTGACGATCGTGGAACGGGGCATGTGCCAGCAATCGCATCTGTTGCGACGCCGATGGTGTACGCAGCAGCCCCCGTTGCCACCTGCGGTTCGCAGCAAACCCCTTTTTTTCAGTACTGCGCCACGCGAACCCAGCATTGCCTGGCCGTCGTCGCGCGCACATGCACGGGCGCAGCGTCCGGCATCCGTCGTGGCGCATTGCGGCACCCGCCTGCGCGGAACTGCGCAAGTATCCGCCTGTGCCAGTGCGGCGCGCGTTGGCCTTGAGTGGCGCACCCATCACCTGCCCGGGTGTCACCACAACCGCGCTTTTGGCCCCCGCGCTCCCACCTTCGAGGCCCCCGTTTTCATGGCGCATTTATCCAGATCGCGACACACTCATTCAGCTTGTTTTACCGTAGGCCCGAACAGCCCCCACCCACGCCAGCGAACCGACTCCCATGCGACCGCTTCCCACCCTGCTCACGCTCGCAATCGCCGCCGCCTTCGGTGGCTTCGTTGCCACCGGCATCAATGCCCACCTGGACAACCGTGCCGACGCCGCGCCGCTGCCGGCGGTCCTGCCGACCACCGCAGCGTTGCCGGCCTCGGTGGCCGGACAGGCGGTACCGTCACTGGCACCGATGCTGGAGAAGGCGATGCCGGCGGTGGTCAGCGTCAACACCAAGCAGGTGGTTCGCGTACGCAATCCCTTCTTCAACGACCCGTTCTTCCGCCGCCTGTTCCCGGACATCCCGCAGGAACGCATCAACGAATCGCTCGGCTCCGGCGTGATCATCGACGCCAAGGAAGGCCTGGTACTGACCAACCACCATGTCATCGAGAACGCCGATGACGTGCAGGTGACACTGGCCGACGGGCGCACGGTCAAGGCCCAGTTCCTGGGTTCGGACCGCGATACCGACATCGCCCTGATCCGCATTCCGGCGCAGAACCTGACCGACATCAAGCTCGGCAACAGCGACCAGCTGCGCGTGGGCGACTTCGTGGTGGCCATCGGCAACCCGTTCGGCTTCAGCCAGACGGTCACGTCCGGCATCGTCTCGGCGGTGGGCCGCAGCGGCATCCGCGGGCTGGGCTACCAGAACTTCATCCAGACCGATGCGTCGATCAATCCCGGCAATTCCGGTGGTGCACTGGTCGACCTGCAGGGGCAGCTGGTCGGCATCAATACCGCCAGCTTCAACCCGCAGGGCAGCATGGCCGGCAACATCGGCCTGGGCCTGGCGATTCCATCGAACCTGGCGCGCAGCGTGGTCGACCAGCTGGTCAAGCACGGCGTGGTGGTGCGCGGCACGCTGGGGGTGGAAAGCCAGAACCTGACCGCGCAGATTGCGCAGGGACTGGGCCTGGCCGAAACACGTGGTGCGCTGATCACCCGCGTGCTGGCCGGCTCGGCCGCTGCCGCAGCCGGGCTGAAGCCGGGCGACGTGGTGGTCTCGGCCAACGGCCAACGCGTGGACAGCGCCGAAGCCCTGCACAACGTGGAAGGCCTGGCCGCCGTCGGCAGCCCGATGACGCTGGACGTCCGCCGCGAAGGCAAGCCCGTGCAGATCAAGGCAACGCTGAAGGAACAGGCACGGGCGGTCACCGGCGAGAGCCTGGACCCGCGGCTGACCGGCGCCACCTTCGTCGACCTGCCCGAGTCGCTGCGGCAGTCGGGGGTCGGCGGCGTGCTGGTCAGCGAGGTCAAGCGCGGCAGCCGCGCGGCCAGCAACGGCCTGCAGCAGGGCGACATCATCACCGACGCCACCGTGGGTGAATTCGCCGACCTGGCCAGCTGGCGTGCCAATTTCCAGCAACGCCCGCCGACCCTGGTGGTGCGCGTGCTGCGCAACAATGGCCAGCAGCAGGGCCAGCTCGTGATGCGCTGATCGCCCTGCCGTAACACCCCCTATACCCCAGCAATGCTATTGCTGTCAGTCCAGGTCGGCACCGCCGACGCCCGTTCCCCCATCGCAACAGGAGTGATTCGATGAGCCCCACCAATACCGAGAACCTGAAGGAACACCTGGGTGAAGCCGGTTCCCACCTGAAGCAGGCCGCCACGGCCGCCGGCGGTGCGATCAAGGGCGCAACCGGTGCCGCGACCGACGAACTGCGCATCGGCAAGGCCAACGTCAAGGCTGAACTGTCCGACAGCGCGCTGTCCGGCCTGGCCGCCGCCGAGTTCGGCGGGGCCGCTGCCAAGGAACAGGTCGATGCACTGATGGACAAGGGCAAGGACCTGATCGACAGCGCCGCCGAGCTGATCCGCGAACGTCCGCTGGCCTCGTTCGGCGTGGCCTTCGCTGCCGGCTGGATCATCGCCAAGCTGGCCCGCGGCAGCAGCGACAAGTAAGCCGCGGCGTGAGCGAAGACAACGCGCAAGCCCCTGATCCGGCGGCCACCCCGCCGCTGGATGAGAGCATCCGCCAGGTCGGCGCGGCCGGTCGTGCCGCTGCCGATTCGGCCAAGCACTCGCTGCGTTCGCTGCGCCGGCTGGCCTCGGCCGACTTTGCGCTGGCTCGCAGCGCATTCGGCCGTGCACTGGCCTGGGCCGGGGTAGCGATCGTATTCGGTGCGTCGGCCTGGCTGCTGATGGCCGCCACCCTCATCGCCCTGCTGCAAAGCTGGGGCCTGAGCTGGCTGCAGGCGCTGCTGATCACCTCGCTGCTGAGCCTGGCCGTCACCGGTTATGCGATCTGGCGGGTGTCCTACTTCTTCCACCACACCGGCATGCACGCCACCCGGCGCCAGCTGTCCCGCCTGGGCCTGTTCGACGAGCCCAGCGAAGACGACCCCGATGCCGATGTGCAGCTGCCAGAGGGCAAGCCATGAAGTTCGGTGCGCTGCAGCGGCGGGTGAAGCGCTGCGAACAGGTGGTGACCGTGCGTCTGGTCGAGACCCAGGACCACTGGTCCACGCTCAGCCAGGTCTGGCGCCAGGGCTGGTCGCCACTACGCATCGTGGTAGTGGGCCTGGCCGGTGGCTTCATTGCCGGCAAGCTGGAAATGCCGGGCAAGGTCAACGGTGCGCGCTGGCTGCAGATGGTGGGTTCAGTGTCGAACCTGTTCGCCAGTGCGCAGGCAGCGTTCGCCACGGCGATGGCGGCGCAGGCTGCGGCTACCGCCGACGATGCGGCCGAAGAAGCCGACAACGCCAGCGAACAGGCACAGGCGGCCGCATCGGCATCAGCCGCACGGCCCGCGCCAGCGGCGGCGCCACGGGCCGCCGCAGAACCGGAGCCGCGCGAACCGCGCCCGGCCGAAGCCGCCACCGAACTGTCCGAACGTTGATCCATGGAATCCGCCGCGCCGATCGCGGCCGGCGGATAATGCGCTCCCCTTTCCGGCTGATGCGTCGATGAGCGAGTCCTCCCTGTCCCTGTCACCAGCCGATCCGCAGGACCCGGAGGCACCGCTGCCGCCTCCGTCTCGCCCACGCGGGCCGATGTCGCTGGTGGTGCTGGCGACCCTGGCGGTGGGCTACACGCTGTGGGCTGCGCAGGACATCATCCTGCCGGTGCTGCTGGCGATGTTCTTCGCACTGGTCGGCAACCCGATCCTGCGCCTGCTGCAGAAACTGTGGATTCCGCGCGCGCTGGGCGCGCTGCTGATTCTCGGCGCCGGCCTGGGCGTGACCGGTTCGCTGGCGGTGCAATTGATCGGCCCGGCGATGGAATGGGCGCAGGAAGCCCCGCAGCAGCTGCGCAAGGTCGCCCGCCAGGTGCAGGACCTGACCAAGCCGGTGCAGCAGGCCAACCAGGCGGCGGAGAACTTCGCGCGCGTCGCCGGCGGCGACAGCAACCACAAGGTGCAGGTGATCCGCACCCAGCTCGACGACCCGTACCGCATGCTGACCCGCGCGCCACGGCTTGCCGCCTCGGTGCTGGCCGTGGTGCTGCTGACCCTGTTCTTCATGATCTATGGGCAGAGCCTGCAGCGCGCGGCAATCGCGCTGTTCCCGAACCGCCAGCAGCAGCGCTTCACCGCCGACATCCTGCGGTCGATCGAGCGCGAGGTCTCGCGCTACGTGCTGACCATCAGCGTGATCAACACCCTGGTCGGGCTGGTGTTCGCAGGCGTGCTGATGCTGCTCGGCATCGGCCTGCAGGAGGCGCTGCTGTGGGGCACGGTGGCCGCGCTGCTGAACTTTGCCCCGTACGTCGGTCCGCTGATCGGCGTGGCACTGATGCTGCTGATGGGCTTCGTGGAATTCCGCGACCCGCTGCAGGCGCTGCTGCCGGCGGCCGCGTACCTGGCCCTGCACACTCTGGAAGGGCAGATGGTGACCCCGATCGTGCTGGGCCGGCGCATGAAGCTGTCGCCGCTGGTGCTGATCCTGGCGCTGATGGTGTTCGGCTGGGCCTGGGGCATGATCGGCCTGCTGCTGGCGGTGCCGCTGCTGGTCTGCATCAAGCTGGTGCTGGCACGGCTGGAAGGCATGCAGGGCTGGGCACGGCTGCTGGAATGAAAGCCCGCGCGGGCAGGCGTAGAATGGAGGGGTGAATTTCCCCGTCCAAGCCATCACTCTCGACCTTGACGACACGCTGTGGCCGTTCGCTCCGATTGGCGCCCGCATCGACCTGGTCCTGCACGAGTGGATGCGTGAACACAGCCCCGCCACCGCCGCGATGTATCCGGTGGCGGCAATGCGCGAACTGCGCGAGCGCCTGTACCACGCCCATCCGCACCTCCATCACGACCTGAGCGCACTGCGCCGGCTGACCCTGCACGAAGCGCTGCACGCCAGTGGCGCCAGCCTCGATCTGCTGGAGCCAGCGTACGAAGCGTTCTACGCCGCGCGCAACCAGGTCGAGTGCTATCCCGATGCGATCGATGCGCTGGCGCGGATTGCCGCGCGGGTGCCGGTGGCAGCGCTGAGCAACGGCAACGCCGATCTGGAGCGGATCGGCCTGGCGCATCATTTCGCCTTCCAGCTGGGCGCGCGCGAACACGGCGCGGCCAAGCCGGAGGCAAGCATTTTCCACGCCGCCTGCACCCGACTGGGTGTGGCGCCGGCACAGGTACTGCATGTCGGCGACCACGCCGAAATGGACGTGGCCGGGGCGATCGCCGCCGGCCTGCGCGGGTGCTGGATCAACCGCGAAGCAGCCACCTGGACCCATCCGAAACTGCAGCCGGACCTGCAGTTCGACACCCTCACCGGCCTGGCCGACTGGTTGGACGCCAACCTCGACGCCGCCGCATCCCGGAGTACCTGACGCATGAGCGAGATCACTGGTTTCACCGCCGACACCACCGCGGCGCTGCCGCTGTACGTGCTGGACCGCGAGCAGTTCGCCGCCTGGAAGGACGGCCAACCGGCCGCCACCCAGGCCTGGCTGGCCTCGCAGGGTTTCACTGCCGGTGCGCACAGCGTGGCCCTGCTGCCCGGCAGTGAGGGCCTGGCCGGCGCGGTGATCGGTGTCGGTGATCGCGCCGATGCCTACAGCTATGCGCATGCGCCGCACGCGCTGCCGGAAGGCAGTGTCTGGCAGCTGGCCAATGAACTGCCTGCCGCCGAACAGGCGCTGCTGCAGCTGGGCTGGGGCTTGGGCAGCTACCGCTTCGACCGTTACCGCAAGCGCAACCGCGCCCCGGCGCAGCTGGTGGCCGCACCGTCCGGCGAAGTGGCCGACCTGATCGCCGCCAGCCTGCGCGTGCGCGACTGGGTCAACACCCCGACCGAAGACATGGGGCCGCAGCAGCTGGAAGACGCCGCGCGTGCACTGGCCGATGCACATGGTGCGCAGGTCGAGGCGATCACCGGCGATGAACTGCTGAAGCAGAACTTCCCGGCCATCCACGCCGTGGGCCGCGCTTCGCACCGTGCGCCGCGCCTGGTAGTGCTGCGCTGGGGCAAGGAAACCGACCCGGCACTGGTGCTGGTCGGCAAGGGCGTGTGCTTTGATACCGGCGGCCTGGACATCAAGCCGGCCGACGGCATGCGCAACATGAAGAAGGACATGGGCGGCGCCGCGCATGCGCTGGCCCTGGCCGGCCTGGTGATGGCGCGCGGACTGCCGGTGCGCCTGACGCTGCTGGTGCCGGCGGTGGAAAATGCGATCGGTCCGGATGCGTTCCGCCCGGGCGAAGTGATCGCCACCCGCAAGGGCCTGAGCGTGGAGATCGACAACACCGATGCCGAAGGCCGCGTGATCCTGTGCGATGCGCTGACCTTCGCCGGTGAGCAGAAGCCGGACCTTGTGCTGGATTTCGCCACTCTTACCGGTGCCGCACGCATCGCGCTGGGTCCGGATCTGCCGGCGCTCTTCAGCAATGACGACACGGTGGCGCAGCAGTGGCTGCAGGCCGGCGACGCAACCCGTGACCCGGTCTGGCGCATGCCGCTGTGGCGGCCCTACCTGCGCTATCTGAGCAGCGGCATTGCCGACCTGGCCAATGCCGGTTCGCGCATGGCCGGCTCGGTGACCGCCGCGCTGTACCTGGAACGCTTCCTCGAAGACGGCCAGCGCTGGGCGCACCTGGACGTGTACGCCTGGAACGACGGTGAACGCCCGGGCCGTCCGGCCGGTGGCGAAGCGCTGGCGCTGCGCTCGGCGTGGGCGATGTTGAAGGCGCGTTACAGCTGATCGGGTGGGTGCCGACCTTGGTCGGCACGCCGTCCCCGGCAAACTTGACGAAAATTTGAATACCGGGCCTGGAAGGGTTCTGCGAGGATGTGTGGGTCGACCACCCACACGCTCCGTGAAGGCAGGACTCCGACCATGTCGCTCTTCGGCTACACCCGTGCCGGCCAGACGCCAGGCGCACCGCGCAAGCATTCCCCCCTGCTCTGGATCGCGCTGATCGCGCTCATCCTGGGTACCGTGGCGCTGGCCTTCGCCTGGCTGGCCGGCTGGATGGGCGACCGCCTCACCGCGCAGCGCTTCACCGACACCATCGAGGCCACCGGCCCGGCCCATCCGGGCTTCCGCCGTGCACACAGCAAGGGCGTCTGCGTAAGCGGCTGGTTCGAACCCAGCGCGCAGGCCCCTACCCTGTCCAGTGCCCGGGTGTTCTCGCAGACGCGTGTGCCGGTGATGGGCCGCCTGTCGATCGGTGGCGGCGACCCCTACGGCGCCGACAACACCGCACGCGTGCGCAGCCTGGCGGTGCAGATGGTCAGCGATGATGGCCAGGAATGGCGCATGGCGATGAACAGCTTCCCGTTCTTCGCGGTACCCACGGCCGAGGCGTTCTACGAGCAGACCCGCGCCTCGATTCCCGACCCGGCCACCGGCAAGCCGGACCCGCAGAAGATGGCGGCAGTGCTGGCGAAATACCCCAGTGCGCAGGCGTTCCAGCAGTGGGCGAAGACAGCGCCATGGACCAGCAGCTGGGCCGACACCACTTTCAACAGCGTCAACAGTTTCTGGTTCACCAATGCGCAGGGCCAGAAGCGTGCGGTGCGCTGGCGCTGGCAGCCGCTGGCGCCGGTGGTGGAGATGGATGCGGAAGCGCGCAAGCAGGCCAGCGTCGATTTCCTCAGCCAGGAACTGCAGCAGCGCCTGGCCCGCGGCCCGGTACGCTGGAACCTGGTCGTGACCACCGCCGAGCCCGGCGATGCCATCGATGATCCGTCGGTACCGTGGCCCGAGTCGCGTGACCAGGTAGTGGCGGGCGTACTCAGCCTGGACCGCATGCAGTCGCAGGAAGAAGGCGCCTGCGGCCAGATCAACTTCGATCCGCTGATCCTGCCCAGTGGGGTGCGCGGCAGTAATGATCCGATCCTGGCGGCCCGCTCGACGGTGTACTCGCAGTCCTTCAACCGCCGTGAACGCGAGCGCGCCGCCGGCAATGTCGAACAACCGAAGGAGACCGCACGATGAGCACCGGCAACGGCCACTTCAACCTGCTGGCGCGGGTGCTGCACTGGTCCATGGCGCTGATGATCGTCGCCATGCTGTTCATCGGCGTGACCATGGTCGCCTCGCTGCACCTGCGTCCCGCGCTGATCGACCTGCACCGCCCGCTGGGCATCGCGATCCTGTTGCTGGCGCTGCTGCGCCTGTACAACCGGCTGCGCCATCGCCCACCGGCGCTGCCTGCCGACCTGCCGGTCTGGCAGGGGGTAGCGGCCAAGGCCTCGCACTGGATGCTGTACGCGCTGATGCTGGCGATGCCGTTGATCGGCTGGGCGATGCTGTCGGCCGGCGGATACCCGATCGTGTTGTGGGGAGGGCTGCACCTGCCGCCGATCGTGCCGCACACCCCGGCGTTGTATGCCGCCTTGCGCAATGCGCACAGCCTGTTGGCGTATGTGCTGTTCGCTACGGTGCTGATGCATGTGGGTGCGGCGTTGTTCCACCTGTGGGTGCGTCGCGACGGGGTGTTCCAGGCGATGGCGCGCGGGAAGAAGTGATGATCGGGTTCGCCGGGAGTTCCCGGCGGATCGTTTCCGCGACCGCAGGGGGTGTCACTTTTCTTTTCGCGCGAAAAGAAAAGTAACCAAAAGAAACGCGCCGCCAGAGCGCGAGCCGGTGCTGCGCACCGGTGCCCTGTGCTTCTCGGTGAATCAGGGGACGGCGCCGAACTCGCTACGCTCAAACACCGGCGCCTCTTCGCCCCTGATTCCCCTGCGATGCTCGGCTCGCTCAAGGCGGACCCAACATCAAGAGCGACAGCTGCACCCAGTAGATCCACGCCATGCGTGGATGCTCTTGCTGTTGATCTTGACCTTCAAGTCCGCCTTGAGCGAGCCGAGCACCGCAGGTCCGGCGAGGGCGAAGAGGTGCGGGTGTCTGAGCGCAGCGAGTTCCCGCACCGTCCCTCGACGGACCGAGGAGCGCAGGGCACCGGCGTGCGAAGCGCGCCGGCTCGCGGCCGGCGGAGCGTTTCTTTGGTTACTTTCTTTGCGCGCAAAGAAAGTGACACCCACCCGCGGTCGCGGAAACGACATCACCAGGAAAGGCAGGCCGCCCCTACAGCCACCCTTTCTGCCGCGCCAGCCGGTACGCCTCAATGCGATTGGCCACGCCCAGCTTGCCGATGCACTCGGACAGATAGTTGCGCACTGTGCCGTGCGACAACCCCAGCTGTTCGGCGATCTCGCTGGCGGTACGGCCCTCGCCCGCCAGCCGCAGCACGCGACGCTCGCGGTCGGTCAGCGGATCGGCCTGCGACCACGCATCCAGTGCCAGCTGCGGGTCGATCGCGCGGATGCCCTGCTTCACCTTGCGCAGTGCCTCGGCCAGGTTCTCGGCCGGTGCGTCCTTCAGCAGATAGCCCAGCACGCCCGCTTCCAACGCACGGCGCAGGAAACCGGCGCGGGCAAAGGTGGTCACGATCACCACCTTGATCGGCAGCTCGTGACGCGCGATGCGCTGTGCAAGCTCCAACCCGGACAAGCCCGGCATCTCGATGTCGGTCACCAGGATGTCCGGCTGCAGCTGCTGCAGCATGCGCCACGCGGTTTCGCCGTCGGCGGCGCTGCCCAGCACTTCGATATCCGCTTCCAGGCCCAGCAGCGCCGACAGTGCGCCGCGTACCATCGCCTGGTCTTCGGCCAGCAGGATGCGGATCATGCGGCACCGTCCTGCACCAGCGACGGCGGCACGCCTGGCGGCAGCGGTGTGGTCGCGGCGGCCAGTGGCACGCGCACGGTCAGCACCGTACCCTCACCCCTTGCGGACTGCACCTGCAGGCTTCCACCCAGGGCGGCCACGCGTTCGCGCATGCCGCACAACCCATTGCCCTCGGCCTGCACGCCGCCACGACCATCGTCGCGGATCTGCATCGCCAGCATGCGTCCCTCCAGCATGAACTCCACCCGTGCCTGCGTCGCCTGTGCGTGGCGCACGATATTGGTCGCGGCCTCGCGCAGCACCAGCGCCAGCCCACGTTCGACATCCACCGGCATCGCCGGTGGGGTGCGTATTGAAGGTGGACCTGCTGGCACTCCAGCAGCAGCCGCGCCGACGCCAGCTCACCGGCCAGGTCACTGGCGCGGATGCCGGTGACCGCGCTGCGGACCTGTGCCAGCGCTTCGCGGGCGATGGCCTCGGCCTCGCCGATCTCCACCCGCGCGCGCGCGTCGCCGCGGTCGTGCAGCTTGCGCGCCAGCTCCAGCTTCAACGTGATCAGCGACAGGGTGTGACCGAGCAGGTCATGCAGGTCGCGGCCGATGCGTTCGCGCTCGGCAGTGGCCGCCAGCCGCCGCACCTCGTCCTGCGACAGCTGCAGTGCCGCATCCTTCTGCTGGTTGAGTGCCTCCACGTTCACGACCAGGCCGACGATATAGGACACGGCGGGGATCCAGACCAGGCTCTGCCACGGGTACTGGAACAGCAGGGCGAGGCTGCAGAACAGGAGGTTCAGGCCAGTGAGCTGCAGCAGATACTGCCACCACCCTCCGCGACCGCTCACCCGCAGCAGCACGCAGCCGAACACGAAGTAGGTCAGCCCGGACGGGTACCAGGGCAGCAGCACCAGCGACATCGCGATCAGGCCCAGGGCATAGCGCGGGGCGTGATGGCGCGGCGCCACCATCACCTTGGCGTACAGCAGCAGGAACACCGGGTAGCTGGCCAGCGTCAGCAGCAGCCAGCGCAGGGTGAAGCCATGGCCAAGCAAGGGCGTCAGGAAGATCCACACTGACCACAGCAGGTGGATTGCCTCGCCCCAGGGGGACTTTCCCCGGCGCAGCGTATCGGCCACCGCCGAGTCGGGCGCGGGGCGCAGCAGCGAGGCAAGCCAGATGGACGGCACGGGCGGTTCCAGGCGGGGACGATCGCCGCCGATCATGCCAGTTCAGCCGCCTGCGCGCAGGCGCCACCGTCGGCTGGGCGGCACTGGCGCAGCCGAGCGCAGATCACGGTACGCTTGGCGGCGCCGCTGCGGCGGGCCGGCAATAGGGCGATCGGATCCATGGGCGGTACCGGTAGCGGAGACGTTGCCATCCTGTGCCGTCGTGGTCACATTTCGCAGTTGCCGCCGTCAGTGTCATCGGATGACAGCTGTCACTGCCGTCATCGCTGTACCTGCCTTCATGCTGTGCCGCACGCTCCACCGCCGGAACCGCCGTCGTCCGCGCTTCCGGCCACACCCGCCCGAACGCCTGTGATGGAACGAATGAACGCTTCTGCCGAGCTGTTGAAGGAACTCCGTATCGACCGCAAGTCGCCGCCGCCGGCCTCCGGAGGCAATGGCGGTGGTCGCCGCTGGTTGTGGATCGCGATCATCGTGGTCGTGCTGCTGGTCGCCGCGGCCGTGGCCTACCTGTTCAGTCGCGCACCGGCCGTAGAGGTGGAAACCGCTCCGGCCGTGGCCATCCAGCAGGGCAGCGCCAGCAGTTCGGTGCTCGACGCCAGTGGCTACGTGGTTGCCCGTCGCATGGCCACGGTGTCGGCCAAGATCACCGGCAAGGTGCGCGAGGTGATGATCGAGGAAGGCATGCGGGTCGAAGCCGGCCAGGTGATGGCCACGCTCGACCCGATCGATGCCGACGCGCAGCGCAGCCTGTATGCCTCGCAGCTGCAGGCTGCGCGCAGCCAGGTGGCCGGCCTGGAGGCACAGCAGAAGCAGACCGCCGCCGAAGCCAGCCGCCTGCAGGCGCTGGTTGGCCAGCAGCTGGTCTCGCGCTCGCAGTACGACCAGGCCGTGGCCCAGCGCGACAGTCTGCGTGCGCAGCTGGATACCGCGCAGCGCAACGTCAAGGTTGCCAGCGACCAGCTGGCCATCGCCGATCTGGGCGTGGACAACAACATCGTGCGCGCGCCGTTCTCCGGCGTGGTCACCGCCAAGGCGGCGCAGCCCGGCGAGATCGTTTCGCCGCTGTCGGCGGGTGGTGGGTTCACCCGTACCGGCATCGGCACCATCGTGGACATGGACTCGCTGGAGATCGAAGTCGAGGTCGGCGAGGCTTTCATCGGCCGCGTGCAGCCGAAGATGCCGGTAGAAGCCACGCTCAACGCCTACCCGGAATGGAAGATTCCCGGCGAGGTGATCGCCATCATCCCCACCGCCGACCGCGGCAAGGCCACGGTCAAGGTGCGCGTGGCGCTGAAGGTGAAGGACCCGCGCATCGTGCCGGAGATGGGCGTGCGCGTCAGCTTCCTGGAACAGGCGCAGCCGCAGGCCGCGGCCAAGCCGCAGGGCGTGCGCGTGCCCGGCGGCGCCGTGGTGCAGCGCGACGGTGCCTCGGTGGCCTTCGTGCTGGGTGACGAGAGCCGCGTGCAGCAGCGCACGGTCGAGGCCGGCCAGGCGATGGGCAAGGACCGCCAGATCCTCAAGGGCGTGAGCGCAGGTGAATCGGTGGTGGTGAACCCGCCGGACACCCTGCGCGATGGCGCCAAGGTGCAACAGAAACAAGCGCAGTAACGGCCTGGCGCCCGTGGGCGCGGCCGGCAGCATCGCTCGACGCACGCCTGCGGCCGCCGCAGGTGCGCTTCCCCGTTTCCCGCCTCCCGTGGAGAACCACCCATGTCGACCCTGGTTTCACTGCGCAACATCACCAAGACCTACCAGCGTGGCCCCGAGCAAGTGCAGGTGCTGCACGGCATCGACCTGGACATCGCCAGCGGCGACTTCGTCGCGCTGATGGGCCCGTCCGGTTCGGGCAAGACCACCCTGCTCAACCTGATCGGCGGCCTGGACAGCCCCACTGGCGGCGAGATCAGCATCGAGGGCGAGCGCATCGACCAGATGAGTGGCGGCCAGCTGTCGACGTGGCGCAGCCACCATGTCGGCTTCGTATTCCAGTTCTACAACCTGATGCCGATGCTGACCGCGCAGAAGAACGTGGAACTGCCGCTGCTGCTGACCCACCTCAGTGCGGCGCAGCGCCGCCGCAATGCCGAAATCGCGCTCACCCTGGTCGGCCTGGCCGACCGTCGCAGCCACCGCCCGAATGAACTGTCCGGCGGCCAGCAGCAGCGCGTGGCGATCGCCCGCGCGATCGTCTCCGACCCGACCTTCCTGATCTGCGACGAACCAACCGGCGACCTCGACCGCCAATCGGCCGAGGAGATCCTCGGCCTGCTGCAGCAGCTCAACCGCGAGCACGGCAAGACCATCATCATGGTCACCCATGACCCGAAGGCCGCCGAGTACGCCACGCACACGGTGCACCTGGACAAGGGCGAGCTGGCCGACGCGCCGCTGGCCCACTGACGGAGGCCACAGCGATGAAATACTTCTCGTTGGTGTGGGCGCAGCTGTTCCGCAGCCGCACGCGCACCTTGCTGACCCTGCTGTCGGTGGTGGCCGCGTTCCTGCTGTTCGGCATGCTCGATTCGGTGCGCGTGGCGTTCTCGTCGGGTGGCAGCGTGGAAGGCGCCAACCGCCTGGTGGTGGCCTCGCGGCTGTCGATCACCCAGTCACTGCCGATCCGGCTGGAAGCACAGGTTCGGCAGGTGGCCGGCGTCCGTGACGTGGCTTATGGCATGTGGTTTGGTGGCATCTACCAGGACCCGAAGAACTTCTTCCCGAACTTCTCGGTGTCACCCAACTACTTCGATGTCTACCGCGAGTTGCAGATCGATCCGGCACAACTGGAGGACTGGAAGCAGACCCGCACCGGCGCCATCGTCGGCGAAACCCTGGCCAAGCAGTTCGGCTGGAAGATCGGCGACACAATCCCGCTGCAGGCGACGATCTTCCCGCGTGGCGGCAGCAACGACTGGCCGCTGGTGCTCAAGGGCATCTACCGTTCCAAAGACCGTGCGCTGGCCGCCAACGAAGAACGCCAGTTGATGATGAACTGGAAGTACTTCGATGAATCCAACGACTACATCAAGAACCAGGTGAGCTGGTACACGGTGACGCTGGACAACCCGGACCACTCTTCGCGGGTCGCACAGGCGATCGATGCGATCTCGGCCAACTCCGACCACGAGACCAAGACCCAGACCGAATCGGCGTTCCAGCAGGCCTTCGTCAAGCAGTTCGCGGATATCGGCATGATCGTCACCTCGATCATGGGCGCGGTGTTCTTCACCCTGCTGCTGTTGACCGGCAACACCATGGCGCAGGCCGTGCGCGAGCGCGTGCCGGAGCTGGCCACGCTGAAAACGCTGGGCTTCAAGGACAGCACTGTGCTGACCCTGGTGATGGTGGAGTCGGTGCTGCTGATCGGCCTGGGCGGCCTGATCGGCATGGGCCTGGCCGCCCTGATCCTGCCGGCCATCGGCCCGAAGAGCATGGGCATGCTGCCGCCGCACGTGCCGACGCCAACCTGGCTGATGGGGCTGGGCCTGATCGTGGTGATCGGCATCATCGTCGGCCTGTTGCCAGCGCTGCGTGCCAAGCGCCTGAAGATCGTCGACGCACTGGCCGGTCGCTGAGGAGAACACCGACATGTTCAAGAGCAAACTCAAGAAGTGGCTGGGCAACGGCGTGACGGTGCTGCTGCTGGCGGTCGGCCTGGTGCTGTGGATCAGCCTGCCGTGGATCGGCGTGCTGGCCGTGGCCGTGCTGGTGGCCCTGTGGTTGCTGCTGACCCGCGGTGGACGGCTGGCGTTGGCCGCCACCCGCATCGGCGTTGCCAGCCTGCCGCAGCGCTGGGGCGCGTCCTCGGTGATCGTGGTCGGCATCGCTGGCGTGGTCGGCGTGCTGGTGGCGATGCTGGCGATGGGCGAAGGCTTCCAGGCCACGCTCAACAACACCGGCGATGACACCACTGCCATCGTGCTGCGCGGTGGCTCGCAGGCCGAGACCAACTCGGTGATCACCCGCGAACAGGTACCCATGCTGTCCACCCTGCCCGGCATCAGCCGCGATGCGCAGGGCCGGCCGTTGTTGTCACCGGAGCTGTCGCAGGTGGTCAACCTGGTGTCCAAGTCCGATGGCACCGACGTCAACGCGCAGTTCCGCGGTGTCGGCCCGCAGGCGTGGGCGGTGCATGACAAGGTCAAGATCGTTGAGGGCCGCAAGTTCGCCACCGGGCTGCGCGAGATCGTGGTCGGCCAGGGCGCCAAGGGCCAGTTCCGCGACATGGAGGTCGGCAGGACGCTGACGCTGGGCAACCAGACCTGGACCGTGGTCGGTGTGTTCGCCACTGGCGATGCGCATGATTCGGAACTGTGGACCGACGCCGATACGCTGGCCACCACCTACCAGCGCAGCGCCTGGCAGTCGATCAGCGTGCGTACCGATGGCAAGGCCGGCTTCGATCAGTTCAAGGCGGCCGTCGCTGCCGACCCACGCCTGAAGCTGGACGTGGAAACCACCCGCGTCTACTACAGCAAGCAGGGCGGCGGGCTGACCAAGCTGATCGACATTCTGGGCAAGGTGATCGGCACGATCATGGCGGTGGGTGCGGTGTTCGGCGCGCTCAACACCATGTATGCGGCCGTGGCCACGCGCGCCCGCGAAATCGCCACCATGCGTGCGATCGGCTTCCGCGGCCTGCCGGTGGTGACGGCCGTGATGCTGGAAACGATGCTGCTGGCGCTGCTCGGTGGCCTGCTCGGCTGTGCGGTTGCATGGCTGCTGTTCAATGGCTACAGCGTGTCCACCATCGGCAGCAACTTCAGCGCGGTGGTGTTCAAGTTCCACGTATCACCGGAACTGCTGTGGACCGGCCTGAAATGGGCACTGGGCATCGGCCTGGTCGGCGGCCTGTTCCCAGCGCTGCGCGCGGCGCGCTTGCCGATCACTACGGCGCTGCGCGAAACCTGAGCATCATGCAGCGGTGGACTGCGCATCACGCAGGGGGACGGAGCGAAGGCTCCGTCCCTTTTTCGTTGCTGAACTCAGGCATCCATCGCCGCAACATCGGATGGTGGGTGCCGCAGGGCCAAATGCCGGCGAACAGCCTCCTCCGGCGCGTACGCCGTGCCCAGCGCGTGCTGCTCACCCGTATGCCTGTCGATGAAGATCGGGCCATTGCCGGCCAGCGCGTCCGAGATCTCGCCGGATTGCAGGTAGCGCAGCGACTGGAAGCAGAACAGCCAGCCTTCGACCATCTCATGCTCGTGCGTGATGGCAACCGGCTCATCGTCGCTGGCAAGTGCAGCCTGCACGCGACGGCGTGCTTCGTCGAGCTGGATCATTCCTTCGCCTCTTGTTTTCGATGACAGCGCGAAGAGCATTTCATGCGGGTGGATGCATCGCAACGGATAGGCACCTGCGTACAAGTGCGCACTGCGGCGTGTTGTCACAACCGCTCAAGCGTGGCGGTTCTGTGCCGCTATCGATGCCTCTACTCATCGCAGACGCAGTGCGCGTGACGCTGCGCACAGTGCATCTGTGGATTGTTGGTTGCGATTCATCTTCGCGCACTCCCAGCGGCGTCGAGACAAACAGTTACGAATGAAAACATTCTAGAATCGCGCCCCCCACGTTGGTTTGCAGCACCCCACGCGCCCATAGAACGGGCGCATGTTTTTACTGAAACACGAGATTTCACGGATGTCCCTGAAAACCAATCCGCTGCGCAACGCGATCGTCATCGCGCTGGCCGCCAGCTGCACCACCCCCGCCTTCGCACAGAGCGCCGGCGATACCCCGACCAACCTCGACCGCATCGAAATCACCGGCTCGCGCATCCGCCAGGCCAGTGTCGAAACCGCACAGCCGGTGGTCGCGCTCAACCGCGCCGAGATCGAGAAGAAGGGTTACGTCAACGTCGCCGACATCCTGCAGGACATTCCTGCCGCCGGTGCGCCGAGCATGAGCCGCGCCTCGTCGCTGACTTCTTCGCGCGATTTCGGCGGCATGTACGTCAGCCTGCGCAACCTTGGCCCGGAACGCAGCCTGGTGCTGATCGACGGCCGCCGCATGGGCGTCAGCGCCGGCGGCTACTCCGACCTGGCCTCGATCCCGTCGTCCATCGTCGAGCGCGTGGAAGTGCTGACCGACGGCGCCTCCGCGCTGTACGGCTCCGATGCCATCGCCGGTGTGGTCAACATCATCACCCGCAAGAATTTCGATGGTGGCGAGGCCAGCGTCTATGTCGGCCAGTACGGCCAGGGTGACGGCCAGAAGCGCGCATACAGTGCAACCTTCGGCAAGACCTTCGAGCGCGGCTGGTTCAGCGTGGGCGCCGAGCGCACCAAGGAAGACGAGGTGCTGGGCAAGGACCGCGAGTTCAGCCGTTACACCAACGGCCCGCGCCACCCGAACGATGGCCTCAACGGCAACACGCCGTGGGGCTACGTCACCGTCGGCGGCAAGAACCTGACCGTGGGTCCGGGCGGCGACCCAAGCAAGGCCGGCAACTTCCATGCGCCGAACCCGGCCGATGGTGCCAACACCAAGTCGAACATGAGCCTGCTGACCGGCCTGGAGCGCACCTCGGTGTTCGCCAACGGTGGCTTCTCGATCACCGACAACCTGCGCATCGTCGCCGACGCGCTGTACAGCAAGCGCGAGTCGACCAAGCACCTGGCCGGCTACCCGTACTCGGTCAGCGCCGCGCAGGCCCGCAATGGCAGCCGTGCCGCCCTGTCCAAGGACAGCGCGTTCAACCTGTGGGGCCAGGATGCGCTGTTCGCGCACCGCACCGAGGAACTGCCGCGCGGCACCGAGAACAACCTGGAAACCAAGCGCGCCAGCATCGGCCTGGAAGGCAGCTTCGAAACCGGTTCGCGGTACTGGGACTGGAACATCAACTACATGTACAACCGCAACGAAGGCGAGCGCATCGGTACCGGCAGCATGTACCAGCCGCACGTCAACCTGGCCGTCGGCCCGTCCTTCATGGACGGCAACGTGGCCCGTTGCGGTGCGCCGGGCGCGGTGATCGCCGGCTGCGTGCCGTGGAACCCGGCTGCCCCGATGGGTTACACCGGCCCGGGCTCGCTGAGCAACCAGGACGTGCAGGACTACCTGTTCACCCGCTTCGTCGACAAGATGCAGAGCACCACCAAGGTCGCCAGCGGCAACATCTCCGGTTCGCTGTTCACCCTGCCGGCCGGCGACATCCTGGCCGCGATGGGCTTCGAGCACCGCAGCGAGGAGGCCAGCTACACGCCGGACATGAAGGTGCAGAAGGGCGAGATCGCCGGCACCAGCGGCCAGCCGACCCGCGGCAACTACTCGCTCAACGAGGCCTACCTGGAACTGCAGGTGCCGTTGCTGGCCGACCTGCCGTTCGCCCGCGAACTGTCGCTGGACGTGGCCGGTCGCTACTCGGACTACAACAACTTCGGTTCCACCACCAACAGCAAGTTCGGCCTGAAGTGGAAGCCGATCGACAGCCTGCTGGTGCGCGCCACCTACGGCACCGGCTTCCGTGCGCCGACCGTGGATGACCTGTATGGCGGCACCGTCAGCAGTCGCGACTCGTTCACCGACCCGTGCGATACCTCCTTCGGCACCGCCGCCAGCAGCCCGGCCGTCGCTGCCCGTTGCCAGGCGCTGAAGGTGCCGGCCAACTTCCGCCAGCTCAACAGCGATGGCAGCGTGGCCACCAAGCCCGGCCAGCAGGCCACCACCGATTTCAGCTCGGGTTCCAACCCGGACCTGAAGCCGGAAACCGCCAAGACCTGGACCGTGGGCCTGGTCTACAGCCCGGACTTCGTGCAGGGCCTGGACGTCAGCCTGGACTGGTGGAAGATCCGCATCGACAACGCCATCGTCGGTGAGTCGGCCACCAACATCCTGGAACAGTGCTACGTGCAGGGTTCGGATGCTGCCTGTGGCCGCTTCACCCGTGGCAGCAACGGCCAGGTCAACTCGCTGGACCGCTCGCTGGTCAACGCGGGCTACCGCGAAACTGCCGGCTATGACATCAACGTGCGTTACCGCCTGCCGGAAACCGCGTTCGGCAAGTTCGCCGTCAACTGGAACACCACCTACACCGATTACCTGGAGCAGCGCAACGACAGCGCCGCCACCACCCCGGTGGAACAGCGTACCGGTTGGGCGGGCGACTTCCGCGTGCGCTCCACCTTCAACCTGGATTGGCAGTATGGCGACCTCGGCATCGGCTGGACCGCGCGCTACTACTCCAGCATGAAGGAGAAGTGCTCGTACATGGACGAGTGCAACATGCCGGGCTTCAACTCGTCGTACACCAGCGCCTCGCCGACCAACAGGGTGGGCTCCAACACCTTCCACGACCTGCAGGTGCGCTACAGCCTGCCGTGGGATGGCACCGTGTCGCTGGGCGTGAACAACGTGTTCAACCACCAGGGCCCGATCATGTACAGCCAGCCGAACAGCAGCTTCACCTACTACGGTGGCTTCGACATCGGCCGCTTCATGTACATGAAGTACCAGCAGCGCTTCTAAGCCTGCAACCGCGTTCCCGCCACGGCCATCCCTCTCTCCTGGCCGTGGATGGAAGCAGAACGGCGCCCCTCGGGGCGCCGTTCTTTTTTGCGTGGAAGCAGGGTCGGATCCCCGCCGGCGCTAGCGCTTGGCGCGCATCGTGCGGATGTTGTCGCCGACGAACAGCACCAGGCCAGCCCAGATCGCTGCAAACCCGATCGCCTTGGCAGTGTCGAATGCCTCATGGAAGAAGAACACACCCAGCAGCAGCTGCAGGCTCGGTGCGATGTACTGCAGGATGCCGACCAGCGACAGCGGAATGCGCTTCACGCCGTAGGCGAAGCCGATCAGCGGTACTGCGGTGACCGCGCCGCCGAAGATCAGCAGCAGGTCGTTGCGCCAGCCCCAACCATGGAAGAACGCACCGCCGTGGCCGTTCTCGGCCCAGATCGCAAACGCCAGCGCCGGCAGGAACAGGTACATGCTCTCCACGCCGAGGCCGGCCACCGGGTCGACCGAGACCAGCTTGCGCAGCAGGCCATAAAAGCCGAACGAACAGGCCAGGCCCAGCGCGATCCACGGTGGCGTACCTGCATCGATGGTCAGCCAGGCCACGCCCACCGCCGCCATTGCCACCGCTACCCACTGCAGCCGGCGCAGCCGTTCCTTCAGCACCAGCACGCCCAGCAGCACGTTCACCAGCGGGTTGATGAAGTAGCCCAGGCTGGTCTCGATGACATGACCGGCGTTGACCGCCCAGATGTACAGGCCCCAGTTGAACGCGATGGTCAGGCTCGACACCAGCAGGATCGGCAGCGCGCGCGGCTGCGCGGCGATCTTCCGCCACCAGCCCAGGCGCGCACTGATCAACAGCCAACTCAGCACCAGCACCGTGCTCCAGATGATGCGGTGGGCGATGATCTGGAACGAGGGCACCTCGTTGAGCAGGTGCCAATAGACCGGTACCAGGCCCCAGATCACGAAGGTGGATGCGGTGACCAGCAGGCCCCGGCGTTGTTCTTTCTCGTCCATGCTCACTTCTTTCTCGTCCTTGCCATTGTCAGCACCACCACACCCAGAAGAATCACCGCCATCGCCAGCAGGTCGCGCCAACCGAAGCGCTCACCGTTGAGCAGCGCGCCCAGCAGCACCGCGATCACCGGATTGACATACGCATAGCTGCCCGCGAGCGCCGGGCGCACGTTCTGCAGCAGCCATACGTAGGCAGTGAACGCGACGATGGAGCCGAACACGCACAGATAGGCCATCGCCAGCAGGCCACCGGTATCGGGCAGCGTGGTCGGGCGTTCGCCCACCGCCAGGCCGATCAGGACCAGCAGCACGCCGCCGCAGATCATCTGCCCGGCCGCGGTCATGAACGGACCCGGCAGGTCCAGGCCGCGTGCCCACACAGAACCGAACGCCCAGCCGATCGGCGCGATCAGCAGCAGCACCAGCCCGGTCGGCGAGCCGGTCAGGCTGCTGCCGGCGTTGAGCCAGACCACGCCGAGGAAGCCGATGGCGATGCCCAGCCACTCACCACGGCTGGCATGTTGCCCGCGCAGCGCCGAGAACAGCGCCATCCACAGCGGCACCGAGGCCACCGCCGTGGCGGCCAGGCCCGAGGACACCTCGCGCTCGGCCAGCACCACCATGCCGTTGCCCAGCACCAGCATGGTCACGCCCATGATGACCAGGTTGCGCCACTGCCGCAGCGTCGGGTTCGGCAGCTTCCAGAACAGGCGCAAGGCCAGGAACATCAGGCCGCCGGCAATGATGAAGCGGCTGCCGGAGACCATCGTCAGCGGCAGTGCGCCGCCGTGCAGGGCCTTGGCGATGCCCAGATAGGTCGAGCCCCAGACCACGTAGACCAGCAGCAGTGCCAGCGCGACAAGGCCACCCCGGGGGCAGCCGCAGACGAAGAGGGGGGAGCCGACATGACACACCAGGGAGCCGGGGGAAGGCGGATTCTAGGACGTTTTGAGTATGGTCCGGGACCCCATACGGTGGCACGCTGTCATCCATCCATGCACCCTGCTCTGGTCTGCTACCCCGTGTTGACGGCCGATGCAGTACCAAGAGGGCTGCCCGGCCGCGCCGCCCAAGGCCGGACGCCGTTTTCCCTGCGCACGGACGCGCCGCATCGAGGATTTCCACCCAGATGAGCACCACGTCCCAACCTGTTGTCCCCGCGAACGACCGTGCCGCTTTGCGGCGGTCGATCTCCAACACCCTCAAAGGCTCCGCCGGCAACCTGGTGGAGTGGTATGACGTCTACGTGTACTCGGTGTTTGCCGTGTACTTCGAATCGCAGTTCTTCTCGCCGGACGACAAGAACTCCACCCTGTACGTGTGGGCGATCTTCGCGGCGACCTTCCTGATGCGCCCGATCGGCGCCTGGTTCTTCGGCCGCTTCGCCGACCGCCACGGCCGCCGCCTGGCGCTGACCGTCTCGGTCACGTTGATGGCGCTGTGCTCGTTCCTCATCGCCATCACCCCCACCGCCGCCAGCATCGGCATCTGGGCCGCCGTGATCCTGTTGTTCGCACGCCTGCTGCAGGGCTTCGCCACTGGCGGCGAGTATGGTGCCAGCGCCACTTACATGTCCGAGGCCGCCATTCCGGGCCGTCGCGGCTTCCTGTCCTCGTTCCACTACGTCACCCTGGTCGGCGGCCACGTGCTGGCCCAGCTGACCCTGCTGCTGATGCTGACCTTCTGGGGCAAGCCGGAGATCTCCGAGTGGGGCTGGCGCATCGCCTTCGGTATCGGTGGCATCGCTGCGGTGGTGGTGTTCTGGCTGCGCCGGGGCATGGACGAATCGCTGTCGGAGTCGTCGATCGAGGCCGCGCGCGAGGGCAAGGCAAAGAAGTCCGGTTCGATGTACGAGTTGTTCGTGCACCAGTGGCGGCCGCTGCTGCTGTGCTTCCTGATCACCGCTGGCGGCACCGTGGCCTTCTACACCTACTCGGTGAACGGCCCGAAGATGATCCAGAGCGCCTTCGCCGGCAACGACCCGATGACCGGCACCCTGATCAACCTGGGCGTGCTGGCCTTCCTGATGGTGCTGCAACCGGTCGGCGGCTGGCTGTCGGACATCATCGGCCGCAAGACCCTGCTGGTGTTCTTCGGCGTCGGCGGCGTGCTGTACAGCTGGTACCTGATCACCCAGCTGCCGCACCAGCATGACGCCACCCTGGCCTTCCTGACCCTGGCGCTGGCGTTCGTCATCCTCACCGGCTACACCTCGATCAACGCGGTGGTGAAGGCCGAGCTGTTCCCCACCCACGTGCGTGCACTGGGCGTGGGCCTGGGCTATGCGCTGGCCAACTCGCTGTTCGGCGGCACCGCCCCGCTGCTGTACCAGGGCGCGCTGAAGACCGGCCACGTCGACTGGTTCGCCATCTACGTGACCGCCACGATCGCGGTATCGTTGGTGGTCTATGTGTTCTTCCTTACCAACAAGGGCCCGAACTGGCTCGACGGCACCCGCAAGTAAGCGCGTTGCCGTGATCGCGGCCACTGGCGCAATGCCGGTGGCCGCTACGTCTCCCGCCACCACGCTGATGTGGATCGCGGTGACGCTGGCCGCAGCCACGGCATTGGCCTGGGTGCTGCGCCGCCCCAACGCGCAGGCCACGTGGCCGCGCACGGGTTTCGGGATCGCCCTGCTGGTGTTCTGCGCCGCGCTGGCGCTGCAGCTGGCGATGGACCTGGGCAGCGGCCACAGCTCGCTGCACCTGCGGCTGCATCGCGGTGTCAGTCCGGCCCCCTGGTTGGCCTGCGCACGATGGTGGCGTGCTATCTGGCAGCGCTCGTCGCCGGCGGCTGGGGCGCGTGGAAGCTGCTGCGCCGGCGCTGACGAACACCCGGTCGTGCCGGCCGCTGGCCGGCAACTCAACATTCCTTTGGTAGTGCCGGCCGCTGGCCGGCAACCTCATGAACCTCCGGAAAGAGCAGGGAGTTGCCGGCCAGCGGCCGGCATTACTCAACGGCGGGCCGCTTCGCTCTTGTCGCGCGCGCCGCGGAACTCCGATTCCTTTTCCCACGTCGGCCAGCGGCGGCTGTTGGCCAGCTCGGCACCCAGGTCGTAGACCAGCAGCGTGTCGGCAGCGTGGCCGCTCGGGTTCCAGCTCGGCGTCCAGGCATCACAGGCCTGGTGGTAGCAGTCGGCGAAGTACTTTTCGCGCAGCGCGCGGCCGCCTTCAACGCCACCGTCCAGCTTGTCCAGGCCCGGGCCGATGGTGATCGCCGGCACGCCCAGGCGGGCGAAGGCAAAATGATCGGCACGGTAGAAGAAGCCGGCTTCCAGGTTCGGGTCCGGACTGTAGCTGCGGCCACGGGCCTTGGCCACGCGCTCCAGATCGCCTTCCAACGACACCCGGCCCTTGCCCCATGAAGCAATGTCGCGGGTCGGGCCATCCGGGCTGAACATCTCGATGTTCAGCACCGCAGCGGTCTTGTCCAGCGGCGCCAGCGGGTGCGCAGCATAGTAGCTGGCCCCCAGCAGGCCCTTCTCTTCAGCGGTCAGCGCCACGAAGTACAGCGTGCGCTGTGGCTGCGGGCCGGCAGCGAACACCCGACCCAGCTCCAGCACCGTGGCCACGCCGGTGGCGTTGTCGATCGCACCGCGGCGGATGCGGTCCCCCTTGGCGTCGGGCTGACCGATGCCGAACGCATCCCAGTGCGCGGAGAAGATCACGGCCTCGTCAGCATGTTCACCACCGGGCAGCTTGGCGACCACGTTGCGGGTCACCACCTGCTCGCGCTTGAGCGCGAAATCCACGCTCAATTTCGCGTTGTCCAGTGCCACCGGGCGGAAGTCGGCACGCATCGCCTTGCGCTTCTCCGCATCGAAGTCGAGGCCGGCGTCGGCGAAGATCGCCTCGGCCAGCTCGCGCTGCATCCAGCCGCGCAGCGGGGTGTGCTGCGCCATCGCTTCGGCGTGGCCGCGCTCGATGTCGAACAGCGGCGAAGTGCCCGAGCTCTTTACCGTGGCCCAGCCATACGCGGCCGGCGCGGTCTCGTGCACGATCAGCACGCCTTCGGCACCCCGGCGTGCGGCTTCCTCGAACTTGTAGGTCCAGCGGCCGTAGTAGGTCACCGCCTTGCCATCGAACGCGCCCGGCGCATCGGCCTCGAAGTCGGCGTCGTTGATCAGCACCACGGCGATCTTGCCGTGCAGGTCCACGTCCTTGTAGTCGTTCCAGTGGCGTTCCGGTGCGTCGATGCCGTAGCCGACGAACACCAACGGTGCATCCTTGATCTGCACGCGCTTGCGCGGCTGCAGGCTCTGCAGGGTCACGTCCACGCCATTGGCCAGCGCACGCTTGCCCTGCTTCAGCGACAGGCTGGCCTTGGCCTCACCCTCCAGCTGCGCGCGCACCAGCGGCACTGGCTGCACCCAGCTGCCGTCCACGCCGCCCGGCTGCAGGCCAAAGCTGCGGAACTGCTCGATCAGGTACTGCACCGTGCGCTCTTCGCCCTCGGTCGCCGGTGCGCGGCCCTCGAACTCATCCGACGCCAGCACACGCACATGCCGCGACAGTGCCTGCGGATCGATGCCGCCACCCGGCAGGTCGTTGGCCGCATGGGCCAGGCCACCGACAAACAGGCAGGACGACAGCAGCAACACGCGCATCGGATTCACGGCAGTACCACGGCTAGCTTGGAAGTCACCAGAGTGTAACGTGGTCGTGACACCACGGCGCGGCTTGGGCCTGTGTCATCCACGCATGGCGTGGATCTACCTGCTGATGCGATCCAGCCAGCAGGCCAGGCCCTGCGCGTTGAGTTCGATGTCCATCGCCAGCACGGCAATCACCGCCGCATCGTCCAGCGCACAACCATGCTGCTGCGCCCGTTCCAGGTACAGCGCCTGCAGTGCCGCCAGCAGGCAGCGGTGGCGGTCCGGGCGGCCATCGCACTGGCGGCCGATCGCGGCCATCGCATCGATCTGCTCGAACAGGTCCGCAGCCAGTTTTTCCACCTGCTGCACGCGCCCATAGTGGGTCAGGTACATCGCCTGCGGGCCGTAGCCCAGCATGCGTCGGATCGAGGCCTTCATCGCCTCCGGGTCGAACTGCACCGGCGAGGAAGTCGGGAAGATGAAAGCGCCCTGCGCGCTGTCCAGCTCGCGGTAGGAGATGCCGAACGTATCGCCAGTGAACCAGCTGCGGCTGCGCGCATCCCACACGCAATAATGGTGCAGTGCGTGGCCCGGCGTGTGCAGCAGCACCAGCTCGCGGCCAGCGAGATCGATGCGGTGGCCGTCTTCGGCAACCACCACGCGGTGTTCGGGAATCGGCTCGATGCGGCCGTAGCTGCGCGCGATCTCTTCGGCGCCGTACACCGCCGTCGCACCCGCAATCAGCCGGGTCGGGTCGATCATGTGCGGCGCACCGCGCGGATGCAGCACCGCCTTCGCATTCGGCAACTGCTGCATCAGCAGGCCTGCACCACCGGCGTGGTCCAGGTGCACGTGCGTGAGCAGCAGCCAGTCCACGGCATCCACGCCCAGGCCAGCGTCCACCAGCGCCTGCAGCATCGCCGGCACAGACAGGCCGGTGCCGCAGTCGACGAAGGCCGCGCGGCCGTTTTCAACGATCAGGTAGGCCGCGTCGAAGTCCGGGCGCTGGAAGCCGGTATCGATGGTGTGGATGCTGGGATCGGCGGTCATCGGCACGCACCTGGCAGTCTCGGAAACAGACGCCCATGGTAGGCGCGCAGGCGGCCCGGGTTCGATGCGGCTTTGGTCGGGTAGTGCCGGCCGCTGGCCGGCAACCTCGGGATGGCCGGGAGAATGCATGTGCCGGCCAGCGGCCGGCACTACCGATCAGCCAGAGCGCAATCCGAACCGCGGCCGCAGCAGCAACGCCAGCACCAGCACCGCCAGGAACGCGCCATAGGCATACAGCACCGCCAGCACCTGCGGCCAGATCGGGCCGGCGCCGGGCTGCACCACGCCAATGCGGTAGCCCCACAGCATCGACACGATGCTCAGCGCGAACGCCACGACCAGGGTGGTGCCATCGAACAGGCACCGCCGCGCGCTGCGCGGCTGGCGCGGAAACAGCCAGTACAGGCTGCCCAGCAGCAGGAACCAGGGCAGGAACAGCAGCAGCGACAACCAGGCCATCGCAGACTCCATGTCATCGCGCCAGAGGCGCGCGGACATCATGCCATGGGTGCTGTGCCACGGTCGTGCCGGCGGGGTCTTCCCTGTAGAGCCGAGCCCATGCTCGGCTGGGTAGCAAAGCAGCCGAGCGTGGACTCGGCTCTACAGAGGCGGAGCCGGGTCGAGCATGGCTCGACTCTACAAAGGGCAGGCAGGCCCGGCGATCAGGCCGCTTCGCGCAACGCAGCCAGGGCGGCCAGCACGGCGTCCACCTCGGTTTCCAGCTTGAACAGCTCGCTCTGCAACTGGTCGCCCTGCTCGGCCTGCTTGATCACCGCAATCAACTGGCCGGCATCGCGTGGCGAATCGAAGCCTTCGCTCTGGATCAGCAGCGTGCCGTCACCGGCGGTCAGCTTGAAGTAGAAGCGGCCGTCCTTTTCGCGGTACTGCTTGAACTGCGGCGGCGCCACGCGGGCCACGCCGGCATCTTCGCTGGCGATGTCACCGGCACTGGACAGGTCACGCAGGCCCACCGCATGGCGCAGCTCGTCCAGCAGCGGTGCCGCCAGCTGCTCGCGCAGCTGCTGGCCACGGCGCTTGAGCAGCGCTTCGATCTTCTCCGGCTCGGCCATCAGCGCGTTGTAGCGCTCGCGCAGCGGCGACAGCTCGCTGTCGATACGCTCGAACAGCTGCTGCTTGGCGTCGCCCCAACTGATGCCGGCGGCGAAGGCCCTGGCGAATTCCGCGGTCTGTTCCGGCGTGGCGAACGCCTGGTACATCTGGAACAGCGCCGAGCCCTCGGTTTCCTTCGGCTCGCCCGGTGCGCGCGAGTCGGTCAGGATCGAGAACACCAGCTTCTTCAGCTCCTCGCGCGGCACGAACAGCGGAATGGTGTTGTGGTAGCTCTTGCTCATCTTGCGGCCATCCAGGCCCGCCAGCGTTGCCACCTGCTCATCGATCACCACGTCCGGCAGCGGGAAGTACTCCTTGCCGTACACGTGGTTGAAGCGCTGGGCGAAATCGCGCGCCATCTCGATGTGCTGGATCTGGTCACGGCCCACCGGTACCTGGTTGGCCTTGAAGATCAGGATGTCGGCGGCCATCAGCACCGGGTACATGAACAGACCGGCGCTGACGCCTGCGTCCTCGTCCACGCCTTCCTCGCGGTTCTTGTCCACTGCCGCCTTGTAGGCGTGCGCGCGGTTGAGGATGCCCTTGCTGGCGATGGCGGTCAGGAACCACATCAGCTCGGTGGTCTCACGGATGTCGCTCTGGCGGTAGAACCACACGTGTTCCGGGTCCAGGCCGCAGGCCAGCCAGCTGGCCGCGATCTCCAGGGTCGCGCGCTGGGTGCGCTGCGGGTCCTGCGACTTGATCAGGCTGTGCAGGTCGGCCAGGAAGAAGAAGCTCTCGATCCCCGGCGCGCGGCTGGCCGCGATCGCCGGACGGATGGCGCCAACGTAGTTGCCCAGGTGGGGCGTGCCGGAGGGGGTGATGCCGGTAAGGACTCGGGTCGTCATGACTGCGTGGGGTAACCTTCGATGAACGGGGCCAGTTTACCTTGCACGCCACCAACCCCGTCAGGGCCTGCGGCGCGTTCATTCACGCAACCCCGCTGGAGACGCCCGATGAAACGCCTGCTGCCCCTGCTGCTGATCCTGCCCCTGGCCGGTTTCCGCCCGGCTCCCCTGCCGCCGCCGGTGTACGACGGCGGCCCCGTGCGCATGGCCCTGGTCGACCGCGACCGCGGCACCGAACTGCGCAGCTACCCTGCCGAGGGCCAGCGCTGGGTGGCCGGCGAGCGCGGCCACCGCTACACCGTGCGCCTGTACAACGACAGCCCGCGCCGGGTACTGGTAGTGCTGTCGGTGGACGGCGTCAACGCCATCTCCGGCGAGGATGCCGATCCCTCGCAGACCGGCTACGTGCTCAATCCCGGCCAGCGCGCCGACATCACCGGCTGGCGCAAGAGCCAGGACGAAGTGGCGCAGTTCGTGTTCAGCAGCCCCAGCGGCAGCTATGCCAGCCGCACCGGCCGCCCGGACAACATCGGTGTGGTCGGCGTGGCCGTGTTCGAGGAAGCGCGTCGCTGGCGCCCCGAGCCGATCCTGCGCCGTGGCCTGCCGCCGCCGGCTCCAGCCGCACAGGCCGAAGCGGCGGCCGACGCCAGTGCCAGCCGCATCGAGGGTTACGCCAGCAAGTCGCAGGCCCCGGCGCTGGGTACCGGCCATGGCGCATGCGAGCAATCCTCGGTACGCGACACCGACTTCGAACGTGCCAGCCGCAGCCCTGCACAGGTATTGCAGCTGCGCTACGACAGTGCCCGCAACCTGCGTGCGCGCGGCATCCTGGTCGATGCGCCCTCGCGCCTGCCGCGCGAACCGCAGGCGTTCCCCAACCGCTACGTGCCGGACCCTCCGGCCCGCTGATCGTCCCGCGCAGACAACACGACGCCCGCAACCTCACGGTGCGGGCGTCGTGATGTGGGGGAAACCGAAGCGCTTACTTGTAGTCCGGGTAGTCCTTGCTCACCGCGTCCTGGAACTCACGCACTTCCTTCTCCGCGCGGTCCTTGGCCCAGCCATAACGTTCCTGCAGGCGGCCGGCCAGATACTCGGCATTGCCTTCGGCCACATCGAAGTCGTCGTTGGTCAGATCGCCCCACTTGGCCTGGGCCTTGCCCTTCAGCTGCGACCACTTGCCGGAAATGATGTCTTTGTTCATTGCTGGGAGTCCTTGGTTGCAACGGCGTTCTTACCGTGGCTCCAGCTTCGCGCAGTCGCTGTTGAGTACCGGTCAACCGGCAATGAAATGCACGCTCACCTGCTTGAATGGTTCACTACGCTTCGACACGTACGCTGCAGAGAAACGCGCAAGCAAAAAGGCCGGGGAGATCCCCCCGGCCTTTTTGCTTTCCGTTCCACTTCAGGCTCAACGGCCCTTGGCGGCATCCTCAACCTTTTCACCGGCCTTCTGCACGTCCTTGCCGGCACCGGCCACGGTGTTGCAACCGGCCAGCAGGGCCACCGAGAACATCGACAACAGCATCAGGGCAACTACGCGCTTCATGGGCTTCTCCTTGGGTTCGCCGCTATACCGCTTCATTCGCGGATGGGATTCTTTCGCTCGGCGGGAGGGCACCAATGCCCACTGCCGCCGCGTGAAGTGCAATCTGGCGGCAGGGGCGTGGAGCGGGCGTGAACGGTTCGGCGATCCGTTCAGCAGGGGGCGGTCAGTCGCGCATCAGGGTGGACTTGCCGAACAGGCTTTCCACCAGGTCCACGGCCAGTTCGGCGGTGGCATTCTGCTTGTCCAGCAAGGGGTTGAGCTCGACGATGTCCAACGAACCCATGCGCCCGGTGTCGGCGATCATTTCCATCACCAACTGCGCCTCGCGGTAGTTCACCCCGCCCGGCACCGTGGTGCCCACGCCCGGCGCGATGCTGGGGTCGAGGAAATCCACATCGAAGCTGACATGCAGATGGGTGTTCTCATCAATGCCGGCCAGCGCCGCTTCCACGGCACGCTTCATGCCGTTCTCGTCGATGTAGCGCATGTCATAGACATCCACCTTGTGGGTCTTGATCAGGCGCTTCTCCTCCGGGTCCACCGAGCGGATGCCGATCTGGTGCATCTGCGCCGGGGTGATCGCCGGTGCGCTGCCGCCCAGACGGGTCAGCGCGTCCGGGCCGAGGCCGCACAGGCAGGCCACCGGCATGCCGTGGATGTTGCCCGACGGCGTGACATCGCTGGTGTTGAAGTCCGAATGCGCATCCAGCCACAGCACGCGCAGATTCTTCCCCTGCTCGCGGCACCAGCGCGCGACGGCGGTGATCGAACCGATGCCCAGGCAATGGTCGCCACCGAGCATGATCGGCATGCGCCCGGCCTGCAGCTCGGCGTAGCTGGCTTCCATCAGTGCGCGATTCCAGGCCACCACCTCATCCAGGTGGCGGTAGCCCTCCACCGGCGCGGTCCACGGGTTGCGCGGGCCATCCAGGTTGCCCACGTCGCGCACGTCCACGCCGCGCGCTTCCAGCGCCTCCGGCAGGCCCGCCACGCGCAGCGCCTCCGGCCCCAGCCGTGCGCCGCGATGGCCCGCACCGACATCGGTGGGAACGCCAATCAGGGATACGGAAATGGGATGGGCCATGGGTGCCTCCTGCGGTGCGGAAAAAGAAGCACAGTCTAGCCAGAGCTGTGTGACACCACTCGCGGCGGTGCAGCAGGGCATGGGTCAGATCGTCGCGGCCTGCCAGCCGTATCCGGTCAGGCATTCCAGCGCTGGGTCGTCAGGAATTGGACCTTCCGCGATCCACCTCACATCCCGGTCGGTTTCGCCTCTTACGCAAGGCTGTTGTTGTGTCCACGCTGCGCAGGCACCCTGAAGGTGCCGCCTCACTTCCTCAATCATGGAGCACCACGCGCATGAAACATGCACTCAATGGACTTGCGGTACTGGCAATTGCCCTGGGCGGACTGTTTCCCGCCGCTGCCAGTGCACCCTCGCAACGCATCACGCATACGGTGACCTCCGATGCGTATCCCATGCAGACGGCAGGCGCACGCCAGGTACTCGACTGGGTGGCGCAGCGGGTGAAGCCGTCGTTCGCCCCGCAGGGCTACGGCAACGTACAGGTGGAACGACAGGCAGTCTCCGTAGGCCGTGCGTCTGCACGCTCGGACGAATCGATTCCCGGCAAGCTGCCGGACCAGGGCATTCCCGGTGAGATCTACCGGGTGGAAAACCTGCTTCCCGACGGCTCCATCCAGACGTGGGAATTCACCTGGGTGGAGCCCTCATCCGGCCATGGAGGCGGCTGGGATGTCACCGGGTACTCCTACAAGAAGGGAAATGACCCGGTGAACCAGCAGTAGCGGAACGGGGGCAACGCGCACCGCGCTGCCCCCTTAGACACGCCGCCGCCGCGCCTCAACCGCCGCGGCGGCGAACCGGCGTCAGGCTCTGCACCTGACCGTTGTTGCGCATCATGCACAGGAAACGGCCATCGGGATAATCGATGATCAGTTCCTGGTAATCGCTGCCCACCGGCATCTGGGTGACCAGCGCGCCCTGAGCGCCCTTGCGCATGTTGCAGGCGCCCAACGCGGTATCGCCTGCCGGCGCCGGGGTGGTCACCGAAGACACATTGCGGAACACCGCGCGGCAGCCGCCATTGACCCACACCGAGTGCCGGGACAGGCCCCAGTTCTTGCCTTCCTCGCATCGGGTGCGGCTGAGCTGGCGCACGATTTCCACATTGCCGCGGGTATTCAGATCGCACGACACCTGCTGCTGGCCGGTGGATTCGCAGGTGACTTCGCGGGTAGCGCGGCATCCCCGGCGGCAGCGTCGCGAGGGCGAACGCTGTTTGCGGCGGGCGCAGGTGCACCACTGCTACTGACCTGGCAAATGCCATTGGCGCCGCCACGGCCGGTGTAGCTGATCTGCGGCGTGCCGTCATCGCTGCGGCTGATCGACAACGTGATACCACTGTTGGCATCGCGCGCTTCGAAGTAGCGGTCGTTGAAGCGTTTCAGCGCCGCCTCGCGGCCCTGCACGTAGACGGGGCCGCCTTCGTCGGCGTGCACATCGATACCGCCCGGGCAGCTGGCGTTGAAGAACGGCACGGCGGCCATGGCCGGGGCCACGAAAGCGGTGGACACCAGTGCGACGGTGAGCGATAGGGCATGGCGACGCATGTGCGGATCCCGAAGGGGCCCAGGGTGGGCGTGTGGCGGCAGTATGCGGTGGGGCGCTGCGGCCTGTCCGTGAGGAATATCAAGAACCCGGCGGCGCGCGTGGGGATTCAGGTCTGATAGGGTGTTCCTGGAGCCCTGCCGGGGCGGTTAAGCCAGCTTTACGTCGTGGGCCGCGATGGGCCGTGCGACAGCAATGGCACAGCCGGATGTATCGTGGTTCGCGGCACTGCGCGAACTGTCGCTTCTGGCATTGCACTGCTCGAAACAGGCCAATCGCGATAATTCATTTTTCCTTTCAGATCTCCCGATGCCATCGAAACAATCGACTGGCAGACGGGGATTTCGCCTGCGCATGATGAATCGCCACCTGCAGAGGTGGCCGGGTCTTCCAAGCCCGTTTGATTGAAGCTGTATACGCTTGCCAGCCGGCGTCGTCCTTCCAGGTGCGGCGCCGGCTGGCAATCCGTTCGCCGATCGACGGCGGGCGGTGCGTGGGGGCCCTGTGCCCGCCGGCTCATCGATCTCCGGTCTTGGAAGCCACGCATCGCCCGCCACCCTATCGTGGCGGCACCTCTGTTCCTGACGAGGATGCCCGCATGTCCAGAACCAACCACCCATACCTGACCGCCACCCTGGGCGAGGCCGCCCTGCGCCTGCCGCCCGAACTGGCGCAGCCATTGGAAGCCGCTTTCGCCGCTGCGAACGAAGCGCCTGCGTCCATCAACCTACCCAGCTGCCTGCAGCGCATCCGCGTCGGTGATGCTGCCGACGGACAACCGTGGCAGGGGCCCGCCAGCACACCCGGCCAGGCCGTGGCCGCCGCACGCCGGGATCGCGCTGCGGTGGGTTTGGTGTCGCTGTTGGAGCTGTACCACGCCGCCGAGCGCGTGCGCGTGGACGGGGAAGAGAAGGACGACATCGGCGACGGCACCCGCGAAGGGCTGATGCTGGCCTGCCGAGGGCTGGCGGAGTATGTGGCGTTGCAGATGCGTAGCTGAGGCTGCTGCGGTCGCAGTGTGTGTGTGTGCGGCATTGATCGAAGGATCTGCCCGCGCCATACAGTGAGTTGACTCACCGGGTTGGGACGAGAAAACCAGCGAATGGCGGTTTCTTCATTTTCGTTCCATCGCCTTTGCGACTGGCGCCGCGCCGACGCATCATGCTCGGCGCATGCCCATGCTGCTCTGGCATGCAAGCGCACACCCAAGGCACGGATCACGGACCCAATCCGCAGTCAAAAGATGCTGTGCTAGATTCAAGAGCGTGACAGTGGCGCGAGAGATGCTTTCATGGATGCGTGGGTCGAGAAATGCGATTCTTCATCAAAACGCGGACTTCGGCGCCGCCTCTGGATCGCAGCGCGTCGTCGCCTCGCGATCGTTATTCCGGCGCTGGTGCTGACAGCATGTTCGAGCGCCGCGACGCCGCCCCCATCAGATCATGTGAATCAAAGACAGGCCATCAAATCAGGGAGTGAAGCTGGTATGGAGCGATTCAAGAACAGCATCGAGCGATTGTCCAATGTGCGTTTTGGCGATATCGATGCGTTGAACGAACAGCTTCACACGCATCTTGGAAAACCGACCCGGCAGGGCCTGAGAGACGAGCGAACCGCAGAACGTGGAATGTTGGGCGGCCTTGAAGTTCGGAACATCTCACTGAGAAGTGCTGTCGATAATCCTGCGCAGGCGAAGCTGACCTTCGATGTCGCGCCACCGAGCGTCGCGCTCAAAGAAGTCATCTGGGAGGGAACCGCGCAATATCCACCTCGGCCTGATGCCCCTGACTCACGCCCTTACTGGACCGCGCCAGTGAACGGTGCTGAGGTTGTACTCACTCTGGCCCCTGACAATGCGACATTGACCCACGTATTGATCAGTCAGCGTTGACCCCCAGGCAGGAGCTCCAACATGGAACGTACTGAAGACTCTGTACTGCCGCAGCCGCAGGGGGGCCTCGCCCAGGACCCGAACGTCGGCCGGACTCCCCGTTAGCTGACCCCTCGCTGGCGCCGCTTCTAGCGAAATCCCCAACACTTCGGGCGGGTCTCGCACAGGCCGAGCGCGACGATCTGGAGGTTGTCTGGGGACAAGCCGGTAGGGGCACCTATCTTGTTCCCGGTGAGAAGATCGTTATTGACGAGAACGCGGTTGGACAAGGCTCCAGAATCGCGCGCTCTCTTTCACACGAGGTGGGGCACCATCTCTTCACCGAACGTCCCGATCCGACGTCCAAGCAAACCTATGTAAACACCCTGCTACGCGGAGAAGCCGCTGCGACGCTCAGTAATGTCCAGGTCCAGCGTGAACTCATTGCGGCCGGTGGACCGGACATTGGCGTGTCGGGTACGGGTAATCGACCGCAACAGTATGGAGCCATTGCCGTTGAACTCCAGGCCGGGCGGATCAATCGAAACCAGGCACTTGGACAGATCGCTGAGGTGTTCAAAACGGAGGCTCCTTCTGTTGGTCCTCATGCGACATACGAGCTTTACTATGGCGCGCACTATGATCAGCACATAGCACCCACGCAGCGTCGACGTAGGCCCGAGCCAGAATTTGACGCCGAGCGCACTTCGGCTGCGGAAAGAGACGCCGTGGTCGCCGACGACTCACTCTCAGTGCAGCGAACAGCTTCCTCAGTAGCTGAACTCGGAAACGCTGACCGCTCTCTCTACATGCAGATAAGAGCGGGTGTGGAACGCTTGGACGCCGAGAGCGGGAAGCAGTGGGATGAGTCGAGTCAGCGCATATCCGCGAGTCTGTTGGTGCTCGCGAAGGAGCAGGGGTTTTCAAGAGTTGACCACGTTGCATTGAACAACCCGACAGAGTCCCTTGCACGTGGCGAGAAAGTATTCATCGTCGAGGGGGCGATGGACGATCCTGCCCAACGCCGTGGAACCATGAATATGATGGACGCGCTTCGCGTTCCTGAAGCAGAGTCCCTTCATCGCGCTGAAGCGTTGGCCGCAAATCTTGAACAGCAGCCGGCGCAGCAGGTTCATGCGCAGGACGGGCCATCGTTTTCAAGGTGAGGCTGTCGAGAAAACAGCTCTGCCGCCCTTCGAACCACCGGGCAGGTACCTAGAGCAGCGCAAAGAGGCGCTGAATCTTGGGGTGGTGCCGCTTATCCGAATCGAACGGATGACCTACTGTTTACAAGACAGTTGCTCTACCAACTGAGCTAAAGCGGCATGGGTGGTGCACCGGCGGCAGCGCCGCGGTCAGGGGATTCTAGCGCAACCGCGTGCATTCCAGCGACCGGCTCTGCGCCGCGCCGCTGCGCTGCTGGGCCTGGGCCGGCTGCGTGCCCGCCGCCAGCTGCCCTTCCAGCCACCATTGGCCGGCGTCGTCGCTGGCGACCAGGCGCGGCTGGAAGCCGGCGGCCTGCACCGCCGCCATGCGCCGTTCGGCGCCTTCGCGGTTGCGGTACTGGCCCAGCGCCACGGCGTTGGCCTCCTCACCCTGGCTGATGATGTAGTAGTCGCTCAGGCCGGCGGCGACGATGCGTTTCACGGTGGCCTGGGCTTCGTCACGGTTGGCGGCGGCCGGCAGCATCACCCGGTAGCGGGCACTGCCGCTGGCAGCGGGCTGTTCGCGCAGGCGCACCTGGCTGAGCAGCGTGCCGGCCTTGCCCTGCGCGCTGCTGGCGGCGGCGCGGTCGGCGAACGGGCCCAGCGCGACGCAGCGCGGCGGCTCGGCGGCCGCGGGCGGGCTACGGGCTTTTCCGCTGCCGGAACGGGTGCAGGCGGTGTTACCGGCTTGGCAGCGGCAGCAACCAGCGCAGCCTCAGCCACCTGCGGCTTGGCGATCTCCGGCTTTGGCGGCGCAACGGGCGCGGGTGTCGCAGCCACCGCGGTCTTCGCCGCCGGTTCGCGCTCCATCAGCGGTGCAGTCGGGGCGGCGGCGGTGGCCTCGGCTGCGGCATTGGCATCCACGCCACCGGGCACCCAGCGCAGCTCGGCGACGCCAGCCGGTTGCGGCGCAGGCGCAGGCTTCTGCGGCGCCTCGCGCAGCAGCCACCAGCAGGCGACGCCGAGATTGAGAATGGCCAGTACGACGATCAGGGCACGGGTGAGCATGCGCGGATACTAGCGCGCGGGCTGGTGCACCGCCCAGCGGGCGAGGCCATCCAGCACCAGCGAGGGGTGGTAATCGGCAGCGGGCAGCAACGGCATCAGCGCCGGTGCGCCGCCACCGTGCACGAGCAGCGACGGTGCCACGCCCAGCAGCGTGTGCGCGTGCTGTGCGCTGCGTTCAATCAGCGCCACCGCAGCGCCATCGCAGCCGGAGGCCAGCGCGTCGGCGGTGTCGTTGGCGAACTCGCTGTAGCCGCCACCGGTCGCGGGCAGCTGCACGGCACGGGCGTGCAGTGCTTCGCGCATGGTGGTGGGCGATGCGGAGATGCGGCCACCGTGGTGCTGGCCGTCGGCATCGAGCAGATCAATCGTCAGTGCGGTGCCCACGCCGACCACCAGCACCGGGCGCTGCGCCTTGGCCGCAGCCAGCAGGGCGAGGAAGCGGTCGACGCCGAACTTTTCCGGCCTGGCATAGGCAATGCGCACGCCGGCGCATTCGGCGCTGGTGCGCACCACATGCACATGCTCGAAGCGGCGCTGCAGCTGGTCCAGCATCGCGCTGGTCAGCGACGGTGCCGCCACGCTGGCCACGAACGCGGTGCGGCCGCTGGGCAGGCTGTGCGGCGGCTGCCCGGCCATGCCTTCGGCGCCATGCGCCCAGGCCTGCACGTCACCGGCACGGTCACCCTGCAACGGCGCGAACTTGAAGCGCGAGTTGCCAAGGTCGAACAACCAATCGCTCATGCCGCCCTCACGCTGACTTCGCCGGCGTGCAGCAGGCGTTCCTGGCCATCGATGCGTACGCGCAATGCGCCGTCATCGGCCAGGCCAAGCGCAGTACCGTGCTGCCACTGCCCGTCCAGTTCCACGCGCACTTCGCGGCCGGCCAGCATGTCGAAGGCAGCGTAGCGCGGCAGGAACGGAGCGAGGCCTTCGCGATCGAATTCTTCCAGCGCCGGCAGCAGACGCGCCAGCACGGCAGCAACCACCCCATTGCGGTCCACCGGCTTGCCGGCCAACGTGTCCAGGTCCACCCACGGCTGGGTGATCTGCTCGCCGAACGACGGCGGCATGTGGGTGTTGATGCCGATGCCGATCACCGCGCGCGCCGGGCCGGCGTATTCGCCACCGCCCTCGGCAAGCAGGCCGACCAGCTTGCGCTTGCCATCGACGATCAGGTCGTTCGGCCACTTCAACTGCGCCTGGGTGTAGCCCAGGTCGTGCAGCGCTTCGGCCACGGCGATGCCGGCCACCAGGCTCAACCCGGCCAGGCGGCCCAGGCCGCCGGAGTACAGGCGCATCACCGACAGGTAGATATGCGCGGCCAACGGCGAGGCCCAGGTGCGGCCACGACGGCCGCGGCCACCGGTCTGGCGTTCGGCCAGCAGCACGCTGACCCCGCGCTGGGGCGCGCTGCACCGCAGCAATTCAGCGTTGGTGGAGTCCACCGTCCAGGCCACCTGCAGGTCGTGCAGCAGGGCCTGGGCATCGGCGGGCAGGCCGGCGCGGATCGCCACCGGGTCCAGCAGGTCGACCGGGCGGGTCAGGCCATAGCCCTCGCCAGCACGGCCCTTGATGTCCACACCTGCGGCCCTAAGCCCTTGAATACGCTTCCAAACAGCCGCCCGGGTCTGGCCCAGCTCTCGGGCCAGGGCGTCGCCGGACAGGCGACCGGCAGCGAGTTTGGCCAGCAATTGGCGATCGTCCACGGCAGCTTCCACGAAGTCAGGAAGGAATTATGCGGGAAAGCCGCCAGCGACGCCTGCCACGCTGGGTTCCGCCGGGGCTTCCAACGGGGCGCCGGGTTCGGGCTAGAATCGGGAACTCACCCTCCCTTAACGTGGATGTCGTCAATGCGCCGTTATGCCCATTGCCTGATCCTGCTGATGATGCCCTTCGCGGCGTCTGCAACGGCAGCGCTGGACGACAGCCGGGGCGCCTGCGTGTCCTCCAACGGTGATGCCGCCTCGCAGCGCGCGCCGACCGCGACCGCCTCGGCTGCGACCACCAAGCCGGCACCGGTACGCCCTGCGGCCGGCAGTGCCACCAGCACCGGGGGCGGCGGCAGCGACGACGACGTGCTGCAGCGCATCCGTGCGCCGAAGTGGCACAGCTACCTGCCGGGAATGTTCCGCTGATCAAGTCGTTGCTGCAGTGGCTGCGGCCCTCGCCGCGGCCGATCGACGATGCGCTTTGGGAAGACGCCTGCCGCCGTGCGGCCTGGCTGCACGGCCTGGACGATGAACGCCGCGCGCGACTGCGCGTGCTGGCCACGCGCTTCCTGCATGAGAAGACCATTACTCCGATCGGTGAGCTGCAGTTGCAGGCCGGCGACGGCGTGCTGCTGGCCGCGCTGTGCTGCCTGCCGCTGCTGGAGTTCGGCGCGGTGGGGCTGGAGGGCTGGTCGCAACTGATCGTCTACCCGGATGCGTTCCGCGTGCACCGCAGCCACATGGATGCGGCCGGCGTGCTGCACGAGTGGGATGACGAGCTGATCGGCGAGTCGTGGGACAGCGGTCCGTTGATCCTGTCCTGGGCCGATGTGCAGGCCGACCTGGCCGCACCGCACGACGGCTACTGCGTGGCGGTGCATGAGATGGTGCACAAGCTCGATGCGCTGGATGGTGCAATGGACGGCACACCGCCGCTGCCGCGGCAATGGCAGCTTGAGTGGGCAGCCACGTTCCAGCGCGCCTACGACGCCTTCTGCGCGCAGGTGGACGCCGGCGAAGAGACCCTGATCGATCCGTATGCGGCCGAGGCGCCGGAGGAGTTCTTCGCGGTGGCCAGCGAGTACCACTTCTCGGCACCGGATCTGCTGCAGCAGGCGTTGCCGGAGGTGGCCGCGCAGCTGCGGCGGTTCTATGGCGAGCCGCCGAAGATCGAAATGCCGTAGTGCCGGCCGCTGGCCGGCAACCTCATGATCTTCGATGGCATTGCTTGGTTGCCGGCCAGCGGCCGGCACTACCGATCAACGAGGTTTACGGCCCCGGCGGCAAGCGCACTTCGAAGCGGGCGCCACCCAGTTCGGCTGAACGGCCCACGGTCAGTTCGCCGCGGTAGTCCTTGATCAGGTCCTGCACGATCGACAGGCCGATGCCGTGGCCCTGCACGCGCTCGTCGCCACGCACGCCACGCTGCAGCACCTTGCCGATGTCGTCCGGGGCGATGCCCGGGCCATCATCGTCCACCGCCAGCAGCAGGCCGGCACGGCGTGCGTTCGGCGCCGGCAGCGGCTGCGCGGTCAGCAGCACGCGGCGGTTGGCCCACTTGAAGGCGTTCTCCAGCAAGTTACCGAGCAGTTCCTGCAGGTCCCCCGGTTCGCCGTGGAAGCGCGCGGCCGGGTCGATATCGAATTCGCACAGCACGCCCTTGGAGGCGTAGACCTTTTCCAGGCCACGCACGATTTCCTCGGCGTTGGACTCGATCGGCAGCGGCGCGGAGAACAGCTTGTGGCCCGACGAGGCCGCGCGTGCCAACTGGTACGAAACCAGGTTGTTCATGCGCTGCAGCTGCACGTCCAGTTCTTCGCGCAGCGCACCGTCGCCGGCACCGCTGTCCATCTGCGTGCGCAGTACCGCGATTGGCGTTTTCAGGCTGTGCGCCAGATCGGCAAGGGTATTGCGCTGGCGCTCGAGGTTCTCGCGCTCGCTTTCGATGAAGGCGTTGATGCTGTCGGTCAGCGGTTCCAGCTCGCGCGGGTGGCGCTCGCTCATGCGCTCGGTCTCGCCGCGCTGCACCTTGGTCAGCTCGGTGATCACCCGGCGCAGCGGGCGCAGGCTCCACTGCAGGATGACGGTCTGCAGCAGCAGCAGGATCAGGCCGATGCCGCCCAGGTAGAACCAGACGCGGCCACGGAACACGCGCAGCTGCGCACCCAGCGCGCGCGAGTCTTCCATCACGTAGATGGTGTACGGGAATTCGGTGGCGGGGTCGGCGTCGGCGCCCCACACCAGGCCCAGGCCATAGCGGTACACCGAGCCCTGGCTGCCATCGATCTGGATCATCGGCAGCGGACCTTCGAACACTTCCTGGCGCGGCGCCAGCAGGCCGCCACCGACGGTGGGCAGCATCGGGCCTTCGGCGGACATCGAATTGCCCTTGCCGTGCGGCATCACCACCTGCAGGTACAGGCCACTGCCCGGTACGTCGAAGCGCGAATCCGGCGGCTGCTCGCGGATGTACAGCGAGCGGTCGCGGGTGAAGTCGATGCCGGCCGCGTAGGAGGTGGCGTAGTTCTTCAGGCGCTCACGCAGGTTCGCCTTCGCCGTATCGGCGAAGGCGGCGTCGAGCGCGTAACCGGCCAGCGCCAGGAACGCGACCAGGCCCACGGACGCGGCGAGCATCTGGCGCGCCTGCAGTGAGCGCGGCCGCCAGCGTCGGAAGAACCACAGACGGCCGGACATCGTGTTATCGCCAGGGTGAGCCGGCTCAGCCCTCGTTGCGCGGGATCGCGAAACGGTAGCCGCGACCGCGCACGGTCTCGATCGGCTTCAGTTCTCCATCCGGGTCCAGCTTCTTGCGCAGGCGGCCGATGAAGACCTCCAGCACGTTGGAGTCGCGGTCGAAGTCCTGCTGGTAGATGTGTTCGGTGAGGTCGGCCTTGGAGACCAGTTCACCGGCATGCATCATCAGGTACTCCAGCACCTTGTACTCGTAGCTGGTCAGGTCGACATTGCTGCCGGCCACGCTGACCGTCTGGGCAGCAAGGTCCAGGGCGACCGGGCCGCATTCCAGGGTCGGCTTGCTCCAGCCGGCGGCGCGGCGCAGCAGCGCGTTGACGCGGGCCAGCAGCTCTTCGACGTGGAACGGCTTGACCAGGTAATCGTCGGCGCCCTGCTTCAGGCCCTCGACCTTGTCCTGCCAGCTCGAACGCGCGGTCAGGATCAGTACCGGGAACTTCTTGCCTTCGTCACGCAGGGCCTTGATCAGCTCCATGCCCGACATCTTGGGCAGGCCGAGGTCGATGATGCCGACATCGAACGGAACTTCGCGCCCCATGTAGAGGCCTTCCTCGCCGTCCTGCGCAGCATCGACGGCAAAGCCTTCGCGCTTGAGCCGGGCTGCCAGGGTCTCACGCAGCGGGGCTTCGTCTTCGACCAGAAGGATACGCATGAACTCTCCCTAGTGTCCTGGGTGTGGCCCGGAGGCCTGTGGGGTACGGGTTGATACCGACGACTATCCCTGTTCAGGGGTTATCGCCGCGTAGTGATGACATATCCGACCGCGGCGTGCGCGGCTGTGAACGCGACGGGGCGGGGTCGTCCATGTAGCGGACCCGGCCCCGGTCGTCCATGTACTTCACCCGGTTGATATCACGACCATCGAACGGCACGCGCTCGGCGCCGAGGATGTGGCCGCCGGTGCTGCGCTGCACGCGGCGCACGGCATCGGACAGCGAACGCTCGTCGCCACGGTTGCCGCGCTCTCCCCGATCCATCATTTCCGCCCGTGCCTGCTCGCCGCGCGGCGGCTGTTGCGCCAGCGCCGACGACAGCGGCGCAGCCGACAGCACCACGCAGGTGGCCAGGGCAATGCGGCAATGGAAGGGAGCGGAAGACATCGATGCGATCCTAGCCGAGCACGGCGATTCGTTCAAAAGTCGTAAATCCGGGAGCCGGGTGCGGGACCCGGCCTTTACAATTCCTTTGCAAATTCTTGGTTTGGGGCAGTGAATCCGGTCTGAACTTTTCCGGCCGCAGCCCTGCGATGTTCAGCTAGGTGAACATTCGGGACGAATCGCCGTCCCTTGTCAAGTCAGGAATGTGACTGCGGTCACGCTGCGGCACGATCGGCATCGCGCTCGGTGACCGACAGCGCCTGCTCGACCAGGCTCCAGTCGGCGCCCGGGCGGTGCGCGCCCTCGCTCAGCACCTGGCGGAACGCGCGGCCACCGGGCTGGCCGTGGAACAGGCCGAGCAGGTGGCGGGTGATGTGCTTCAGTGCCAGACCTTCGCCCAGGCGCGCTTCCACGTAGGGACGCAGCGTGCGCAGCAGGTCACCGCGCGCCTGCAACGGCGCGCCGGTCTGCAGCGCCTCCAGCTGATGCAGCAGGTAGGGGTCGTGGTAGGCCGCGCGGCCCAGCATCACGCCATCGACGTGCGCGGCCTGCGCCTGCACCGCCTCGATGCTGGCCAGGCCGCCATTGAGCACCACCGGCAGCGCCGGGCGCTCCTGCTTCAGGCGGTAGGCCCAGTCGTACTTCAGTGGCGGAACCTCGCGGTTCTCCTTCGGCGACAGGCCCTTCAGCCACGCGTTGCGCGCATGCACCACCACCATTGCGGCACCGGCGGCGACCTGGCGGTCGACGAAGGCGGCGAACACGTCATAGTCGTTGTCCTCGTCCACGCCCAGGCGGCACTTCACCGTCACCGGGATCCCGATCGCGTCGACCATCGCCGCCACGCAGTCGGCTACCAGCGCCGGCTCGCGCATCAGGCAGGCGCCAAAACGCCCGGCCTGCACGCGGTCGGACGGACAGCCGCAGTTGAGGTTGACCTCGTCGTAGCCCCACTCCGCGGCGATGCGCGCGGCCTGCGCCAGCAGCGCCGGGTCGCTGCCGCCCAGCTGCAGCGCCAGCGGCTGTTCGCTGCGGTCGAAGCCGAGCAGGCGCTCGCGGTCGCCGTGGATGACCGCGTTGGTGTGCACCATTTCCGTGTACAGGCGCGCACCCGGCGCCAGCACGCGGTGGAACACGCGGCAATGGCGGTCGGTCCAGTCCATCATGGGGGCAACGGACAGGCGCAGGGAATCAGCGTAACGGGCGGTGGCGGACGTCATCGGGGTGTTGATCGCGGAGACTGGCATTGCCAGTGAGATCAATAGTTTACACCGGACGGCTGAACGGCGGCGGGTGGCGCCGGGACTGGCCGCTCGACCGGCCCCGGGGTCGCCGCGTGGCTTACAACCCGCGGTTGCGCACCTGTTCCTGCTGCTGCTCCTGCGCACGCTGGTTGAACTGGCTGTCCAGCGCTTCGCTTTGCCGGCTGCTGGCCTCGACCGAGTGCGATACCGCCTGCTGGCGGTCGACGAAGGTCCGCTGCGCCGCCGGGTCGCCCAGCTCGCCCTGCACCGCAAACAGACCGGTGCCGTCGGGGCGGGCCACGACGTGGTCGATCTGGCGCATCCCGGACACCTTGCTTTCGTACGCCAGCTGGCCGGCCGCCCGCTCAACCTCCTGCGGGTTGGCGAACAGTGGCTTCAGGCCGGCCTGGGCACGCTGCTGCTCCAGCGCCTGCAGCTTGCCCAGCGCCTGGCCGAAGCGCGCGTTGTCGGCGTGCCCGGGGTCGCGCATGCTGGCCGGCTCTGCGGGCTCGGCCCGGGCCGGTGCCGCCGGCGGGGTACCGGCCTTGACCGCGTTGGGGCATCGACCTGCGCCAGGGTCTTGCGGCCTGCCTTGCCATCGTCGTCCAGGCCGTTGTTGGCCTGGAACTGCTTGACCGCCGCAAAGGTGTCCTTGCCATACACACCATCGGCGTGCAGCGGCTTGCCATTGGCCCCGGCATAGCCCAGCGCCGCCAGCTTGCCCTGCAAGGCCTTGACCTCATCGCCGCGCTCGCCCTGCTTCAGCACGCCATCGGCCATCGGCGCCTGCTGTGCACTGCGTGCGGCCTGCGCGGCCTCGGGGCCCTGCGCGTGGACCTTGCCGCCCAGGGTGATGCGGTCATTGAGCATGTCACCCAGGAACCTGCGGTACTGGTCCGGCTCGAGCTCGATATGTGCGTGCACGGCACCCGGGGTGCCGGCATCGGACTGGCGGATCAACGGCGCGCCGTACTCGACGAAATCACCAGTCTTGTAGGGGGTGCTTCCACGTGCACCATGCAGCACCTGCCCGACCAGTTCACGCTGCGGATGCCCGGCCGGATGGCTCCAGATGCTGATGGAGTTCCACTTGTCGTTGTTGACCTGCACGTAGCCCGCGACCGGATTGGGAATCATCACTTCCCGGTCGCCGCGCGAAGTACTCAGGATCAGATCCTTGTGCACCAGCGGAATGCCGTTGCGATCACCACGGGTCCGCACCGTTTCCAGCTCGCCCTCGACCATTGCCGACGGGCGGTCAGCCTTGGCGGCATTGCCGGTGCGCACGGCCTCGGCGTTGGTGTTGGGGTGATGGATCTTCAGTTCGCGGTAGGCATCCTCGCCACTGGTGCCATGACGCAGTGTGCGGTTGCTGCTGCCGTTGCCAAAGGGTTCGACCACGACGATGCGCTGGCCACCGGGTGCGGCAGCGGCATCGGGTTCGCGCGCAGTCGCGGGTGCGGGTGCCGCAGCAGGCGTGGCCGGTGCCACAGGCTGCGCCGGCGTGTGCTCGCGTACCACCGTATCCAGAGCCTGCAGGGTCTGCCGGCCGGCCTTGCCATCAACGGTCAGCCCATGCGCCTGCTGGAACTCGCGCACTGCATGCTCGGTGTTGGCACCGTAGTGGCTATCGGCTGTCAGAGGTTGCCCGTTGCGGCCGGTATGGCCGGCCTGGATCAACTTGGCCTGCAGGGCCTGGACCTCGGTACCGTGCTCGCCGGGTGCCAGCACGCCGTCGGCCATCGCCGATGCGGCCGCGCGCTGCCCGCGCCGGCCCGGCTCAGGTTCACCGAACGCTTGCTGGTAATCCTTGCCCCGGTAAGCCTCGGGGTTTTGGTTGACCTGGTCGTAGCGCGCCAGCCCGACCAGCGCGTTCTTCTCGGTGAGCGCACGATCACGCAGCGAATCCCACAGGGTGGGCGAGCTCTGGAAGTGCGACTGCACGTTGGCGTGCTTGTAGTCCTGCACCGCGCGGACAATCTGCTCGTCACTCAGCTCAGCCAGCTTGAAGTCTTCGCTGTAGGCTTGCTGGAGACCCTTCTGGAACACCGAACGTGTCATGCCGCGGTACTGCACCGAGGTGCTCCACAGCGCGTCCTGCACGGCCGGACCACGGCCGGAAAGATCAATGCCTACATCCTTCAGGCGGCCCATCTGCACGTCGTAGTACTGGTGCTGGATGAAGTCGTGCTGGTCCCTGGCAAACCCTGCCGGATCGGCCGCCGCCACTTCCTTCCAGCGTTCGGTGAAGGCCGGGGTTCCTGCCTGCAGGCCGTTGAAGCGGTTGCCATAGCGCGAGGCGGCGACGTATTCGTCCACGCCGCCAACGTTGGTGGCGTACTGGTAACTGCCATACGACACGCCACCATGGTCGCCCCTGCCGGTGGAAACGTGGCCGGGGCCACGACCTCCGGTTTCGAAATGCGCCGACGTCTGGCCGCGATGCCAGCTGTCCATTGCCTGCTTTGCCTGGGTCACAACATCCATCTTCCTGCACTCCTTTGCGGGGGATTTACTTTGAGGTCAGTGCCTGCAGCACATCGGCACGGTTGGCGGTGCGATTGATCCGGCAGGACTGCGCGTCCAGCATCTGCCCCTGCCCGTCTTCGGCAGGGTTCCAGCTGCAGTAGCGATTGGTATCGGACATGTAGGCAGCCTGCTCGTCCATCAGCCTGTCCTTGTCCTTGCCATCGGGGCCGTCAACGATCTTCATGAAAGCCTGCTCGAGCCGCTGCTCCTGCCAAGCAAGCTCGTCATCACCACACGCCTGCAGTGCCGATGTCTCGCCGCCGCTGGATCTCACGCATGCAGCATACTGCGGCCGCAACGTCGCCTTGTTGTAGGAATCATCCGGGCGCTGCGGCGGCATGTCCTGGTCATCGGCATCGGCCACCGTCGTGGCAGGTGCGGCACGTGCAGGCTCTGCAGTGGCGGGCGGCGATGCAGTGGCCGGTGCGGCGGCCGCGGGGCAGCTGCCGTATCCGCCTCCGGGCTCTTGGCCTGGCATGCCGCCAGGCTGAGGCCAAAGGCCAGCGCAAGGGCGATGGCCCCAGCCTTGCCGAACGTTTCACGGGGGGCCGCTGGAAGGTGGTTTATTCCCTGCATTGCTTGCATCTCCTTGGCATCCAGGCGCGTGGCCCGTCAACGCGGGGCCGTCCATCGGCCCCATCAGGAAACGCATGCTACGCGAGCGCCGGTTTCAGATGCCTGACCGGATTCAGAATGCGTGCACCTCGTCGCAGAAGCAGGATGCGTAAGCCTCAATGCCCGCCCGCGCGCCCGCCCACCTGTTCGATCAGCGTCTGGCTAGCCACATTGAGGCTTACCACCACCACCTCCGCCCCATGCGCGGCCAGCTTTTCCTGCGCACGTTCCAGCGCGGCCACTGCGGTCAGGTCCCACAGGTGGGCGTCACGCAGGTCGATCTGCACCTTCGGCGCGACGTGCTGGTAGTCAAACGCCGCGCCCAGCTGGCCGGCAGACGCAAAGAACACCTGCCCGCGTACGCGGTAGACCTGCGTGTCTCCGGCATCCTCGCGCTGCACCTCCAGCATGCGGCCGACCTTGCGGGCGAAGAACAGCGCCGACAGCAGCACGCCACTGAGCACGCCCTTGGCCAGGTCGTGGGTGGCCACGGTGACCACCACGGTCAGCAACATCACGGCCGAGGAACTGCGCGGATGCGTGCGCAGGTCGCGCAGCGAGCGCCAGCTGAAAGTGCCGATGCTGACCATGATCATCACCGCCACCAGCGCAGCCATCGGGATCTGCCGCACCAGGTCGCTGCCGTACACCACCAGCACCAGCAGCAGCACGCCGGCCACCAGGCAGGACAGGCGGCCGCGGCCACCAGACGTCACGTTGATGACCGACTGGCCGATCATCGCGCAGCCGGCCATTCCGCCGAGGAACCCGGTGACCGTGTTGGCCACGCCCTGGCCGACGCATTCGCGGTTGCGCTCGCTGGGCGTCTCGGTGATGTCCTCGACGATCTGCAGGGTCATCATCGATTCGAGCAAGCCGACCACGGCCAGCGTGGCCGACACCGGCAGCAGGATGCGCAGCGTTTCCCAGCTGAGCGGTACATCGGGGATGAGGAACTGCGGCAGGCTGTCCGGCAGCTGGCCCATGTCACCAACACTGCGCACGTCCACGCCAAAGCCGATCACTACGGCGGTGAGCACGACGATTGCCACCAGCGGCGAAGGCACAGCGCGGGTGAGGCGCGGCAGCAGGTAGATGATCGCCAGTGCGGCGGCACACAGCACGTAGACGGTGGGACCGCGGCCGATCAGTTCCGGCATCTGCGCCAGGAAGATCAGGATCGCCAGCGCGTTGACGAAGCCGGTGATGACCGAGCGCGAGACGAATCGCATCAGCGACCCAAGCTTGAACACACCGGCCAGCACCTGCAGCAGGCCGGCCAGGATGCTGGCGGCGAACAGGTACTGCAGGCCATGGTCCTTGACCAGGTCGACCATCACCAGCGCCATTGCACCGGTGGCGGCGGAGATCATGCCCGGCCGGCCGCCAGCGATGGCGGTGACCACCGCGATGGAAAACGCGGCGTACAGGCCGACCTTGGGGTCGACGCCGGCGATGAGCGAGAAGGCGATGGCCTCGGGAATCAGGGCCAGGGCGACGACCATGCCGGACAGCAGATCACCACGGATGTTGCCGAGCCATTGCTGGCGCAGGGGGTAGGACGTTTGCATGGAAAAACTCCGCGCGCACGCGGGCGTGGCCGCATGGCGCTGCAGTGGAAAGACGCGGGTTCCTGAGCCGGGCGGGCCGGCTGCCGAGATGCGGCAAGGGTCAGGGTGGCGTGATCACTGCAGGCGGGAATCGGTACGTGGGAGGGACGCAGTCTACGGCACAGGGCTGCCAAGGGACAGCGTCGACAGTCCGCAACGGCAGCGGAGCATGGCTCCGCTCTACAATCGCGCCATGGCCACCGACCACGCACAGTTCTTCGATCCCGCCACCGAACAAGGCGTGCTGCGCCTGTCCATCGCAGGCTCACTGCTGCTGGCCGCGGCAGCGGTAGTGTTCGGCCTGCTGGCCAATTCCTCGCTGATCATCTTCGACGGCATCTACGGCCTGATCGATGTGGTGATGACCTGGCTGTCACTGCTGGTCGCGCGGCTGATCGCACTGTCCACCAGCACCGACGCGCTGCAGTCGCGGCTCAACCAGCGCTTCACCATGGGCTTCTGGCACCTGGAGCCGATCGTGCTGGGGTGAGCGGCACGCTGATGATCGGCGCTGCGCTGTATGCGCTGGTCAATGCGGTCGACGCGCTGATGTCCGGCGGCCGCCACATCGCGCTCGGTCCGGCCATCGCCTTCGCCGGGTTGTCGATCGTCGGCGAAGGTGCGCTGGCCTGGTTCGTGCTGCGCGCCAACCGCCGCATCGGCTCGGAGTTCATCGCACTGGATGCGAAAAACTGGGTGATCGCGGCCAGCATGTCGGCCTGCTACCTGCTGGCCTTCCTCGGCGGCGTGCTGGTGCAGGGCACCTCCTGGGCCTGGGTCGGGCCGTACATCGACCCGGCCATCCTCGCCTTCGTCTGCGTGCTGGTGATGATCGCCCCGCTCGGCACCGTGCGCCGGGCGCTGGCCGGCATCCTGCTGGTCACCCCGCCGGAACTGCAGGCGCATGTGGATGCGGTGGCACGCGCGATCGTGGCCAGGCACGGCTTCGTTGAGCACCGCAGCTACGTCGCGCAGGTGGGGCGTGGCGAGCAGATCGAGCTGTTCTTTGTGGTGCCGGAAGACGACCCGCCGCGGCCCTTGGTGGAATGGGACCGGCTGCGCGACGAGATCGGCGAAGCGCTGGGCGAGGCCTCGCCGGACCGCTGGCTGACCATCATGTTCACCACCGACCGCGAGTGGACGATCTAGGCCGGCAGGACGATTGATCAAGTTTTTCGTACGCGTTGCAACCCAACGTACGCGGAAAGCGGGCAAAGTAGGCTCCAACGCAACACCCACCCACTGACCAGGAGCATCCCGATGTCCATCGAAAAGGTTCTGTACACCGCCCAGGCCACCTCTACCGGCGGCCGCGAAGGCCGTTCCGTCTCCTCCGACAACGTGCTGGACATCCAGCTGTCGACCCGCGCGAGCTGGGCGGCGCCGGCGGCCCGGGCACCAACCCGGAACAACTGTTCGCCGCCGGCTACTCGGCCTGCTTCCTGGGCGCGTTGAAGTTCGTGGCCGGCCAGGCCAAGGTCGCGTTGCCGGCCGACACCACCGTCACCGGCAAGGTCGGCATCGGTCAGATCCCGACCGGTTTCGGCATCGAGGCCGAGCTGACCATCAACGTGCCGGGCGTGCCGCGCGAGCAGGTCGAAGAGCTTGTGCAGAAGGCGCACATCGTGTGCCCGTACTCGAATGCCACCCGCGGCAACATCGACGTGACGCTGATCGTTGCCTGATGCAGCGCCGGGGTCGGATCCCTTTGCCAACAGCAAAGGGCTCTGACCCCATCCCAGGCCCGGCACGGCTATATGGGGTCAGAGCCCTTTCGCGTTGCGAAAGGGATCCGACCCCAGTGATCAGCCCCCCCAAAAAAATGGGCGGATGCCGGTCGAAACCGAGCATCCGCCCATCCCACCTCGGGTGGGCCCCGGCACGTGGCCGGGGACGCATTCGCTACGGCGCGCATCCATCCTTCTGGAGGAGAGCCCCCTTGTTGTTCAAGGGGGTGCGCCAACGGCGCGGGGATAAGGTGGAATGCGCGGACCAGCGACCGGTTACCGGTCGCTGGTGATGAGCTGCACGACGCTGGAGAAATCCAGCTTGCCGCGGCCGGCCTGGTGGTTCATCGAGTACAGGTTGCGGGCCACTTCGCCCAGCGGGATCGAGGCGCCGACACTCATCGCCGCTTCCACCGCCAGGCCCATGTCCTTCAGCATCAGATCGCTGCCGAAACCGCCGCTGTAGCCGCGCGAGGCCGGCGCATTTTCCAGCACGCCCGGCCACGGGTTGCACACTTCGGTGGCCCAGCTGCGGCCGGTGCTGACCGCCATCATCTGCGACAGCACCTTCGGGTCCAGCCCGTGCGCAACACCCAGCGCGATGGCTTCACCGGTCACCGCCATGATCACGCCCAGCGCCATGTTGTTGCACAGCTTGGCGACCTGGCCGGCACCGCTGGCGCCGACATGGAAGATGTTCTTGCCCATCGCCTGCAGCACCGGGCGAGCGCGTTCCAGCGCGTCCTCTTCGCCACCGACGATGAAGGTCAGGGTGCCGGCCTGGGCGCCCGCGGTACCGCCGGAGACCGGCGCGTCGATCATCTGCAGGCCACGCGCGGCGGCCGCTTCGGAAACCTTGCGGGCACTGGCCGGTGCGATCGTGCTGCAGTCGATGACCAGTGCACCCGCTGGGATGGCGGCGAGGATGCCGTCATCGCCCAGGTACACCCCTTCGACGTGGCGGCTGGCCGGCAGCATCGAGATCACGACTTCCGCATCGGCCAGGGTGTCGCGTGCCGACGACGCCGCGCTGGCACCGGCATCGACGGCGGCCTGCACCGCAGCCGGGACCAGATCGAACACGCGCACGGTGTGGCCGTTCTTGACCAGATTGGCGGCCATCGGGCCACCCATGTTGCCCAACCCGATGAATGCAATGCGGCTCATGCAAGGCTCCTTTCAACAAGGGGAGTGCCCAGGTCGGCCAGCGGATGCGCGGCAGCGGCCCAGGGGGAAGCAAAGAAGGTGTCGGCCCACGCGCCGGTGGCCTCGGCCAGGGTGGCCGGGTTCCACTGCGGATTGCGGTCCTTGTCGATCAGCAGTGCGCGGATGCCTTCGGCGAAATCGCCGTGGGCGGCGCAGTGCAGCGCGGTGATGTACTCCAGCCGGTAGACGCTGGCCAGGTCCTGGCCGGCGCTGCGGCGCTGCAGCTCGAACGCCAGACGTGCCGAGCCGGGCGCGCCGGCGGCAAGCGTCTTCTGTGCCGCCTGCAGCCAGGCATCGTCGGTCTGCAGCGCGCTGATGCGTTTGATGATCGCGGGCAGGTCATCGCCTTCGCACAACGCATCGACCTGCGCCGCGTTGGCCAGCAGCGGACCGGCCGCAGCATCACTGGCATGCGACTGCAGCAGATGGGTCAGGCGTTCGTGGTTGTGTGCGGAATCACTGGACCAGGCCACCTGCAGCAGCGCATCGAACACCGCGCTGCGGCGTTCTTCAGCCACGTGCACATCGGCCAGGCCGGCATAGATGGCATCGCCCGGATTGAGCAACGCGCCGGTCAGGGCTAGGAACAGGCCGCCCTTGCCCGGCACGCGCGGCAGCAGCCAGCTGCCACCGACATCCGGGAACAGGCCAACGGTGATTTCCGGGAAGGCCAGCTTGGAGCGCTCGCTGACCACGCGGTGGCTGGCGCCGGACATCAGGCCGATACCACCGCCCATCACGATGCCGTGGCCCCAGCACAGGATCGGCTTGGTATAGGTGTGGATGAGGTAATCGACGCGGTACTCGACGTCGAAGAACTCGGCGGCGTAGTCGTTCTCGCAGATGTCGCTGCGGCCGTCCTCACGGAAGGCGACCATGGCCTTGTACAGGCTGTGCAGGTCGCCGCCAGCGCAGAACGCCTTTTCGCCAGCACCCTGCAGCACCACCATGGCGATGCCGTCGTCGTCGGCCCAAGCGTTCAACTGCTCCAGCAGCAGGTGTGCCATCGGCAGCGAGAAGCCATTGAGCGTGCGCGGCGCGTTGAGCGTGGCGAGGCCGATGCGCACGCCGTTACCGGCCACGCGCTCCTCGAACAGCACAGGTGCGTCGTCGGCAGCGGTGTCGGCGCTCATGCGTTCTTCCACTGCGCGGCGCGCTTTTCCAGGAAGGCAGTCACGCCCTCGACCTGGTCGGCGGTGTCGAACAGGTCGACGAAGGCTTCGCGCTCGGCCACCAGCGCCGAGGCGTGGGTGCCGGTGCGGGTGGACTGCACCAGGGTCTTGCAGGCGGCGATGCTGGTCGGGCTCTGCTTGCCGGCCTTTTTCGCCCATTCCAGCGCCAGTGCCTTGGCTTCGCCCTTGCCGACCTTTTCTTCGGCCAGCCCGATGCGCAGCGCGGTCTCGGCGTTGATGCGCTCACCCAGCAGGATCATGCGCTTGGCCCAGCCTTCGCCAACCAGGCGCGGCAGGTTCTGGGTGCCACCGGCGCACGGCAGCAGGCCGACGGTGGCCTCCGGCAGCGCCACCTGGGCGTGCTCTTCGATGATGCGCAGGTCGCAGGCCAGTGCGCATTCCAGGCCTCCGCCCATCGCGTAGCCGTTGATCGCGGCGATCGACACGCCACGGAAACCGGACAACGCCTCGAAGGCTTCGCCGAAACGGCGCGCGGCTTCGCGCGCTGCGGCCTTGTCGCCGGAAGCGAACTGGTTGAGGTCGGCACCGGCGGAGAAGAACTTCTCGCCGTCACCGGTGATCACCAGTGCGTAGACGTCACGGTCTGCGTTGAGCGCGCCGACCAGGTCGCGCAGCGCCGACAGGCTGTGCACGGTCCAGGTGTGCGCCGGCGGGTTGTTCAGGGTGACCACGGCGGTGTGGCCGTCGGCCTCGACCTTCAGGCCCACGTGCTCCTGGGTACGCCAATCCTTCATCGCAGTTCCTCTTCGGTGTTGAGCAGGTGACGGGCAACGATCACCCGCATGATCTCGTTGGTGCCTTCCAGGATCTGGTGCACGCGGCAGTCACGCAGCAGGCGCTCGATCGGGTACTCGCGGATGTAGCCGTAGCCACCGTGGATCTGCAGCGCTTCATTGCAGACGTTGAAGCCGGCATCGGTGGCGAAGCGCTTGGCCATCGCGCACCATACGTTGGCATCGCTGGCCCCGGCATCGAGCTTGCGTGCGGCGGTGTGCACCATCTGCCGCGCGGCCACCAGCTGGGTGACCATGTCGGCCAGCTTGAACTGCAGCGCCTGGAACTCGGCCAGCGCCTTGCCGAACTGGCGGCGCTCGCCCATGTAGCGGCGCGCGGCATCCAGCGCGCCCTGCGCGGCACCCAGCGAGCAGGCGGCAATGTTGATGCGGCCACCATCAAGCCCCTTCATCGCCAGCTTGAAGCCGCCGCCTTCCTCTCCCAGAAGGTGGCTGACCGGCACGCGGACGTTTTCGAAGGTGATGCCACGGGTGGGCTGGCTGTTCCAGCCCATCTTCTCTTCCTTGCGGCCGAAGCTGATGCCCGGCAGGTCCGACGGCACTGCAATGGCGCTGACGCCGCCGGCACCGGCACCGCCGGTACGTGCCATCACCACCAGCAGTTCGGTGGCACCGGCGCCGGAGATGAAGGCCTTCGAGCCGTTCAGCACGTAATGATCGCCGTCGCGCACGGCGGTGGTCTTCAGCGAGGCCGCATCGGAGCCGGCACCCGGTTCGGTCAGGCAGTACGAGGCCAGCCTGTTGCCCGAGGACAGGTCAGTGCCCCACGCATCGCGCAGTGCTGGCTGGCCCCACGTGGACACCATCCACGAGGCCATGTTGTGGATGCTGATGTAGGCCGCAGTCGACGGATCGACGTTGGCGAGCTCCTCGATGACGACGGCGGCGTCCAGCCGGCTCAGGCCGCTGCCGCCCACTTCCGGGTCCATGTACAGACCGCAGAAGCCCAGTTCACCGGCCTTGGCGATCGCCTCGCGCGGAAAGATGCCCTCCGCATCCCATCGCGCGGCGTGTGGCGCCAGTTCGGCCTGTGCGAAGTCGCGCGCCGCCTCGCGGTACGCCTGCTGCGCTTCTTCCAGTTCCGTCGTCATCGAGTGGCTCATGGCTGCTCCTGCCGTTACTTCAGGCTGATCGTGGTGTTGACGCCGTGGCTCAGCGTCTCGTCATCGAACCAGCGCGCGGTGACCGTCTTGGTCTGGGTGTAGAACAGCACCACCTGCTTGCCATACGGGCCCAGGTCACCCAGCTTGGAGGCGCGCGAACCGGTGAACGAGAACAGCGGCACCGGCACCGGGATCGGCACGTTGATGCCGACCTGGCCGACGTCGATGTCTTCCTGGAACTTGCGCGCGGCCGCGCCGGACTGGGTGAACAGTGCGGTGCCGTTGCCGTTCGGGTTGCTGTTGACCATCGCGATGGCGTCTTCCAGCGTTTCTGCTTCGAGGATGACCAGCACCGGCCCGAAGATTTCTTCCTGGTAGATGCGCATGTCGGTGGTGACACCGGCAAAGATGGTCGGGCCGACGAAGTTGCCCTTCTCGAAGCCATCGACCTGCGGGTTGCGGCCGTCGAGTACCAGCTTGGCGCCCTGCTCCACGCCCGAGGCGATCAGGCCTTCCACGCGCTCGCGGGCGCTGCAGGAAATGACCGGGCCGACGTCGGTGCCGGACACGGTGCCGGCGCTGACCTTCAACGTCTTGGCCTTTTCGACCAGGTCCTGCACCCAGTTGCGCGCCTCACCGACGAGCACCAGGGTGGAGGCGGCCATGCAGCGCTGGCCCGCGGCACCAAAGGCGGCACCGACCATCGCGTTGAGGGTCTGTTCCTTGTTGGCGTCCGGCAGCACCACGGCGTGGTTCTTGGCGCCCATCATGCACTGCACGCGCTTGCCGGCCAGCGAGGCGCGGTTGTAGACGTGGGTGCCGACGCGGGTGGAACCGACGAACGACACGGCCTTGATGTCCGGGTGGTCGCAGATCGCGTTGACCACTTCTTCGCCACCGTGGACGACGTTCAGCACGCCCTTCGGAATGCCGGCTTCCAGGGCAAGCTCGACCAGGCGCATGGTCACCATCGGGTCCTGCTCGGACGGCTTGAGGATGAAGGTGTTGCCCGTTGCAATCGCCATCGGGAACATCCACAGCGGGATCATCGCCGGGAAGTTGAACGGTGTGATGCCGGCGCACACGCCCAGCGGCTGCATGATCGTGTAGGTGTCCACGCCATTGGCCACGTTGTTGGCCAGCTCGCCCAGCTGCAGGTTGCCGATGGCGGCGGCGTGCTCGACCACTTCCAGGCCGCGGAACACATCGCCTTCGGCGTCGGGCAGAGTCTTGCCCTGTTCGGCGGTGAGGATGTGGGCCAGCTCGCTCATGTTCTCGCGGATCAGCTGCTGGTACTTCAGGAAGATGCGCGCGCGGGTGCCGATCGGGGTCTTGCGCCAGGTCTTGAAGGCTTCCTTGGCGGCGGCGACGGCGGCGTCCACTTCGCCGGTGGTGGCGAAGGGCACCTTGGCCAGCACGTCCTGGGTGGCCGGATTGATCACGTCCTGCCAGTGGGAGGTGGCCGATTCAACGAACTGGCCATCGATCAGCATGCGGATACGGGGCGCTGCAACAGTCATGACGACAATCCCACAGGGTGCGAAAGATGCTTGGCATTATTCACAGCACCCAGCTCGATTTCTGGGCTGAATCCGCTTAATCTGGCCAACACGCCCCACGATTCCTGTTAATTCTGTGAATCCCTCAGCTCCCCAGCGGCAACTCGGCCTGCGCCTGCGGCGGTTGCGCGAACAGCGCGGCTACAGCCAGGTTGACCTGGCGCGGGCGCTAGGGCTGTCGGCCAGCTACCTGAACCAGATCGAGCGCAACAAGCGCCCACTGACCCCGGCCGTGCAGAAGAAGCTGGGCCAGGTACTCGGCGATGTTTCCGCACTGTTCGACGAAGATGAGCCGGCCGCGCTGCAGGAAGCGCTGGGCGAGACCCTGCGCGACCTGGGCCTGGCCGAAGTCAGCGCCACCGAACTGCGCACCCTGGCGGGCAACCTGCCGCAGGTCAGCCGTGCGCTGCTGGACCTGCACCGCCGCCACCTGGCACTGCGCGAGCATGCCGCCGCGCTGGAATTCCAGCTGGGCGAGCCCGGCGCCGGCAGCACCCTGCCGGCCGGCGACCAGGTACGCGAGTTCTTCAACCGCATGCACAACCATATTCCCGAGCTGGACGAACTGGCCGAGCGCCTGTTCGCCGAGTGGGGGCTATCGCCTGGGCATGTGGCGCCGCGCTTGCGCCAGCTGCTGGCCGACCGCCACGGCGTGCTGGTGGAAGTGGCCGCACTGCAGGCCGGGCGCGAGAAGCGCCATTACGATGCCGGCACGCGCCGGTTGTGGCTGCCGGACTACCTGGAGCCAGGCCAGCAGGCGTTCCAGATGGCCGCCGAACTGGCCCTGCACGGCTACCTGCCGCAGATCGACGCGGTGGTGGCGCGTGCGGGCTTCACCGATGACGCGCGCATCGCGCAGGCGCGGGTGGGTCTTTCGAACTACTTCGCCGGCGCGCTGGTCATGCCCTACATGCGCTTCCTGCGTGCGGCCGAGGCCAGCAGCTACGACATCGAACTGCTGGCGCACCAGTTCGGCGTCGGCTTCGAGGCGGTCTGCCACCGGCTGAGCACGCTGGCACGGCGCAGTGCGCCCGGCCTGCCGTTCTTCTTCATCCGCGTGGACCGCGCGGGCAACGTATCCAAGCGCCATTCGGCCACCGACTTCCACTTCTCGCAGGTGGGCGGCTCGTGCCCGCTATGGATCGTCTACGAGGCGTTCAACCAGCCAGGCCGCATCCTTACCCAGACCGCGCGCATGCCCGATGGCCGCCGCCATTTCTGGCTGGCGCGGCAGGTCAGCAGTGGCCCGGTGGGCCATGGCCAGCCCCGCAAGACCTTCGCGGTGGCGCTGGGCTGCGATCTGCAGCATGCCGAACGCATGGTGTATTCGCTGGGGCTGGATGTGCAGAGCCCAGGGAACTCGGTTTCGATCGGACCGGGTTGCCGGGTGTGCCCACGCGAGGACTGCATGCAGCGTGCGTTCGCGCAGTTGCCGGGCAGGTAGGGGGTTTTGCAGGGCTGCGCCCCGCACCTGCGGTAGTGCCGGCCGCTGGCCGGCAACCTCAAAGGCAAAAGCGGGCATTCCGTGGGTTGGCGGGGTGGGTCCGGTTGCAGGGGACGCTGCAAGTACCCCTCCGGGGCCCGGCCCAGCCGCTGGCGGCTGTGCGTTCGGGCGCTTGCGAAGCAGTGCTTCGCAAGCAAAGCGTCCTCACCCATGTAAGCTCGGTCGCCGCTTGCTCGTGTGCGCTGTCCTGCGCACACGGCAAGAGCGGGGTTGGGCGTCCTGCCCAACCCGCCCGAGGCACGCCTCGGGCCCATGCGGCTCACGCCCCTGCCACCGGACCCACCCCATCCGGATGAATTCTCATTTTGGAATGCATCCACGCGTGGCGTGGCTCTACTGGTAGGTGCCAACCCTGGTTGGCGCGTTTTAGTCCCAGAACACGGTCAGTACGCGGTGGCCTTCCGAGGGCACAGGTGCGTCGATGTGTTGGCCGTACGGCCAGCCTTCGCCCACACCGTCGCATTCCAGACCCTGCAGCCAGCCTTCCACGGTCTCGACGTCGGCACTGGTCAGCACATGCACGTTCTCCGCAGCAGGCCATTCGCTGTCGTCTTCCAATGCACTGCCCCAGTCCTGGTGCAGGCCGACGTACACGCCTTCCACTTCAGGCTTCGCTGCAATCACGGCCAGGCGCGCGTACAGCTCGGCAATCGGCGGGCGGCCGAAACCCCATTGGTTGGGCGCGATGCATTCTTCGAAATCATTGCCTTCGAAGTACGCAGCCAGTGGCACCACCGGCAGGTGTTCCGGGTCGCGAGTATCGAGGCGTTCAAGCAGATCCAGCAGTTCCTGGCGGGCAGACATCCACAGCTCCTTGCGACATGAAGCACGATTGTATCGATCGCGCTCAGTAGATCGGCGTCACCTTCATCTGCGGCAGCGGGCGCGGTGCGCCGTCGGTCAGGTCCGGGCCAAGGTCTTCCCACGTGCGGCCCTGCTCGACCATCTGCGCCCACAGCTGCTGCGAGCCGCGACGTTTGTCTTCCGAGCCGAGCTTGTACGACGGCGGTGCCGGCTCGCCACGGGCAACCATCGAGTACGCCGCGCGATAGGCCAGCACCTGCTGCGCCGGGTCGTCGGTACGCGCCACTTCCAACGTGTAGCGCTGATAGGCCGAGGCCAGGTTGCGCCAGCGGATCCAGTAGTGGTTCCCGAACGAGAACGAACAGAAGCGCGCGCCCGCCAGGCTGCCCTTGTCGGCGATGCGGGTCAGCACCTCCTGCGGCATGTCCAGGTTCATGCCGCCTTCGTCGCCCTGCAGGCTGACGTGCACGATACGGTCGCGGTAACCCGGCGCGCGTGCCTGCAGCAGGTCACGCCAGTTCTGCATGGTCGCCACGACTGCGAACAGGAAGCGCCCCAGCTCGGCTGCGGCGAGCGGCGTGGAAATGGACTGGTAATGCCGTTGCCAACCGTGGCGGTTTTCGGTGGGCAGGAACACGGCACGTTCCAGCGCCTGTCGGCCATCACTGCCACGTCCCACGTCCTCGGCATGCTGCGGGTAGACCAGGTTGATGGCGAAGGTCGGCCAGCGCGGTAGCGCGGCATCAAACAGATGGATCGGGAAGTTGCTGCTGATGCCACCATCGGAGAACCAGCAGATGCGGAACGCGGTAATCACCGGGCCGCAGGTCTGCCCGGCGCTGGTCAGCCCTTCCATGCTGTCGGCCACGTTGTGTTCCTGATCGGCGGCAGGTGCAGTGGGTTCGCAGCGGCGTTCGCGGCGCGAGGGCTCATGCAGCGGCACCGCGCTGATCAGCAACGGGAAGCTCAGGCTCATGCGCGTGGCCACCAGCACCGGCAGCTTCGGACCCTGCGGCAGGTGGTAGTACCGGCGCCCTTCCACCTCCAGCGGCGGGCCGGCCTGCGTCACCAGCCACTGCACCACGCTGGCGGGGAACAACTGCTCGAACTCCTCGCGCAGGAACCAGAACTGCGCGCCGCCCAGCGGCAGTGTGCGTGGTTCGTTGTGCGATACGCAGGTGGTGATCATCTGCAGGCTGATCGCATGCGGGCTGTCCGGCTCGCCGGCATAGCGCGGCGCGTCATGCAGGTCGGCAAAGGTCAGCGGTGCATCCAGCGGCTTGCCGGACAACTGCTGCAGGCATTCATGCAGCCAATCGGTCAATGCCGGTTTACGTGCATCGCGACCGAGGCCACTGCACAGGCCCAGCAGGTTGCGCCGGGCCACGCGCGCCACGCGCAGCGCGGCTCCGGCCACGCCTGCACCGTAGGCGCACAGCAGCGACGGCAGCAGCGTCGCGGCCACGCCGCTCCAACCACCGCCCCACCCGCCCAAACCGAGCAGCAGCGCCAGCGACACCAGCACTTCCAGCGGCGCGATCTCGAATACCGCCACCGCCAGGCACAGCAGTTTGTGCGGCAAGCTGGCATTGCCGGTCAGCACCACCAGCAGCCGATAGGCCGCACGCGCGCCCCGCGCCGGTTGGAACAGGCTGTAGATGAACCCCCGCCGCGACAACTGCGCCGACACCGCCGACAGCCCGCCATAACCGGCATCACCGGGCAGGTGCTCGCCGGCCTGCTGGCGCCGATCACCGTATGCCGCCGCAGCCGCCACCGCCGCAGCGATGGCGCCGGCAGAGGTGCCGCCGATGCTCTTGAACCGATACTCGCGTGCCAGCGCCAGTACCGCGTTGGGGTACACGATGCCGCTGGTGATGCCGCCTTTCATGACCAGATCGCAGTACTTGTCCGCCACCGTCTTGCCCCCGAGCCTACCGTCCGCCGCGTGGATGCCAGTATGGCGCAGCGGCTTCTCAGGGCCTGAGAACACCACCGCAGTCCGGGCAGGAATCTGCGGCGTTCAGCAGATGGCAGGCCTGCAGGCTTGACCGGCTACACCATCGGCGTAGCATCTGCAGCAAGCCAAGGGACAGACCCGCGGCTGCCACAACGACATGAGGGATTCTCATGGAATTCGACTATCTCGTCTTCATCGGGCGATTCGAGCCCTTCCACAACGGCCACGCCGCCGTTGCCCGCCTGGCCCTGAGCCGGGCCCGCAAGCTGATCTTCCTGGTCGGCTCTGCCGATACCCCCCGCAGCCTCCGCAATCCCTGGACCGTGGCCGAACGCGCCGTGATGATCCAGGCCGCCCTCGATGGCCACACCGACCGCCTGCTGATCCGCCCGCTGCGTGACCACCTGTACAACGAAGCACAGTGGATCGCCAACGTGCAGCGCCAGGTGGCCGACGCCCTGCGCAACGACGGTGCCGCCGCCGATGCAAAGGTGGGCCTGATCGGCATGGACAAGGATGCCTCCAGCTACTACCTGCGGGAGTTCCCGCAATGGCCGCTGGTGGACGTGCAGCACACCGCCACCCTGTCGGCCACCGAGCTGCGGCGCTACCTGTTCGAAGCCGGCGACGTCGACTTCCACGGCGCGCTGCTGATGCTGCGTGGCAATGTGCCGGCGCCGGTGTACGACATGCTCGAAGCGTTCCGCAAAAGCGCGCCTGCGTATGCCCAGCTGGTGGCCGAGTACCGCTTCATCGAACAGTACAAGGCCGCCTGGAAGGATGCGCCCTACGCGCCCACCTTCGTCACCACCGATGCGGTGGTGGTGCATTCGGGCCACGTGCTGCTGGTACGGCGCCGTTCGGAGCCCGGCAAGGGCCTGTGGGCGCTGCCCGGCGGTTTCGTTGGCCAGGAGCAGAGCCTGCTGGACAGTTGCCTGCGCGAACTGCGCGAGGAAACCCGCCTTAAGATTCCGCTGCCGGTGCTGAAGGGTTCGCTGAAGGGCCAGCAGGTATTCGACCACCCCGACCGCAGCCAGCGCGGCCGCACCATCACCCACGGTTTCCACTTCGAATTCCCGGCCGGTGACCTGCCGCCGGTGCGCGGTGGCGACGACGCCGACAAGGCGCGCTGGATACCGGTGAGTGAAGCGTTGGACATGGGCCCGCAATTGTTCGAAGACCACCTGCACATCCTGGAGTATTTCCTCGGCCGCGGCTGACCGGCCCGGTTTTCCCACTGGCGGATAGACCGCTGGTGTCACTCGACGCGAAGGAGCTTCCGTCATGCACTACCTCGATAACCTTCTCCTCAACACCGACAGCTACAAGGCCAGCCATTGGCTGCAGTACCCGCCGGGTACCGATGCCACGTTCTTCTACGTGGAATCACGTGGCGGCCTGCACGATCGCACGGTGTTCTTCGGCCTGCAGGCGATCCTCAAGGACGCCCTGGCACGGCCGGTCACCCACGCCGACATCGACGACGCAGCTGCGGTATTCGCCGCCCATGGCGAGCCGTTCAACGAAGCCGGCTGGCGCGATATCGTCGATCGGCTCGGCGGCCACCTGCCGGTGCGCATCCGTGCCGTGCCCGAGGGTAGCGTGGTACCCACCCACCAGGCACTGATGACCGTCGAGTCGACCGACCCGGCTGCATTCTGGGTGCCGTCGTACCTGGAAACGCTGCTGCTGCGCGTGTGGTACCCGGTCACCGTGGCCACCATCAGCTGGCATGCACGGCAGACCATTGCTGCGTTCCTGCAGCAGACCAGCGACGATCCGCAGGGGCAGCTGCCGTTCAAGCTGCACGACTTCGGCGCCCGCGGTGTATCGAGCCTGGAATCGGCCGCGCTGGGCGGTGCCGCACACCTGGTCAACTTCCTCGGCACCGACACCGTCTCGGCCCTGTGCCTGGCCCGCGCGCACTATCACGCGCCGATGGCCGGTTATTCGATTCCCGCCGCCGAGCACAGCACCATCACCAGCTGGGGCCGCGAGCGCGAAGTGGACGCCTACCGCAACATGCTGCGCCAGTTCGGCAAGCCGGGCGCGATCGTGGCAGTGGTGTCGGACAGCTATGACATCTACCGCGCGATCAGTGAGCACTGGGGCACGACGCTGCGTGATGAAGTGATCGCTTCGGGCGCCACCCTGGTCATCCGCCCCGACTCGGGTGACCCTGTGGACGTGGTGGCCGAAAGCCTGCGCCGGCTGGATGAAGCGTTCGGCCACACCCTCAACGGCAAGGGCTACCGCGTGCTCAACCACGTTCGGGTGATCCAGGGTGATGGCATCAATCCGGATACGATCCGCGCCATCCTGCAGCGCATCACCGACGACGGCTATTCGGCCGACAACGTGGCCTTCGGCATGGGCGGCGCCCTGCTGCAACGACTGGACCGCGACACCCAGAAGTTCGCGCTGAAGTGCTCGGCAGCACGGGTCGAGGGTGCGTGGATCGACGTCTACAAGGACCCGGTCACCGATGCCGGCAAGGCCAGCAAGCGTGGCCGCATGCGCCTGCTGCGGCGCCTGGATGACGGCAGCCTGCACACGGTGGCGTTGCCTCCCAGCGGTGACGAGGCGCTGCCGACCGGCTTCGAGGATGCGATGGTGACCGTGTGGGAGAACGGGCGCCTGCTGCACGACCAGCGCTTGGATGAGATCCGCGCGCGGGCTGCGGCGGGGCGTTGAGGCGCATCCCGACCGGGGTCGGATCCCGTTGCAGCGCAAAGGGCTCCGACCCCGGTGCCCCTTGACCCACGCCGGCAACGCGTCCACCGTGGGCACGCCGAAGGTATCCCTGCCGTGGCTGGATGGCGGCAGGAAGTTAAACGGGAATCCGGTGAAGGCGCTTCGTGCGCCCATTCCGGAGCTGCCCCGCAGCGGTGAATGGAAACGAATCCTGCCAACAGCACTGGGCTCGCGCCTGGGAAGCGGCAGGGAGTAGGTGGGCTGCGGCCCGTGTCCATCAGCCCGAATACCGGCCCCGGCCGGGGGACACGACCGTCCCCTGATTCGACCTGGACTCTCCGCGGGGAGGGCGCCGGGGCCATCGCCCGCCTGCACGTACAGGCGGCGTGGCCGCGCGCGTCCTGTTCACGGTAACCGGCCAGACCGCTCCCACGCCCTGACGCACGCCACGATGACCGAGTTCCAACGCCCCACCCTGACCCTGCCCGCCGATGGCAAGCGCCTGCTGCTGCATTCGTGCTGCGCGCCGTGCTCGGGCGAAGTGATGGAGGCGATCACCGCTTCCGGGATCGACTACGCGATCTTCTTCTACAACCCCAACATCCATCCGGTGAAGGAGTACGAGCTGCGCAAGCAGGAGAACATCCGCTTCGCCGAGCAGCACGGCATTCCGTTCATCGACTGCGACTACGACACCGACAACTGGTTCAGCCGTGCGCGTGGCATGGAGAACGAGCCCGAGCGCGGCATCCGCTGCACGATGTGCTTCGACATGCGTTTCGAACGCACCGCGCTGTACGCGCACGAGCACGGCTACGACACCATCAGTTCGTCGCTGGGCATCTCGCGCTGGAAGAACATGGCGCAGATCAACGACTGCGGCATCCGCGCGGCGTCGCGCTATGAAGGCCTGCAGTACTGGGACTACAACTGGCGCAAGGGCGGCGGTGCCAGCCGCATGATCGAGATCAGCAAGCGCGAGCAGTTCTACCAGCAGGAGTACTGCGGCTGCGTGTACTCGCTGCGCGATGCCAACCGCCACCGCCGCGAGAACGGCCGCGAGCGGATCAGGATCGGCCTGCTGTACTACGGGCAGGACGCTGAGGCGCCGCAGGGCGATTGACGTGCAGGCATGGGGCGGCCACGCTGGTCGCTCCTTCTGATGTAGTGGATCTGCCATGATTGCCCTGCCCGCCGATGTCGCCCTGCTGGTGATCGACCTGCAGCCGGACTTCATGCCCGGCGGTGCGCTGGCCTGCGACCAGGGCGATGCGCTGGTGGCACCGATTGCCGACCTGCTGGCACAGCGTCGCTACCGCACCGTGGTGGCGACCCAGGACTGGCACCCGGCCGACCACGCCTCGTTCGCCAGCCAGCACCCCGGCAAGCGACCGTTCGAGACCATCCTGCTGCACGCGCAGCCACAGACCCTGTGGCCCGACCATTGCGTGCAGGGCAGCGCGGGTGCCGACCTGCACCCGGGCGTGGACTGGACCGTGGCCGACCTGATCCTGCGCAAGGGCACCCGCCCACAGGTGGATTCGTACAGCGCCTTCCGCGAGAACCACGGCCCCGATGGCGAGCGCCCGGCCACCGGCCTGGCCGGCTGGCTGCATGAGCGCCGCATCCGCGAAGTGCATGTGTGCGGCCTGGCCCGCGACTACTGCGTGCTGTGGAGCGCGCAGGACGCGGTGAAATCCGGCTTCCGGGTGAAGTTCCTGTGGGAGCTGACCCGGCCGGTGACCGAGGCCAACGACGCGGTGGTGCGCGAAGCGCTGGGCAAGGCGGGGATTGCGATCGTCTGAGGCGTGACCGCCGGGCATGGCCCGGCGCTACCGCGCACGTCGCTTATGCCGCTTGCGCGCTCCTGCCCACAACAACACAATCGATTCATCCAGCCCCCTAACTACGCCCCCTATAGATCGCGGGACGGCCGAACCGGGGGCTTTTCATTGGATGAAATCAGGATTCGGTAGTGCCGGCCGCTGGCCGGCAACCTCGGGATCTCTGCAGTTGCCGGCCAGCGGCCGGCACTACCGGATAGCACCCGTGGTAGCGCCGGGCCATGCCCGGCGGACGCGGGATGGGCGATTACCGGAACACCACCGTGCGATTCCCATTGAGCAGGATGCGGTGCTCCACATGGCGGCGAACCGCGCGTGCCAGCACCAGCGATTCGGTGTCGCTGCCCAGCCGCACCAGCTCGCGCGGCGCCATGGCGTGGTCAACGCGGGCCACGTCCTGCACGTCGCTTATGCCGCTTGCGCGCTCCTGCCCACAACAACACAATCGATTCATCCAGCCCCCTAACTACGCCCCCCTACAGATCGCGGGACGGCCGAACCAGGGGCTTTTCATTGGATGAAATCAGGATTCGGTAGTGCCGGCCGCTGGCCGGCAACCTCGGGATCTCTGCAGTTGCCGGCCAGCAGCCGGCACTACCGGATAGCACCCGTGGTAGCGCCGGGCCATGCCCGGCGGACGCGGGATGGGCGATTACCGGAACACCACCGTGCGGTGCCCGTTGAGCAGGATGCGGTGCTCCACATGGCGGCGCACCGCGCGCGCCAGCACCAGCGATTCGGTATCGCTGCCCAGCCGCACCAGCTCGCGCGGCGCCATCGCGTGGTCCACGCGGGCCACGTCCTGTTCGATGATCGGGCCTTCGTCCAGATCCTCGGTGACGTAATGCGCGGTGGCGCCGATGATCTTGACCCCGCGCGCGTGCGCCTGATGATACGGCTGAGCGCCCTTGAAGCTGGGCAGGAAGCTGTGATGGATGTTGATCGCACGGCCGGCCAGCACGCGGCACAGCGTGGGTGACAGGATCTGCATGTAGCGCGCCAGCACCACCAGGTCGATGCGCTCACGCTCGACCAGGTCGATGATCTGCTGCTCCTGCACCGCACGCGTATCGGCGGTCACCGGCAGGTGGTGGAACGGTACCTGGTAAGACGCGGCCAATGGCGCAAAGTCGGCGTGGTTGGACGCCACTGCCGCGATATCGACCTTCAGCTGGCCGCTGTGGGCACGGAACAGCAGGTCGTTGAGGCAGTGCCCCTGCTTGCTGACCAGCACCAGCAGGCGTGCCCGGCGGCGCCCATCATGCAGCTGCCAGTCCATGCCGAAGCCTTCGGCAAGTTTGGCCATCGCGGCATGCACGGTCTCCAGCAGCAGGCTGGCATCGCGGTCGAAATGCACGCGCAGGAAGAAGCGGCCACTTTCCTCGTCGCCGAACTGCTGGGCGTCGAGGATGTTGCAGCCGTGGTCGAACAGCAGGCCGGACACTCGGTAGACGATACCGGTACGGTCGGGGCAGGACAGGGTGAGGATGGAATCGGGGCGCATCTCCACAGTGTAGGGCAGCTTCCTTCCCAGCAGCCGGATGATCACCGATGCAACCGAACCGCTTGGTTCAGTCCCAAGCGATACTTGGCAATCACCGTGGCAAGCTGGTCGGTCATGAACCTGTTGCAACTGATCCGCAGCTTCACCCGCACCGCAGAGACCGGCAGCATTGCCGCCGCGGCCCGCATCCTTGGCATCAGCGCCACCGCAGTCGGCCAGAACATCAACCGACTGGAAGCGCATCTGGGCGTACGGCTGCTGAACCGGAGTACGCGCCAGCTGGCCCTCAGCGAGGCCGGCGCGCTGTACCTGGCGCAGGTGCGCCACATCGAGGGCGACCTGGCGCGCGCGCAGGCGATGGTGACTGCCGGTGATATCGAACCGGCCGGTCCCCTGCGCATCGCCAGCAGCAGCGCCTTCGGCCGCCACGTGCTGGCACCGTTGCTGCCGTCACTGCAGCAGCGCTACCCGCAACTGCAGCTGGAGCTGCGCCTGACCGACCGCGCCGTGCAGCATGGTCCAGAGGCGGTGGATGCCAGCATCCGCATCGGCGCGCAGCTGGAGGACGGTGTGGTCGCACGGCAGCTGGCGCGCGTGCCATTCGTGTTCTGCGCCTCACCAACCTACCTGAAGACCCATGGCACGCCGCAGGAACCCTCGGACCTGGGCAGCCATCGCGGGCTGCTGCACCGCTTCCCCACCGATGGCCGGCCGCTGCGCTGGGGCCTGCTGAAGGACGGCCAGCGCGTGGACGCCGCGCTGCCGCCGAGCATGGTCTGCGATGACATCGATGCGCTGGCGTCGCTGGCGGCGGCCGGTGCCGGCCTCACACGATTGGCTGCCTTCGTGGCCGAGCCCTACCTGCGCGACGGCCGCCTGCAGGCGGTGTTCGGCGCCGACACGGCGTGGCGCCCGGAGCCGATGGAGGTCTATTTCTGCGTCAGCGACCGCCGCGACTTCACCGCCAAGATCCGCGCGCTGTTCGAGCATCTGCAGGCCGGCATGGCGCCGGCCTGGCGGGTGTGACGGGGAGGAGCGGAGGGCCTTCGCGGTCAGAAACTCTCCTTCAGGCGCATCAGGTGAGCACTGGCCTCTGCCCATCCTGTCAGGGTGCGCAGGCGCAGGCCATTCCTGAAGACATGGAATACCGGAGTTTCATGGACATCCAGTTCTTTCCAGCCCTCGGGCCCCGCTTGGAGCAACATGGGATGAGAGGGATTGCTTCTGTTCCACTCACTGACACCCGGCTGCGGCCACGCAGGAGACCGACGCACGACAAAGCGCACGCTGGATCGAATCCATGTCCATTCTGGTTCGTTCATGATCACGTGCATCGCGCTTCGCGAGGGAGCGCATGCCGGACTGACATAGACGACCACCTCCATTCCCTCCCTGTACGTCCAGCGCCGCCATTCCAGCTTCCCACCCGAAAGAGGGTGGAGAACGCCCTGCTGGTCGGGTGCGTTCCGCTCTATCTCGGGAAGTTCATCTACACGCAATGACGCCCTCTCACGCAGCTCATTGGCCTCAGCAAAATGTCGAACCTGCACCAGGACCGCGTGCATTTTCCGGTGCGTTGTCTCTGTGGCAATACCTCTCCGCCCCAGTTCTGCATGAATGCATCGCACTTTGCCAAGCCATTTCTCGTCTCCAACGTACATTGAGATGTAGAAGCTGGCGCGGAACGCGGCCTCAAGTTCCAGATCGCTCAAACTGCCGCAACCATCCCCTGAAGATCTGGAAGACTCCCATGACGAATAGGCATCCACCAGCTTCTCGACTCGGTCTGAAGCGCCAGCGGCCAACATCTCCCGGTCCATTTCACGCAGTTGAGCGTCTACTGGAGTTGCTGCCCACGTACTTGTGGGCAGCAGCAAACACCAAAGCAGCATGCGACCAATCATGCGATCAGCAACTCGACATGCAGATGCTGCTCATGGAGGTTGAACAGGTCGCACGCCCTGAACAGGCGTAGCCCGGATAATCTTCGAATACCGGGTTTGGATTGGCCGACCGCACGACCACATGATCCGCTTCCGACTCCTTCCGCAATCCCGGGATGTGCACAATTGCGCGCTGTGCCCCGAAGAGTGACAGGAGCCGATAGGCTTCACCTGCACTCAGTTCAGAGACGATGGGCTCGTAGCTGAAGCTGGCCAGTCCGCGATCTCCAAACACCAGCGAATCGACAAACTGCTTGCGCGCAAGGGGTGAAAGCAACATCAGTGGGGATTCGGGAGAGAGCTCGATCATGTGAAGATCAAGCCGCCCCGCGAGTTCACAGGGGCGTGCATGAGCGAAACATTCTCCGCCCCGGTGACACTCGCGGCGTCATCACCTGCGACGGCAGGCATTGATAGGGGCAGTGAGAAAGCCGAGAGCAGAACCATCAGCATCATGGGTTTCATTGCGTTTCTCCATTGGCTGCACACCCATGTGTGCAGCTCAACGTTGCAATGTCCGCACCCAGCGCAATGAGGTGTCATTCACATAAAGTAGTATCCGCAATCATTCCTAGTTCGTTGCGACAGGCTATGCCGCAACTCGCCGTCACGCAGATCCCCTGCATCCTGAAGCGTCACAATGCGCTCGCAGACTGCGTCAGCGCGCCTTGAACACGCCGCGCGCATCGCGCGGCTCGCAGCGCAGGTACTGCGGCGCCGGCTCCACGCTGTCGCGCAATGCGGCAGCAGCGTGCCACGGCCAGCGCGGGTCGTAGAGGATGCCGCGTGCCAGCGCTACCGCATCGGCGTGGCGATGGCGCAGGATCGATTCGGCTTGCTCGGGCTCGGTGATCATGCCCACCGCGATCACCGGCATGCGTACCTTGGTCTTGATCGCCGCGGCGAACGGCACCTGGTAACCGGGACCGACGGTGATCTTCTGGCGTTCGTCCAGGCCACCGCTGGAGACATGCAGGAAATTGCAGCCGCGCGCGTCCAGCACCTGGGCCAGCGCTTCACTCTGCACCAGGTCCCAGCCGCCATCGACCCAGTCGCTGGCGGAAATGCGTACGCCCACGGCGATCTTGTCCGATACCGCCGCACGCACAGCGTCGAACACCTCCACCAGCAGGCGCAGGCGGTTCGGCAGCGAGCCGCCATAGCCATCGGTGCGGTGGTTGCTCAGCGGCGACAGGAACTGGTGCAGCAGGTAGCCGTGCGCGGCATGCAGCTCGATCAGCTCGAAGCCCAGGCGCTCGGCGCGCACCGCACTGGCGGCGAAAGCGGCGATGAGCTCGGCGATGCCGGCCTCGTCCAGTTCCTGCGGTGCCGGATCGGCGGCATGGAACGGCAGCGGCGACGGCGCCACCGTGGCCCAGCCACGCGCATCATCGCCCGGCAGCTGGCCGCCGCCGTCCCACGGGCGCTTCACCGAGGCCTTGCGACCGGCGTGGCCGAGCTGGATGCCCAGCGGCATCGGCGACCAGCGGCGGACGCTGGCCAGCACCTGCGCCAGCGCGGCCTCGGTGCCGTCGTCCCACAAGCCCAGGTCGGCCCAGCTGATGCGGCCGCGCGGCTCGACCGCAGTGGCTTCCAGGATCAGCAGGCCGGCGCCGGACTGCGCCAGGTTGCCCAGGTGCATGGCGTGCCAGTCGCTGGCGCGACCGTCTTCGGCGGAGTACTGGCACATCGGCGCGATGACGATGCGGTTGGACAGGGTGAGGGGGCCGAATGAAATCGGCGAGAACAGCTGGCTCAAGACGGTGATGAACGACGTAGGGGGTGCGTATTGCACCGCTGCGCGGCTCGCGGATCAACCATCTGGATGGATCGCTGTTTCGTGTGACCTGCAGCAGCCGAGCGCGCGCCCGGCTCTACAGAAGCCCTCGCCCCTGGTAGAGCCGAGCCCGTGCTCGGCTCAGCGCGCAGCCCACGTGGCCAGCGCTTCAGCGCAGTCCCGCTCATCCTTGAACAACAGCAGGTCGTCGGCTCGGGTGCGGCCTCGGTTCAGCGCCGCTACCGGCAACCCTGCCTTCGCGGCCGCCTGCACGAAGCGGAAGCCGGAATAGACCATCAGTGACGAGCCCACCACCAGCACGGCGTCGGCCTGCTGCAGGTGATCGTGCACCGCCGCCACCCGCTCACGCGGCACGTTCTCGCCGAAGAACACCACATCCGGCTTCAGCAGGCCGCCGCAGTAAGGGCAATCGGGCACCACGAACGTGGAGAAATCGGTCTCCAGATCGGCATCGCCATCGGGCGCGATACCGGCCTCCAGCGCATCCCAGCCAGGATTGGCGTCCAGCAGCCGCTGCTGGAAATCCTCGCGGCCACTGCGGCCCTCACAGCCCATGCAGCGCACCCGGTCCAGGCGGCCATGCAGGTCGATCACCTTGTGGCTGCCGGCACGCTGGTGCAGGCCGTCCACGTTCTGGGTCAGCAGCAGCTGCAGCTTGCCGCTGTTTTCCAGTGCGGCCAGGGCCTGGTGGGTACCGTTGGGCCGGGCCAGGCCGAAGCGCGGCCAGCCCAGCAGGCTGCGCGCCCAGTAGCGCTGGCGGGTACCCGCTTCGCCCATGAACGCCTGGTAGGTCACCGGCGGCGTGCGTTTCCACTGGCCGTCGGTATCGCGGTAATCGGGGATGCCCGAGGCGGTGCTGCAACCGGCGCCGGTCAGCACGAACAGGCGCTGGGCGCGGTCGATGAAGTCGGTCAGCGGCGAGGTCATGGCTGCCAGATGGGGGCGCCGCAGCGCCCGTGCAAGCGCCGGCTCAGGCGGCCGGCAGCGGCGGCACCGCGATCGGGTGGCCGTCCTCGTCCAGCGCGATCATCACGAAGTGGCCGCGGGTACACAGCTTGCGCTCACCGCTGTGCAGGTCCTCGGCGACCAGTTCCACCTCGACCTTCATCGAGCTGCGCCCGACTTCGACGATGCGGCCGATGGTTTCCACCATCTGGCCGATGCGGATCGGCAGCTTGAAGTCGACCTGGTCGCTGCGCGCGGTCACCACGGTGCGGCGCGAATAGCGGGCGGCGGCCAGGAAGGCGGCCTTGTCCATCCACGCCAATGCCTGGCCACCGAACAGGGTGCCGAGGTGATTGGTGTGGTTGGGGAAGACGATTTCGGCCATGCGCACTTCGGTGGGCGGCACGGTCTCGGGGATCGGGTCATGGGGAGCTTCGGTGTGGGGTCCGTCAATTTTAAGCCAGGCCCCGTGCAGGCGACGCTACACTGCGCCACGCCCACTGCCAGGACCGCCCATGCCCGCACTTTCCGACCTGCTGGCCTTTGCGCTGGTTTCGCTGGCCATGGTGCTCACGCCCGGGCCGAACATGATCTACGTCATCTCGCGCTCGATCTGCCAAGGGCCGCTCGCCGGGCTGATCTCGCTGGGCGGGGTGGCGCTGGGCTTCGTGTTCTACATGCTGTGCGCGGCACTGGGCATCACCGCCCTGCTGATGACCGTGCCGTTCGCCTATGAGGCGCTGCGCATCGGTGGCGCGCTGTACCTGCTCTACCTGGCGTGGCAGGCGCTGAAGCCCGGCGGCCGTTCGCCGTTCGCGGTGCGCGAGCTGCCGCAGGACAGCCCGCGCAGACTGTTCACGATGGGCTTGCTGACCAATCTGCTGAACCCGAAAGTGGCGGTGATGTACCTGTCGCTGCTGCCGCAGTTCCTGCATCCGGACAGCGAAGGCAGTGTGCTGATGCAGTCGATCGTGTTGGGCTGCACCCAGATCCTGGTCAGCGTCAGCGTGAACGGCCTGATCGCGCTGACCGCCGGCAGCATCGCCGGCTTCCTGGCCGCGCGCCCCACCTGGCAGAGGGTGCAGCGCTGGCTGATGGGCACGGTGCTGGCCGGGTTGGCGGTGCGCATGGCGGTGGAAGGGCGGCGCTGATCGTAGAGTCGAGCCATGCTCGACTCTACAAAAGCCAGGCGCGCAACAAAAAACCCCGGCATTGGCCGGGGTCTTTCGTTGCGACAGGCCTGACCGGTTCGATCAGAAGTTCATGTCGAAGGCGACTTCGCCCTGCACGCCGACCTGGTAGGCCGAGACGCGGCGTTCGAAGAAGTTGGTCAGTTCCTGCACGTCCTGCAGTTCCATGAACGGCAGCGGGTTGCGCACGTTGTACTTCTTTTCCATGCCCAGCTTGGCAAAGTGCTGGTCGGCGCAGTGCTGCAGGTACTGGCGCATGTCGCGGGTGGAAATGCCAGCCACGCCACCGGACAGCACGTCCTCGGCGAACTGCACTTCGCATTCGATGGCTTCGGCCAGCATGTCGTAGACTTGCTGCTTCATTTCATCGTCGAACAGGTCCGGCTCTTCCTCACGCACCACGCGCACCGACTCGAAGGCGAACTCCATGTGCGCGCTTTCGTCGCGGAACACCCAGTTGGTGCCCGAGGCCAGGCCTGGCAGCAGGCCGCGCGAACGGAAGTAGTACACGTAGGCGAACGCAGCGAAGAAGAACAGGCCTTCGATGCAGGCAGCGAAGCAGATCTGGTTGAGCAGGAACTGGCGGCGCTGTTCGCGGGTCTCGATGCGGGTCAGGTCCTGGATCGAGTCGATCCACTTGAAGCAGAAATCGGCCTTCTTCTTGATCGAGTCGATGTTCTCCACCGCCGAGAACGCCTTGGCGCGCTCTTCCGGGTCCGGCAGGTAGTTGTCGAGCAGGGTCAGGTAGAACTGCACGTGCAGCGCTTCTTCATACAACTGGCGCGACAGGTACATGCGCGCTTCCGGCGCATTGAGGTGCTGGTACAGGTTCAGCACCAGGTTGTTGGACACGATCGAGTCGCCGGTGGCGAAGAACGCGACCAGGCGGTGGATCAGGTGGCGCTCGCCCGGCGACATCTTGCTGTGCAGGTCGGTGATGTCGATCTGGAAGTTGATCTCTTCCACCGTCCAGGTGTTCTTGATCGCATTCCGGTACATGTCATAGAACTGCGGGTAGCGCATCGGGCGCAGGGTCAGTTCAAAACCGGGATCGAGCAGCATCTGCTTGGGCTTGTCGGCCATGGGTGTTTCCTTGAATTCTCGGGTCAAAACGCCGGGCATGGCCCGGCGCTACCTTGGTGTTTCCGTGCTGCAGCCGAGCATGGCTCGGCTCTACAGGTGCGAGGTGTTCGAGTGCCGACCAACGGTCGGCACCCACCGCGCGGCGTGTTACTGGCAGGCCTCGCAGGCTTCCGGGTTTTCCAGCGAGCAGGCGATGGCTTCGTCCGGGCTGAACACCTTGGCCGGTGCGGCGGCACTCACCGTCGTCTTGGCGATCTTGGTGGCCGGGCGCGAACGCAGGTAGTAGGTGGTCTTGATGCCCTGCTTCCAGGCGTACATGTACATGGAGGACATCGCGCCGATGTTCGGGCTTTCCATGAACAGGTTGAGCGAGGCCGACTGGTCGATGAAGGCGCCACGCTCGGCGGCCATGTCGATCAGCGAACGCATCGGCAGTTCCCACGCGGTGCGGTAGACCTCGCGCAGCGTTTCCGGGATCTGCGCCACGCCGGCGATCGAGCCTTCGGCCAGCTTGATGGCATCGCGCATTTCCGGCGTCCACAGCCCCAGCTTCTTCAGCTCGTTGACCAGGTAGCGGTTGACCTGCAGGAAGTCACCGGACAGGGTCTCGCGCTTGAACAGGTTGGACACCTGCGGCTCGACGCACTCGTAGCAGCCGGCGATCGAGGCGATGGTCGCGGTCGGCGCGATCGCGATCATCAGCGAGTTGCGCAGGCCGTGTTCCTTGATGCGCTCACGCAGGGCGTCCCAGCGCGCAGTGTCTTCCGGCACCACGTTCCAGGCGTCGAACTGCAGTTCGCCGCTGGCGGCACGGGTGTCGTTGAACGACGGGTGCTTGCCGCGTTCCTGGGCCAGCTCGCAGGAGGTTTCCAGCGCGTGGAAGTAGATCGCTTCGGCGATCTTCTTCGACAGCGCGCGGGCTTCGGCGCTGTCGAACGGCAGGCGCTTGCGGAAGAACACATCCTGCAGGCCCATGCAGCCCAGGCCGACCGGACGCCAGCGCAGGTTGGCGCGGCGGGCGGTTTCGATCGGGTAGAAGTTCAGGTCGATGACGCGGTCGAGCTGGCGCACGGCCAGGCGCACGGTCTCGGCCAGCTTCTCGAAGTCGAACTCGTTGTGCTCGTCGAAGTGATTGCCCAGGTTGATCGAACCCAGGTTGCACACTGCGGTTTCATCGTTGGAAGTGACTTCCAGGATTTCGGTGCACAGGTTGGACAGGTGGATCACGTTGCCCGGACGCAGGGTCTGGTTGCTGGCGCGGTTGCACTTGTCCTTGAAGGTCATCCAGCCGTTGCCGGTCTCGGCCAGCGTACGCATCATGCGGGCGTACAGCTTGCGCGCGGAGATGGTGCGGTTGGCCTTGCCCTGGGCTTCGGCCTGCAGGTAGGCAGCCTCGAAGGCTTCGCCAAACAGGTCGGTGAACTCCGGCACGACGCGCGGATCGAACAGCGACCATTCCTGGTCGGCCTCGACGCGCTTCATGAACAGGTCCGGCACCCAGTTGGCCAGGTTCAGGTTGTGCGCACGGCGGGCTTCGTCACCGGTGTTGTCACGCAGTTCGAGGAAGTCCTCGATGTCGGCGTGCCAGGTTTCCAGGTACACGCAGGCTGCGCCCTTGCGCTTGCCGCCCTGGTTCACCGCGGCCACGGACGAATCCATGGTCTTCAGCCACGGCACGATGCCGTTGGAGTGGCCGTTGGTCGACTTGATCAGCGAACCGCGCGAACGCACGCGGGTGTAGCTGACGCCGATGCCGCCGGAGAACTTCGACAGCTGGGCGATGTCGCCGTACTTGGCATAGATCGACTCCAGCGAGTCCTGCGGCGAGTCCAGCAGGAAGCACGAGGACAGCTGCTCGTGGGTGGTGCCGGAGTTGAACAGGGTCGGGCTGGACGGCAGGTAGTCCAGGTTGCCCATGCGCTTGTACAGCGCCAGGGTCTCGGACACGTCCTCGCTCAGCGCGCTGGCGATGCGCAGGAAGAACTGCTGCGGGGTCTCGATCACCTTGCGGGTGTGCGGATGGCGCAGCAGGTAACGGTCGTACAGGGTACGCAGGCCGAAGTAATCGAAGTTCAGATCCAGCGAGATGTCGATGGCGTCGTTGAGCTTGCGCGCATTGGTCTGCACGAAGTTCAGCAGGCGGTCGTTGATCAGGCCGACTTCATGGCCACGGCTGACCGACTGCGAGAAGGCGTAGATTTCCTGGCCCGAGACTTCCTTGGCGATGTAGTTGGCCAGCAGGCGCGCAGCGAGGCGGCCGTACTCGGGCTCTTCGCCAATCAGCAGGGCGGCGGTGCGGATGGACAGTTCGTCCAGCTCGCGGGTGGTGGCGCCGTTGTACAGGCCGGAAATGGTGCGGGTGGCCACGCGCATCGGATCGACGGCGTGCAGGCCTTCGGAGGAACGCTGCACCGCGCGCACGATCTTGTTCAGGTCCACCAGCTCGGTGGTCCCGTTGCGCTTGGTCACACTCATCGCGTTGGCCGTCGGCGGCGACGTCAACAGGAATTCGCTTTCCTTCTCGATGGTGGCGCTGGATTCGGTGCTCACGGCGTATGTCCTCTTGGCGTGATTGGGGGTGCTCGATGCATCGGGGTGACGCAGCCCGGGACATGACGGCCCAGGATGGCAGGACGGCGTCGCAGGGGATGAGACCCTGCGCCTGCCACTGCCGTTGACGATCGCGGATGGGTGCTGCTGCCAACCCCCAGACCTGGGGTTGCTGCGACCGACGGCCACAAGATAGTGGGGGTAGTGGGGTCCGTCAACGCCAAATGTAGTGAAATTCGGCAATCCCTTGCGCCGCAAGGATCGTGCCGACGGCGCCCGGATCAGACGCTTCAGACCTGCCGGAACGGGCTGCGCAGTCAAGCCCGAAAGGCGTCACTGCGGTGGCACAACGCACCGCGGAAACGGAACAATGACAGCTTCACATGACAGTGATGAAACTGGCTAGGGACAACCCTGTGGATAGAGCGTGGGCAGCCGGTGGGAATCCGGTGGATGCCGGGATCACCCGCCGGGCAGCGACGCGAGGCTGAACATGTCGGCCGGGCCGGAGGAGCGGCCGCAGGGAAACGCCGTTGCGCCCTATCCCCCGATCATTGCCGGCCAGCGGCCGGCACTACCGGAATCCCAGGGTGGTCGTGCCGGCCGCTGGCCGGCATTGCATTCGCGCGGCACCCCTCACGCCCGGTGCGGGGTGCCCAGGTACTCGGCGCTCTGCATCTCGATCAGGCGCGAAGCGGTGCGCTCGAACGCGCCCTGCAGGCGCTGGCCGGTGTACAGCTCGACCGGCGAGGTGCTGGCGGTGCAGACCAGGTTGACGTGGCGGTCGTACAACTCGTCGATCAGGTTGACGAAGCGGCGCGCGGCATCCTCGTTCAGGCGATCGAAGGCCGGAATGCCGCCCAGCAGTACCGTGTTGAACTCGTGCGCGATCTCGATGTAGTCCGAGGGCCCGCGCGGGCCCTCGCACAGCGCGGCGAAATCGAACCAGGCGATGCTCTTGCCGCGGCCGCGGACCGGAATCTTGCGGCCCTCGATCTCGATGTTGCCGGGCCTGGCCGGTTGGCCGCCGCTCAGTTCGCTCCAGCGCGTGGCCAGCCAGTCGTCGCTGTCTGCGGCCAACGGTGCGCGGTACACCGGCGAGCGGGTCAGCGCGCGCATCCGGTAGTCCTCGGTGCCTTCTGCGTACAGCTCCACGCAGAAGCGCTGCAACAGGCCGATGGCCGGCAGGAAGCTCTCGCGCTGCAGGCCGTTGAGGTACAGGTTCTCCACTGCGGTGTTGGAGGTGGTGACCAGGGTCACGCCCTCGGCGAACAGGCGCTCCAGCAGCCGCGCAAGCAGCATCGCATCACCGATGTCGGTGACGAAGAACTCGTCCAGCACCAGCACGCGCAGGTTGCTGCGCCACTCCTGGGCGATCTTCGCCAGCGGGTCGCTCTGCCCCTGGTGCTCGCGCAGACGCTCGTGGACGCTGCGCATGAAGCGATGGAAATGCGTGCGGTACTTCTGCTTGATCGGCAGCCCGTCGTAGAACAGGTCGACCAGGAAGGTCTTGCCGCGGCCGACGCCGCCCCAGAAGTACAGGCCCTTGACCGGCTCGGGCTTCTTCCAGAACGAGGACAGGCGGTCCAGCCAGCCGTCCTCGGCACTGTCCAGCAGTCCCAGGTGGATGCGGTCCAGCTCGGCCAGCGCTGCATGCTGGGCCGGGTCGTCCTGCCAGTCACCACGGGCGACCCCTTCCGCGTACCGCTGCGACGGGGTCAACTCGGTTGCACTCATGCCGCCGCGCCCAGCCAATGCTTCACGCCGTGGGTCAGCGCGCCGCGCAGGTCGATCAGCTTGCGGTGGAAGAAGTGGCTGGTCTCGGGCATGCGCACCAGCTCATGCGGGAAGTCCAGCGTGTCCAGCCACTGGTAGACGGCCTGCGGGTCGACGATCTCGTCCTGCTCGCCCTGGATCACCAGCCAGCGGGCCGGCGGTGCGATACCGTCGAAATCCCAGCGACCAGCCGGCGGCGCGATCGAGATCAGCGCTTCCGGCTGCAGCGCGGCAGCCGCCTTCAGCGAAACGAACGAACCGAAGCTGAAACCGGCCAGCCATAGGCGGTCGTCCGGGCGCTGGCTGCGTACCCAGGCGGCGACGGCCTTCAGGTCATCCTGCTCGCCCACGCCGGCATCGAAGGTACCGGCCGAAGCGCCGACGCTGCGGAAGTTGAAGCGCACCGTGGCGATGCCCAGCTCGCGCAGGGTGGTGGCGGTCATGGTGACCACCTTGTTGTGCAGGGTGCCGCCTTCGGTGGACAGCGGATGGCAGACAATGGCCACGATCGGCTGCACCGGCACATCGGCCTTGGGCAGGTCGACGACCACTTCCAGCGGGCCGGCCGGGCCATCCAGTTGGAGACAGGCGGTTTCGCCGGGGGCGACGGGGAACGAGGGCTTGTGCATGGCACCATGATACCGTCCGCCGCCCCTGCCCTGTGCCCGCCCCATGCTCTACCTGTCTTTGGCCGTGATCTGCAGCGTGCTGGTCTCGGTGTTGTTGAAGGTGGCCGGACGCCGCCAACTGGATGTTGCGCAGATGGTCACCTGGAACTATCTGGTGGCGGCAACGCTCACCGCGGTGGTGCTGCAGCCGCCGCTGGATGCGCTGCGCGCGCCGCATGCGCCGTGGCTGTCATTGCTGGCGCTGGCGGTGGTGCTGCCCTCGATCTTCCTGGTGCTGGGCCGCGCAGTGGCGGTGGCCGGCATCGTGCGCAGCGATGTGGCGCAGCGCCTGTCGCTGCTGCTGTCACTGGCTGCCGCCTTCCTGTTCTTCGGCCAGAGCGCGACGCCGTGGAAGCTGGTCGGCCTGGCGCTGGGCCTGGTCGCCATGGTGGCGATCAGCCTGCGCCCGCGCGGCCCGGCGGTGGCGTCCTCGCCCGGCGGCTGGGGCTGGCTGCTGGGCGTATGGGGCGGGTTTGCGGTGGTGGACGTGCTGCTCAAGCAGGTGGCGCTGTCGGGCACGCCGTCGATGGCGGCGGTGCTGGCCAGCTTCAGCGTGGCCTTCGTGCTGATGCTGGCCCTGCAGCTGTGGCGGCATGTCAGTGGCCGCAGCCAGCTGGCCTGGCGCAACCTCGGCGCGGGTGCGCTGCTGGGCCTGCTCAATGGCAGCAACATCCTGTTCTATGTGCATGCGCACCAGTCGATGCCGGACAACCCGGCCACCGTGTTCGCCGGCATGAACATCGGCGTGGTGGTGCTGGGTGCACTGGTGGGCGTGTTCGTCTTCGGCGAGGCCACCACGAAGTGGAACCGTGCCGGTTTGGCGCTGGCGGTGCTGGCGATCGGCTTGATCGCCTGGGGGTGAGCATGTGCATCGGGGTCAGATCCCATTCCCACGGAATGGGCTCCGACCCCGGCGTTGAGGGTTATTTGTCGAAACCCAGCAGCAGCGGGTCGTGGTCGGAGCTGCGCCACGGGCCCTGCACGTTGCGGCCCTGGTAACCGCTGGCGTCCTGCTCGTCGGCGTTGCTGTGCCATTCGGCGGCACCGCGCAGGCGCTTGGCCATGCCCGGGCTGAGCAACGCGTGGTCAAGGCGGCCGGTGTAGCCGTTGTAGACGTAGCTGTAGGGATGCTCGACCTTGACGACCTTGAACGCGTCCTGCCAGCCCAGGTCGTGCAGGGTGCGGATCGGGTCTTCCATCGCGTAGGCGTTGAAATCGCCGAGCAGTACCGCGTCCTTTGTACCGGTACCGGTCGGATCCGTCTGCAGCCAGGCATGCAGCTGCTGCGCCGAGGTCACGCGGGTGGCGTTCCAGCAACCCTGGTTGTCGTTGCGGTCGGCGTCGGCGCCGCTTGCATCGCGGCAGCCCTTCGACTTGAAGTGATTGGCCACCACCACGAACGGCGCGCCCTGCTTGCCCTGGAAGGCCTGCGCCAGCGGCACGCGGCTGTGCTCGACGAACGGGCCGCCGGTCAACGTGGCCGGCGTGCCGACCGGCTGCAGGCGTGAGCTGCGGTAGATGATGCCGACCCGGATCGGGTTGTCGCCGGGGCCGTTGCCGGCATCGACGAAGCGCCAGTCGCCCTGCGCGCCGCGGTCACGGTTGAGCGCATCGACCAGTTCGGCGATGGCCGACTGCGGTCCGTAGCCGTCGTTCTCCAGCTCCATCAGCGCGGCGACGTCGGCGCCCAGCGCGTTGACCGTGGCGACCAGCTTGGCCACCTGCGCTTTGTGCTCGTCCAGCGTGCGGGCGCCGCGCAGGGTCGGGAAGCCGCCGCCCTGGCCATCACCGTTGAAGAAGTTCTCCAGGTTGAAGGCGGCCACGTGCAGGCTACCCGGCACGGTCGGCACTGCGGGGCGCTTGAGTTCCGGCAGTTTCAGCGCACCCTCGACCTGCAGGCGCGGACGGCCCTGCGCGTCCACGCGCACGATGCCCTCCACATTGCGCAGCTGCATGCCAGTGCGCAGCACCGGGTTGCCCGGCAGGTAGGCCACGCTGGCCGGATCGCGGGCATCGCTGCCATCGTCCAGCACCAGGCGACGACGCTGGTTGTCGGACATCACCTGCTCATAGCCGGCCGTACCCGGCGCGGCCACTTCGGTCGGCTGCCAGAGGCGGCCATCGAAGGCCACGGTGAGCTGGCCGAAGCGCTCCAGGCCATCGGTGCCGGCCAGGGTGAGCGGTGCGGCGATGCGCACGCGCTGTCCATCCAGCGCGTGCCAGTCGGCTGGCGCGGCGGTCAGCACCACGCTGGCGCTGCTGCGCGCAGCGGGCGGCGTCGCGACCGGCGTGGCCTGCGGCTGGGCCTGGGCGATGGCGCCGGCCGGCAGCAGCAGGGACAGGGCAAGGGCGAGGGAGCAGCGGCGCATCGACGGGCGATTCCTGGGACGAGGGCGCACAGACTAACCCTGAAATGCGAAACCCCGCCTGCGAGCGGGGTTTTGACCTTGGTGGGCAAAGCCTGGGTCGTGCCGGCCGCTGGCCGGCAACCTCATGACCTTCGTGCGATGTGTGGTTGCCGGCCAGCGGCCGGCACTACCGCTTACTTCAGATTGGCCAGCATCCAGTCCACGGTGGCGTGGATCTGTTCTTCGGTCAGGGCCGGGTTGCCGCCCCTGGGGGGCATGATGCCGCCGTCGGGGCCGGTATAGCCCTCGATGGCGTGCTTGTAGAGCGTGTCCTTGCCCTGCGCGATGCGCTTGTCCCAGTGCGAATGGTCCAGCGTCGGTGCCATGCCCACGCCGGTGGTGTGGCAGGCGGTGCACAGGTTGTCGAAGATCACCTTGCCATCCTTGGTGCCGCCGTAGGCCACCTGCGACGCGGCCTTGGCCAGCGCGGCGGCCTTGGCGGCGGCCTGCGCGGCAGCGCCGGTACTGCCGGCATAGACCGCGCCGGTGGGCGAGATGCGCTGTTCGGTGCGCTTGGCCGCGGTCGGCGACACCTCGGGCGGAATCCGGGTGTGGATGTAGGCGGCAAGGAGGATGAGGCCGAGGGTGATGGTCGCCAGCAGCGCGATCACCATGGAGAAGCGTTTCAGGAACTCCAGATCGTAATTCCGCACTCTTCGTTACCCCTGGCTGATAGTCGTTGGACCACGGCTGAGCGACTGCGTGATGGGCCGAGTATAGAACGCACTTTGCGTGCGACAACAGGCGTCACTGCTGATGCGGCGCAGCATGCCGGGGCTGGGGTCAGATCCCTTTTGCGCCGCAAAAGGGATCTGACCCCAGCAACAGAAGCCGGCCAGCGGCCGGCGCTACCGGATTGCCGGGGCGCCGATCGCGCGCAGGCAGAAGCTGCAGATCGCATCCACCAGCGCGTCTTCGTCGCGGTGCGCTTCGCGGCTGGGCGCGGTCGGGCCGACCATCGCTTCGGTGAAGGCACCGACCAGGCACGCGGCGGCCACATGCGCGTCCTGCACCGGCAGCTCGCCGGCCGCTACGCCCTCCTCCACCAGTCGCAGGAACACGTCGCCGAAGGCGCGACGGCCGCGCATGCGCTCGGCTTCCACGTCCGGGTCGACCGGTTCAACAATGAAGGCGTGCGCCAGCCCCGGCCCGGCCAGGGCACGGCGGACGAAGGCGGTGATCGCCAGCCGCAGCCGCTCGCTGGCCGCCTCCGGGCCACTGGCGATGCGCTCCATGATCGCGACCTCGTGGGCGACGGCGGCATTGAGGACTTCCACGAACAGCTCTGCCTTGGACGGGAAGTGGCGATAGATCAGGCCGGTGGACACCCCGGCCTGGGTCGCCACGGCCGTCACCGGAGCATTGCGCCAGCCGCCCGTGGCGACCAGCTCGCGGGTTGCCAGCAGGATCCGTTCACGGGCGCCCGCCAGGCGTTCTTCCATCAATGCAGAGCGTTTATAAGCCATGTTCTGATTCTAGTTTCAATTTTTGAATTCGTATTCACTTCTTACCCGAACCCGCTACGCTGGGGCCATCGCCCGTGTGGGTGGCGGTCCTGCAGACCGCCCCCCACTCCCCCGCCGGGTGCGTCCATTCCTGCCATCCCGCCGTGGAGCCACCACAATGCATGTGCCATCCCTGAACTTCGATCTTGGCGAAGACATCGACCTGCTGCGCCAGAGCGTGGCCCATTTTGCCGCCGCCGAGGTCGCTCCGCTGGCCGCCGAGGCCGATGCCAGCAACCAGTTCCCGCTGGCGCTGTGGCCGAAGCTGGGCGAACAGGGGCTGCTGGGCCTCACCGTGGAAGAAGCATACGGCGGCACCGGCATGGGTTACCTGGCCCACGTGGTGGCGATGGAAGAGATCTCGCGCGCGTCCGGCGGCATCGGCCTGTCCTATGGCGCGCATTCCAATCTGTGCGTGAACCAGCTGCGCAAGAACGGCAACGAGGAACAGAAGCAGCGCTTCCTGCCCGACCTGTGCAGCGGCGCCAAGGTGGGCGCGCTGGCGATGAGCGAACCGGGCGCCGGTTCGGACGTGGTGTCGATGAAGCTGCGTGCGGACAAGCGCGGCGACCGCTACGTGCTCAACGGCAACAAGATGTGGATCACCAACGGCCCGGATGCCGATGTGCTGGTGGTCTACGCCAAGACCGACATGGAGGCCGGCGCCAAGGGCATCACCGCGTTCCTGGTCGAGAAGGGCATGAAGGGCTTTTCCACCGCGCAGAAGCTGGACAAGCTGGGCATGCGTTCTTCGCCCACCTGCGAGCTGGTGTTCCAGGATTGCGAGATTCCTGAAGAGAACGTGCTGGGCCAGGTTGGCGGTGGCGTGCGCGTGCTGATGTCCGGCCTGGACTACGAGCGCGTGGTGCTGTCCGGTGGCCCGCTGGGCCTGATGGCTGCGGCGATGGACGTGGTGATGCCGTACGTGCACGAGCGCCACCAGTTCGGCGAGCCGATCGGCAGCTTCCAGCTGATCCAGGCCAAGATCGCCGACATGTACGTGGGCCTGGGTGCCTGCCGCGCGTATGTCTATGCCGTGGCACGTGCCTGCGACCAGGGCCGCACCACCCGCCAGGACGCCGCCGGTGCCATCCTGTACGCCGCCGAGAAGGCCACCTGGCTGACCGGCCAGGCGATCCAGATCCTCGGCGGCAACGGCTACATCAACGAATACCCGACCGGCCGCTTGTGGCGCGATGCCAAGCTGTATGAGATCGGCGCCGGCACCTCGGAGATCCGCCGCATGCTGATCGGCCGCGAACTGTTCCAGCGCACCCTGTAAGGCCACTGCGATGACCGTATTGAGCACCCAGCTGCAACCGGGCAGCGAAACGTTTGAAAGCAACCGCGCGGCCATGCAGGCCGTGGTCGACGACCTGCATGCCACCCTCGCCCGCACCGCGCTGGGTGGCAGCGAAGCCGCACGCGCCAAGCACACCGCGCGCGGCAAGCTGCTGGTGCGTGACCGCATCGACGCGCTGCTCGACCCCGGCAGCGCCTTCCTGGAAATCGCGCCGCTGGCCGCGCACGGCATGTACGAAGACGCCGTGCCGGCCGCTGGCGTAGTGGCCGGCATCGGCCGCGTCAGTGGCGTGGAATGCGTGATCGTGGCCAACGATGCCACGGTCAAGGGCGGCACCTACTACCGATGACGGTGAAGAAGCACCTGCGCGCGCAGGAGATCGCCGAGCAGAACCACCTGCCGTGCATCTACCTGGTCGATTCCGGTGGTGCGTTCCTGCCACTGCAGGACGAAGTCTTTCCGACCGTGACCATTTCGGCCGCATCTTCTACAACCAGGCCAATCTGTCGGCGCAGGGCATTCCGCAGATCGCCTGCGTGATGGGCAGCTGCACCGCTGGTGGTGCCTATGTGCCAGCGATGAGCGACGAGACTGTGATCGTGCGCGAGCAGGGCACGATCTTCCTCGGCGGCCCGCCGCTGGTGAAGGCGGCCACCGGCGAAGTGGTGACGGCCGAGGAACTGGGTGGTGCCGATGTGCACACGCGCATCTCCGGCGTGGCTGACCACATGGCCGACAACGACCTGCAGGCACTGGCACGGGTGCGCGCGATCATCGCCCAGCTCAACTGGCGCAAGCCGGAACCGGCCATGGCGGTGCAGGCGCCCGAGGAACCGCTGCTGCCGGCACACGAACTGTACGGGTGATCCCGGCCGATACGCGCAAGCCCTACGACGTACGCGAATTGATCGCGCGGCTGGTCGATGGCTCACGCTTCGACGAATTCAAGCCGCGCTACGGCGCAACGCTGGTCACCGGCTTCGCCCATCTGAACGGCTACCCGATCGGCATCATCGCCAACAACGGCATCCTGTTCTCCGAGTCGGCACTGAAGGGCGCGCACTTCATCGAGCTGTGCACCCAGCGCAATATCCCGCTGGTGTTCCTGCAGAACATCACCGGCTTCATGGTCGGCCGCAAGTACGAACAGGGTGGTATCGCCAAGGACGGCGCCAAGCTGGTGATGGCCGTGGCCTGCGCCAGGGTACCCAAGTTCACCGTGGTGATCGGCGGTTCGTTCGGCGCCGGCAACTACGGCATGTGCGGCCGCGCGTACTCGCCGAACTTCCTGTGGATGTGGCCGAACGCGCGCATCGGCGTGATGGGTGGCGAACAGGCCGCCAGCGTGCTGGCCACGGTCAAGCGCGATGGCATCGAGGCCAAGGGCGGCCAGTGGCCGGCGGAGGAGGAAGACGCGTTCAAGGCACCGATCCGCGAGCAGTTCGAGCAGCAGGGCCACCCGTACTACGCCAGCGCGCGCCTGTGGGACGACGGCGTGATCGATCCGGCCGACACCCGCCGGGTGCTGGCGCTGGCGCTGTCGGCCAGCCTCAACGCCGCCCCGCAGCAGACGCGCTTCGGCGTGTTCCGCATGTAACCCGTGCCATGACCGAGCCTGTTGCCATGTTCACCAAAGTCCTGATCGCCAACCGCGGCGAAATCGCCTGCCGCGTCATCGCCACCTGCCGCCGCCTCGGCATCGCCACCGTGGCGGTGTATTCCGATGCCGACCGCAACGCGCGCCATGTGCGCCTGGCCGACGAAGCCATCCACATCGGCCCGGCTGCCGCGCGCGAGAGCTACCTGCGCGGCGATGCCCTGCTCGAGGCCGCACGCCTGACCGGCGCGCAGGCGATCCACCCCGGCTACGGCTTCCTGTCCGAGAATGCCGACTTCGCCGATGCCTGCGCTGCCGCCGGCATCACCTTCATCGGGCCACCGGCCAGCGCCATCCGCGCGATGGGCGACAAGAGCGCGGCCAAGGCCCTGATGGCCAAGGCCGGTGTGCCACTCACCCCGGGTTACCACGGCGACCAGCAGGCGCCGGATTTCCTGCGCGCGCAGGCCGATGCCATCGGCTACCCGGTACTGATCAAGGCCAGCGCCGGTGGCGGTGGCAAGGGCATGCGCAAGGTCGAACGCAGCGAAGATTTCGTCGATGCACTGGCCAGCTGCCAGCGCGAGGCGGCCTCGGCATTCGGCAACGACCAAGTGCTGGTCGAGAAGTACGTCGAGCGCCCGCGCCATATCGAGATCCAGGTGTTCGGCGACAGCCACGGTGATGCGGTCTACCTGTTCGAGCGCGACTGCTCGGTGCAGCGCCGCCACCAGAAGGTGCTGGAAGAAGCGCCCGCCCCGGGCATGAGCCCCGAACGTCGTGCTGCGATGGGCAAGGCCGCGGTCGATGCCGCGCGCGCGGTGGGCTACGTCGGCGCCGGAACGGTGGAGTTCATCGCCGGCCCTGACGGCGATTTCTACTTCATGGAAATGAACACCCGCCTGCAGGTCGAGCATCCGGTCACCGAGTACATCACCGGCACCGACCTGGTGGAGTGGCAGCTGCGCGTAGCCTCGGGCCAGCCACTGCCGCTGCGCCAGGAGCAGCTGGCGATCCACGGCCACGCCATCGAGGCGCGGCTGTATGCCGAAGACGCCGACCGTGGTTTCCTGCCGTCCACCGGCCTCCTGCGCCGCCTGCGCCTGCCGTCGCCGTCGACTCATGTGCGCGTGGATACCGGTGTCGAGGAAGGCGACAGCATCACGCCGTACTACGATCCCATGATTGCCAAGCTGATCGTCTGGGACGTGGACCGCGACGCCGCGCTGCGCCGCATGAGCCAGGCCCTGGCCGACTGCCAGGTGGTGGGCGTGACCACCAATGCCGGCTTCCTGCGCCGCCTGGTGAACACCGATTCGTTTACCCATGCCAAGCTGGATACCGCGCTGATCGAGCGCGAGCAGGCCGCATTGGGCCGGGTGGGTGACAGCGATGATGCGCTGTGGCTGCTGGCGGCGGTGGCCGCCGTGGCCACTACTGCAGGTGCAGCCAGCGACGCGCGCGACCCGCATTCGCCGTGGCAGGCGCAGGATGGCTGGCGCCTTGGCGCGCCCGCGCCGCGCGTGCTTCCGCTGCAGCAGGGTGAACGCCGGCACACGCTGAAGGTGTGGGCGCAGACCGATGGCTGGCGCGTGCAGTGCGATGACGCGGCACCCGTGCAGGTGATCGGCACCGCCGATGTGCGGGGGCTGGCGGTGCAGCTGGGCGGGCGCCGCTGGACACTGCAGCTGCTGCGCGACGGTGACCAGCTGTACCTGTTCGGCACCGACGGCCAGCACCGTTTCACCCTGCATGATCCGGTGAGCGAATCGGACCACGCCGTGGCCGATGCCGGCAGCCTGCTGGCACCGATGCCCGGGAAGATCGTGGCCACGCTGGTCGCCGCCGGTACCGAGGTCAAGCGCGGCACGCCGCTGGTGGTGCTGGAAGCGATGAAGATGGAGCACACCCTGCAGGCGCCGGCCGACGGCACGGTGAAGGGCTACCGCGCCAAGGCCGGTGACCAGGTCAACGACGGCGCGGTGCTGGTGGACTTCGAAGCGGCGTGAACGCCAGGGCGACGGTCGCTCAGCGGTCGTCGCCCGCCGTCACCCGACCAGCGGGATCGAATTCTGCCGTGTCCAGTGTGGCACTGCGCCAGCCCAGGCCGCAGATGGCCATCGCGCTCTGGCCGATGCCATCGAAGCCGAAGGCACGATCGACATCGGCATCGTTGATGGCTGCGGTGACGAAGGCGGCCAGGCCGCGCTCGGTCGCGCACAGGTACAGCAGCTGCGAGATGTGGCCGACATCCAGCGTCACCGCACGATGCGCCTTGGCGTGGTTGCGGTACTTCCAGAAGCAGCGGTCATAGCGCGGCGCCAGCACCAGCAGCGCCGGCGCATCCGCGAACCACGCCTGCCCGGACAGCATCCGCCGCGCCAGCGCCGGCAGTGCCTGCGACGGTGGCGAGGGCAGCGGCAGCACGGCGTGCTGCACCGGGTGGTAGTGATACAGGCCCGGTGCCAGTCCTTCCACGTTCTGCACCAGCAGGAAGCCTTCGGTAGGATGCAGGCCGCCACCGGAAGGCACGTTCTTCTTCAGGAACTCGGTGTCGCGCTCGACCTTCTGCACCGCGTGCGCCATCAGCGTGCGCTGCAGCACCTGGGCCAGCAATGGCAGCGGCAGCGCGCGCTGCGGGTCGAAATTGCGGCAGGTGGTGCGGCGCGCCAGCAGTGCATCGAACGCGGCCTCTTCGCTGCGCGGCAGCGGCTGGTAGTCGCCCTGCATGGGCTGCACCACCGGCGGTGGCGGCCCGAGGCGCTGGCGCAGGCCGGCAGCGGTGTCCAACCCCTGCCGACGCATGTCCTCCACGCTGTCCACGGCCTGCCAGCGCGCATGGCGATGGGCCAGCGCGGCCAGCGGCCACCACTGGCTGCGCCGCAGTGCCTCGTCGCGCAACTGATGCCCCACCTCGCTCGGCGGGTCGGTCAGCAGCAGGCCCTGCTCGACCAGGCGGGCCAGCATCGCCGGGGAGGCATCGGCGGGCGGTTCGCTCCAGCGGTGCGCGCTGAGCTCGCCCAGCAGCTGGCGCTCCTCGGCGTCCACCGGCAGTGGCTGGTCCAGATGCGCGGCCAGCGCCACCCAGCTGATCTGGCTGTCCATCTCGGCGTGGCCGGCCAGCATCGCGCGCAGGTCCAGGGTGACCGCCTCGCGGGGCTCGAACATCAGGCTGGCGCAGCGGCGCAGGCGCATAAGTTTCCTTCCTTCTGCCGCACAACCGGCATAGCAGCAACGACCGCGGCGCGGCCAACTTTAGCGATGTGCGCAGCGCGGCCCTCAATGGCAGGCTGTCGCGGCCGATACGAGAAACTCCACCTACGGACGATCCCCATGAGCACCCATCCCCGCCTTTCCGCCGCAGACGCCAGCACCCTGCTGGACCACCTGATCGGCAGCGACGACTTCCGCCGCCACTTCACCGCGTCGCCGGCCAAGGCCCTGGCCTCGATCGGGCTGGACGGTGCCGTTGGCGAGAACGACTGCATGAAGATCGGCACCCTGGCCTCGGTCGAGGAGCTGAGCCAAGTGCGTGACGGGCTGCAGGCCCACCTGTCCGGGTCGGTGGCGGCCATGACCGTGGTGTTCTGCTTCGAAGCCGGCAAGGTCGGCGAGCGCATCGACGGCTGACCCGCCATCAGGGCGCGCCGGCCGTGGCCGGCGTAGCCCACGTGGAGACGTCATACACGTTCAGCGGTTGCCACACCTGCAGGGCGGTGACCTCGGCAATGGCCTGGCCGCGATGCTGGGCCAGCCAGGCCTGCTGGCGGCGCACGGCGGCTTCATCGCCCTGCGCACGCAGCGCGAGCAGCAGCACGACGCGCGCCTGCACCGGCTCGCTGCCATCCAGCATCGGCTCGATCAGGGCGCGGGCAGCCTCGGGGCGCTGCATCTGCAGCTCATCCATGGCGCTGACGATGCGTAGCCAGCGGTCCGCGACCGGACTGCGCAGGCTGCGCAGCAGGGGCCGCTGCTCGTCCAGCCAACGCCTGGCCAGTTCGAACTGGCCCTGCCGCTGCGCCAGGTGGACCAGTGCCAGCCACTGCAGGCCACGGGCATGCAGCATGGGATCATCACGCTCCTGCAGCGTCGGCTGCAGCAGCGCCGCAATGGCCTGCAGCCCGGCACGGTCAGCGCCCGGGCACAACGCCGCCACGCTGGCATGCTGCAGGCGCTGCTGCACCTGAAGATCGACCAGCGTCGGCGCCGCTGCATCTTCGCGTATCGCCCGCTGCATCGCCGGGCAGTCGCGCTGCGCGGCCGCCAGCAGCAGCTGCGCACGCAGCTTCATCCGCTGCTGCAGGGCATCGCTGGCATGGATCTGCGGCAACAGCTTCGCTGCCTTGGCGTACTGCCCCTGCGCCACCAGCACATCCACGCCGGTCTCATCGGCGTCATCACGGCCGCGCAGGATCTGCGCCTGTGCCAGTGTTTCGGCAGCGAGCTGCGGTTGGTTGGCAGCGATCTGTATCCGCACCAGGTGGACCAGGGGATACAGCCGCAGCGGATCCTGCGGCACTGCGGCGGCACGCGCATAGGGCTCGGCCTCGCTGAACTGGTTGGCCTGCAGCAGGTACCAGGACGTGTTGGACAGCCCCGCGAACGAATCCGGATAGACCTTGGCCAGCGTGCGCCATTGCTCCAGCGCCCAGCCACCCGGCTCCAGCTCGGCCATCCAGGCCTTCAGGTACAGCCGCTCGCGTGGCGGCAGCCGATCCTGCAGGTCCAGCGCATGCTGCATGGCTTCGCGTGCACGCCGCCCTTCCTCGACGCGCGCATGCAGTTTGGCCACGCCCATGTAGGCCAGGGCGAAACCGGGATCGATATCGATCGCCGCCTGGTAAAGGTTGCGCGCCTCCTCAAAGCGACGCTGGCCCAGTGCACTCTCCGCCAGCGCGAATGCACGCAGTGCGCGCAGGTCCTGGGTCGATGCCCGCGGCAGCGGCAACGACTGTTCCAGGCTCGCCACCGATTCGCCCAGTCCGCGCCGCAGGCGCCCGACCACATCGTCCACCGCGAACACCATCTGATCGGATCGATCCGCGGTGGCGGTGAACGTCTGGATCACCTGGCCGCTGCCCGGTGCTGCGACGTCGATGGCCAGCTCGTAGCCACCGATCTTCTGCCGCACGGTCGGCAACAGCACGGCGCGCGCGCCTTCCCGCACCGCCACGTTGGCCGCGGTATCGCGGCTGAGCCGGGTATCGCCGGAGAGCCGCGCCATTTCCAGGCTTTCGCGGATCTTGCCCTCCGACAGCACGTTCACGTAGCGCGACTGCTCCAGCGCGATCCGGATCGCATGCCGCATCGAGTCGTCGAAGATCGGGTCGCCGGTGAGGTTGTCGACATCGCCGAGCACCACCCAGTCGCGCTCGGCGAACGCAATCGCCGGTTCCGGCCGCAGCAGCAGCCAGCCGCCCAGCACCGCCACCGCCAGCACCAGGCCTTCGGCGGCCAGCACCAGCGGCTGCCGCCACAACGGCATGTCGCGGCGGGCCTTGGCATTGGCACGCGGCATGCGCAGCGGTGCGGAGCCGATCTCGCCCACTTCGATCACTTCCTGTACCACCGCCACGCCCTTGAAGCGCCAGCGCCCGTGCGACTTCCACAACAGGCGCGTGCCGCGCTCGCCCAACGCATCGGTGGCACGGCGGGTCAGCGATTCGGCTACCGCCGACAACAGGATCTGGCCGGGCCGCGCCAGCATCATCAGGCGCGCCGCCATCGGCTTGGCCAAGCCTTCCACTTCCATCGACTTGGCGCCGGCGCGGACCGCCTCTGCACTGTTTTCCCAGGTCAGCACGTCACCCACATGCAGGCCGGCACGCGCGCGCAGTTCAATCGCACGCTGCTGGCCCAGCGCATGTAGTTCGCGCTGGTAGTCCAGGGCGAAGCCCAGGGCATCGATGGCGCGCTCGAACAGCATGAACAGGCCGTCCGAACGATCGATCAGCTGGCCATTCCAGCGGTGCTGCAGCACCAGCACCAGGCGGTCGTGTTCCTGGAACAGGCTCGCCGCCGCCACGTCGCCGATCCGCTCGACCAGCTGCAGCGAATCACACAGATCAGTGAACAGCAGGGCGCGTAGCTGTGGGCTATGCGGGGCTGACGTTCCGTTGTCGCCATTCATCGCCTGCATCTCCCTATTGGCCGTCCGGATCATCCACCCAGCGCAGGCAGTTGCCGCCATCACGCTTGGCCCGGTACAGCGCCCGATCGGCGCTGGCATACCACTCGCTCCAGTCCGCGTCGGCATCCAGCAGGCTGGCTCCGATGCTGACCAGGCTTACATGCGGCGTGCCATGGCTGCGCTCGAGCAGGCCGTGCACCGCGCTGAGGATGAACTCGGCAGCGTGCTGCACGATCTCGCGGTTGCCACGGCGCAGCATCAGGCAGAACTCATCACCGCCAAGCCGGCAGGCCAGGTCCTGTTCGCCAGCCATCGAGCGCAGGATGTTGCCCATGCTCTGCAGCACGCGGTCGCCGGCCTGGTGGCCGTGGCGGTCGTTGATCTGCTTGAAACGGTCGCAATCGATCAGCAGCAGCGCCTGCGGCGGCCCCTCGGCACGCTCGCGGCACTCCTGCAGGTACAGGGTGAGGCCACGGCGGTTGTGCAGACCGGTCAGTTCATCGGTACGCACCAGCTCGCGGGTGTGGGTCAGCTGGTGGGTGGTGATGTAGAGGTTGTCCAGCGCGGTTTCCAGATCGTGGTTGCGCCGGCGCAACTGGCTGATCAGGGCCTGTTCGTTGGCCAGCACGCGCATGATCGTGCGGCGCAGGAAGTAGGCCACCAGGCCCGGATCGGATTCGACCAGCCGGTGGAAATCAGCCGGCCCCAGTTCCAGCACATCGCAGTCGACCAGCGCGCGCGCGCTGGCGCTGCGCAGGTGGTCGCCGACCAGCAGGCCCAGTTCTCCGAAGAACTCATGCTGCCCGAGTGTCTTGATCACCAGGTCCTCGCCGAAGTCCAGTTCGATCTGGCCTTCGAGGATCACATACATGCGCTCGCCGCGGTGGCCACGCTGGAACAGCCACTGTCCGGCACGGAGCTTGCATGCGCGGGCGAATCTGGCAAACAATGCCACCTCGGCATCTGACAACAGCGCGTGCACGATCTCGGCCATCGCCACCCGGGCGATACCTGTCGTCACATCACTGTTCTCGGCCGCACCCCTGCCGGTCATTCCCTGCACCCGCCGCCAGCGTCCCCTGGTGAGCCGCGGAGCATAGCACCGCTTTAAAGTGTGCGCCCTATCTCATTTTGACCGTTCTGCCGATCTTGATTGACGTGAAGATCGGTGGTGGCCCGTTCTGGTCACGGGTGCCCGGGCAAAACCCCTGCTGGATCAATTCGATGCCGGGTTTCACAGGGTTTCGGCCAAGTTGCCGGAACCCGGGGTGCGCCTGATTGACGCTGCCCGCTGGCTGCCCCCCTTGCATCGATACAACAACGCCGGCAGGTCCCCCGACCGGCCGGCGTTGCCTGGCCCTTCCCTGGCCACCCTGATCGGATTTCCAGGCCCCGGTAGAGCCGGCCGCTGGCCGGCTGCCACGCAGCGCCCGGAGCATCCCGTGATTGCCGGCCAGCGGCCGGCACTACCGGATCACGCCGCGCACCGGATCACGCCGCGCGTTCGCTGCGCCCGCCGTGGAACTGCTCTTCCTCGGTCGATCCGGTCAGCGCGGTGGTCGACGACTGGCCCTGCTGGATCGCCTGGGTCACCGCATCGAAATAGCCGGTACCGACCTCACGCTGGTGCTTGACCGCAGTGAAACCGCGCTCGGCCGCTTCGAACTCGGCTTCCTGCAGTTCCACGAACGCACTCATCTGGCGGCGCGCGTAGCCGTGGGCCAGATTGAACATGCCGTAGTTCAACGCATGGAACCCGGCCAGGGTGATGAACTGGAACTTGTAGCCGTAGCTGCCCAGTTCGCGCTGGAACTTGGCAATGGTGGCGTCGTCCAGGTTCTTCTTCCAGTTGAAGCTGGGCGAGCAGTTGTAGGCCAGCAGCTTGCCCGGGAACTTCGCGTGGATCGCCTCGGCGAATTTGCGTGCAAACTCCAGGTCCGGCTTGCCGGTCTCGCACCACACCAGGTCGGCATAGGGTGCATAGGCCAGGCCGCGGCTGATCGCCTGGTCCAGGCCGTTGCGGGTCTTGTAGAAACCTTCGACGGTGCGCTCACCGGTGGTGAACGGCTTGTCGTTGCCGTCGATGTCACTGGTCAGCAGATCCGCAGCTTCGGCATCGGTGCGCGCGACCAGCAGGGTCGGCACGCCCATCACGTCGGCGGCCAGGCGTGCGGCGTTGAGCTTCTCGATCGCCTCGCGGGTCGGCACCAGCACCTTGCCGCCCATGTGCCCGCACTTCTTGACCGAGGCCAGCTGGTCCTCGAAGTGCACGCCGGCGGCGCCGGCCTCGATCATCGCCTTCATCAGTTCAAAGGCGTTGAGTACGCCGCCGAAGCCGGCCTCAGCATCGGCCACGATCGGCTGCAGGAAGTCGATGTCATCCTTGCCTTCGGCGTGGTGCAGCTGGTCGGCGCGCAGCAGCGTGTTGTTGATGCGCTTGACCACCGCCGGCACCGAATCTGCCGGGTACAGCGACTGGTCCGGATACATCTGGCCGGCCAGGTTGGCGTCGGCCGCCACCTGCCAACCGGACAGGTAGATCGCCTTCAGGCCGGCCTTGACCTGCTGCATGGCCTGATTGCCGGTCAGTGCACCCAGCGCGTTGACGAACTCGCGCTCGTGCAGCGACGCCCACAGCTTCTCCGCACCCAGGCGGGCCAGCGAATGCTCGATGTGGACGGTGCCGCGCAGGCGCACCACGTCGGCGGCGCTGTAGTTGCGCTGGATGCCTTCCCAACGCGGGTTGGTATCCCAGTCGTGCTGGATCTGTTCGGCAGTGGGCAGCTTGCTCATGTCTTTCTCCAGTTCGGTTCGTGCGTGCAGCGGGGAGGGAAACGGCGGTAGACGCGGGCGGCAGTCAATCGATGCGCGCGTAGGCCGGCAGGGTCAGGAAATCGGTCAGTTCTTCGCTGCGGCTCAGTTCGCCGAGCAGGGCGATGGCCTCGCTGATGCGCGCGCCACCGGGCAGCGCGGCGGTATCGCCCAGCCGTGCCGGCAGCTGCGACAGGGTGGAATCCAGCAGGGCCAGGTCGATCGCGGTGCCATCGTCCAGCTGCTGGCCCGGCGTATGCAGCCACTGCCACAACTGGCTGCGGCTGATCTCGGCGGTGGCCGCGTCCTCCATCAGGTGATGGATCGGCACACAGCCGTTGCCATCCAGCCACGCCGCCAGGTAACGCACGCAGACTTCCACGTTGCCTTCGAAGCCGGCGCGGGTGATGGTGCCCGGCGGCCGCGCGATCAGTTCGTCGCGGCCGACGCGCACGTCCTGGCGCAGCACGCTGTGCTGGTTCGCACCGGGCATGTGCTCGTCGAAGATCGCCATCGCCACCGGAATCAGCGCCGGATGCGCGACCCAGGTGCCGTCGTGGCCGGCGCTGACTTCGCGCAGCTTGTCGGCGCGCACGCGGGCCATGGCCTGTTCGTTGGCGGCGGCATCGTGGTTGATCGGAATCTGCGCGGCCATGCCGCCCATCGCATGCGCACCGCGGCGGTGGCAGGTCTGGATCAGCAGTTCCGAATACGCCTTCAGGAACGGCTGGGTCATGGTCACCTGGCCGCGTTCGGGCAGCACGCGGTCGGCGTGGCGGCGGAAGGTCTTCAGGTACGAGAAGATGTAGTCCCAGCGCCCGCAGTTCAGGCCGACGATGCGATCACGCAGCGCGTGCAGGATCTCGTCCATCTCGAACACCGCCGGCAGCGTTTCGATCAGCACGGTCACCTTGATCTGGCCGTGCGGCAAGCCGAGCATCCCTTCGATGTGCGACAGCGCGGTTTCCCACAGCGCCGCCTCTTCCATGCTCTGCAGCTTGGGCAGGTAGAAGTACGGGCCACGATCCTTGGCCTGCAGGGAGCGGGCGTTGTGGAAGGCGAACACCGCTGCGTCGAACAGGCCGCCGGCGAGGAACTGGCCGTCGACGCGTACGTGCTTCTCGTCCAGGTGCCAGCCACGCGGGCGCACGATCAGCACCGCCTGTTCGTCGTATGGGCGCAGCGTGTAATGCTTGCCATTGGGGGCGGTGTATTCGAGATCGCCGCGCACCGCCGCGGCCAGCGACTGCTGCCCGGCCAGCAGGTTGCGCCAGGTCGGCGAGGTCGAATCCTCGAAGTCGGCCATGAACACCTTGGCGCCGGAGTTCAGCGCGTTGATGACCATCTTCGGGTCGGTCGGGCCGGTGATCTCGACGCGGCGGTCCTGCAGCGCGGCCGGCAGCGGCGCAACGCGCCAGTCGCCGCTGCGGATCGCAGTGGTGTCTTCACGGAAGTCCGGCAGGCCGCCCTGGTCGAAGAACGCCTGGCGTTCACGGCGGGCCTGCAGCCTCGCCTGCCGGCCCGGTTCCACCGCGCGGTGCAGCGACACCAGCAGGGCCAGCAGCGGCGCCGGCAGCACGGTGTCCTGGCCGGCCACGCGGGTCGCCAGGGCGATGCCGGGGGTGGCCTTGGTGGCGGGGGGGAACGGCGGAAGCGACGGCGGACATGGGGCTACTCCAGCGGTGGGGGAACGTCTCCACGGTGCCGCTGGGCCTCAGTATTTGGCAAAACAGTTTTTGCAATGTTTTACATAAGTTGTGCTAATACTCGTTACACGATGAGCACACGCGCCCCGCCAAGTCCTCGTTTTTCCTACAAATCCGACCGGCTCAAGCCGCTGCGCGCATTCTGCCAGACCGTGCGCCTCGGCTCGGTCTCACGGGCGGCTGAGGCACTTTTCGTCAGCCAGCCGGCCATCAGCCTGCAGTTGCAGGCGTTGGAACGGGAGCTGGGGGTGCCATTGTTCGAGCGCAGCGGGCGGCGCCTGGTGCCCAGCCGCGAGGGCCAGCTGCTGTACGAGATGGCACAGCCGCTGGTGGAGAACCTGGACGGGCTGGAGGCGCGCTTCCGCGACAAGGTGCGCGGCCTGGACGCGGGCGAGCTGAACATTGCCGCCAACAGCTCGACCATCCTGTACCTGCTGCCGAAGATCGTCGAACGCTTTCGCCTGCACCACCCGGACGTGCGCCTGACCCTGCACAACGCGATCAGCGCCGACGGCACCGACCTGCTGCGCGAGGATGCCGCCGACCTGGCGATAGGTTCGATGACCGATGTGCCGGCCGACCTGACCTACGCCCCGGCCTACCGCTTCGAGCAGGTGCTGATCGCACCGCACGATCATCCGCTGGCCAAGGGCGGCGAGCTGGAGCTGGCCGACATCGCGCGCTATCCGCTGGTGCTGCCGCCGAAGCGGCAGATCACCTACCGCCTGGTGGACCAGGTGTTCCAGCGCCACCGCATCGCCTACACCGTGGCGCTGGAAGTGGGGGGCTGGGAAGTGATCAAGCAGTACGTGGCGATGGGCATGGGCATTTCCATCGTGCCGGCGCTGTGCCTGAACGAGGCCGACCACGAGCGGCTGGCGGCGCGGTCGATGAAGCGCTGGTTCCCCGAGCGCAGCTACGGGGTGATCGTGCGCCGGGGCAAGGCGCTGTCGGCGCAGGCGCGGGCGTTCATCGAGCTGATCCAGCCGGAGTTGTTCAGTCCGCGCGATTACGATCAGAGCGGGCATTCGGAGCGGTGAGGGGTGTTCTGGTTTGCAGGGTTGCCGCCCTGCACCTGCAGAGGCCGAAGCAACGGCAACGTCAACGGCAACAGCGGGCATTCCGTGGGATGGCGGGGTGGGTCCGGTTGCGGGGGACGCCGTAAACCCGTCCATGGAGGCTCGGTCGCGCCATCCATGGCGCTCACGCCCCCGCAACCGGACCCACCCCGCCTTCGACTGTTTTCTGCGAACTGTGGGAAATGCTTCCCATGGTGGGTGCCGACCGTTGGTCGGCACGGGGTCGGATCCCGTTGCTGCGCAACGGGCTCTGACCCCGCCTCTGATTCATTTCCGGCTGACGATGAATAAACTGGCCCCATGTCCATCGAACTCCGCCACCTGCGCTACTTCCTCGCCGTCGCCGATACGCTGCACTTCGGCCAGGCGGCGGAGCGGCTGGGCATGTCACAGCCGCCGCTCAGCCAACAGATCCGCCAGCTGGAAGAACTGATTGACGCGCGCCTGTTCGTGCGCAGCCATCGCCGCGTGCAGCTGACGCCTGCGGGCGAACTGCTGCAGGAACGTGCACGCGCCATCGTGCAGCAGGTGGAGACGGCCGTGGACGAGGTGCAGCGTGCACAGCGTGGTGAGCAGGGTGAACTGCACATCGGTCTGACTCGCGCCACGCCGCTGTCGCCGCAGATTCCGCGTTCGATCCTGCGCTACCGTCAGCAGTACCCGCAGGTGCGGCTGCAGCTGAGCGAGATGAACACGCTGCAGCAGATCGACGCGCTGCTCGACGGTTCACTGGACGTGGGCATCATCCGCAAGCGCGCGCTGCCGCCGGAACTGGTGGCGCACAGCCTGTTCGTCGACCCGCTGGCGCTGATCGTGCACGCCGACCACCCTGCCCTGCGCAGGCTGTCGAAGCAGGGCACGCTGTCGCTGCGCGACTTCGCGCAGGAGCCTTTCGTGGCGTTCCGCCGCAGCGCCGGCGCGGGCATCCACGACCACATGATCGCGTTGTGCGCGGCGGCGGGCTTCACGCCGCGCATCGTGCAGGAAGCCGGTGAAGCATCGACGTTGATCAGCCTGGCCGCTGCGGGCCTGGGTGCGGCGATCCTGCCGTCGTCATGCGATCACATACGCGTGGAAGGATCGCGCTTCGTGGCACTGGCCGATGCCGGCGCGCATTCGGAAGTGCAGCTGGCCTGGCACCGCGAACGGGTAACGCCGCTGATCCGCAATTTCGCCACGCTGCTGCGTGAGGCGTTCGCCGAAGGGTGAAGTGCAACCCACCCGGGTAGTGCCGGCCGCTGGCCGGCAACCCCACATGGGCCGGCATGCCGGCCAGCGGCCGGCACTACCGTAGCGGTGGATCACGCGGTGACCGGCTGCGGCGCGCGCTGCTGCAGTGCCCAGACGATGCCACCACCGATCAGGGTCAGCACGGCAGCGAACAGGCACACACCCAGCCAATCCCAGGCCGCATAGGCCAGGCCACCGACCCCGCCCAGCACGCTGGACCCGAGGTAGTAGGCGAACAGGTACATCGCCGAGGCTTCGGCGCGCATCGTACCGGCGCGGCTGCCAACCCAGCTGCTGGCCACCGAGTGGCCGCCGAAGAAGCCGAACGTGACCAGCGCGATACCCAGTGCCATCGCACTCAGCCACGGCATTGCCAGCAGCACGATGCCCGCGCCGATCAACGCGAACGAGATCGACAGGATGCGGCCGCGCCCGTAGCGCGTTGCCTGCTGGCCCATCCACGCCGAACTGAAGGTGCCCACCAGGTAGACACTGAAGATCAGGCCGACCACGGTCTGGCTGAGGTGGTAGGGCGGCGCCAGCAGGTGGTAGCCCAGGTAGTTGTAGAGGGTGACGAACACGCCCATCAGCACGAACGAGGTGGCGAACAGCCACGGCAGGCCCGGGTCGGCGAACAGCATGCGCCAGCGCGACGGCAACTGGCGCAGGCCGTCACGACGGGGATGGAAGTGGCGCGACGGCGGCAGCTGAAGCCACAGCAGCACCGTGCTGGCCACCGCGATGATCGAGACCACGCCGATACCCCAGCGCCAGCCCCAGTGGTCGGCGATGATGCCGGCCAGCAGGCGCCCGCTCATGCCACCGATGGCATTGCCGCCGATGTACAGGCCCATCGCCAGGCCCAGCGCACGGCTGTCCATTTCCTCGACCAGGTAGGTCATCGCCACCGCCGGCACGCCGCTCAGCGCCAGGCCGAGCAGCGTGCGCAATACCAGCAGCGTGGTCCAGTCATCCACCAGCGCCGAGCTCAGCGACAGCATGGCCGAGGCCAGCAACGCGACGATCATCAACGGGCGGCGGCCGACCGCATCGGACAGCAGACCAGCCAGCAGCATCGCCACGGCCAAGGTGCCGGTGGTCAGCGACAACGACATGGCGCTGCCGGCGGCGGACACGCCGAAATGGCGGCTGAACTCAGGCAGCAGCGGCTGCACCGTGTACAGCAGGCCGAAGGTGGAAAAGCCGGCCAGGAACAGTGCCAGCGCGGTGCGACGAAAGGCCGGTGTGCCCTGCTGGATGCGGGTCTCGGCGCTGGGGTCGACAGTGGGGGGGCGGCGTTCGACGGCCGCCGCGGTTTCGCCAGTCATGGGATCGATGGGCCGGTGGGGGCGGCCAAGCGCGGGAGGGAACGGGCCTCAGACTAGGCCCGTCTATCCAGTCGATCCATAACCTGATAGGTCATGATTGATATACGAGAAGTATCAATTCAGCTTACAGGCGCTGCCACTCGAAGCCGTCGCCCCGGCGGTAGTACACCGCCACCGCGCGGCCGTAGAGCTTGTCGGCGTCGACGAAGCCGAAGAAGCGGCCATCGAAGCTGTTGCCGCGGTGGTCACCCAGCACCAGCACCTTGCCAGTCGGCACCACCAGGTCGGCGATGTCCGGACCGCCGCCCATGTCCAGATCAAGGCGGGCACGTCGCTCGCCGAAGGCTTCCACGTCCTGCAGGTCGGCCATCTGCAGCGGCTGCCCGTTGATGCTCAGATGGCCTTCGCGCATCTGCACATGGTCGCCCGCCACTGCCGCCACGCGCTTGATCAGGCGGGTGCCGTCGGCCGGTGAATCGAACACCGCCACTTCACCACGCTGCGGAACGCCGGTGGTCATCAGTTCCTTGCCGGTGAACGGCAGGCGCAGGCCATAGGCACGCATGTCCACCACCACCCGGTCGCCGGGCTGCAGGGTCGGCTGCATCGAACCACTCGGCACCACGTAATGGTTGGCCAGGGTATCGCGGGCGGCGGCGAGCAGGCCGAGCATCACCAGCAGCGGCAATGCTTCCTTCTTCAGCCAGGCCACGGCGCGTTGGGAAAAGGGGGACGGGCAACAGCATCCATGACAGGCTCCGGTTGGGTGGTGGCTGCATCAGACCACATCCGGGCGCAAGAGGTTCCCGCGCCGCGCTCCTGTAGAGCCGAGCCTACGCTCGGCTGCTCTGCGCCCCAGTCCTGGCAACCCTGGCGCTGCAAAAGGGGTTACGCAGGTTTTACGCCCCGGCCCGGCCGCGGGCATCGCACCTTTACGGGCAGCACGCGCATCGTGTGCCCACCGCGCCACACGGCGCATTCCGCAAGGTGTTGTATGACCCTCCTGGTGATCCGCCACGCCTCTTCGTCGGCACCGCGTCCCCAACTGCCGGCACAGCTGGCCGGCCATCGCGTGCTGTGCAGTGACTGCGCCAGCCTGTCCGAGGTACGCCGGTGCCTGTGCCAGCCGCAGGCGCGCTCGGCCGACTGGGTACTGCTGGATGTCGGTGCCGCCGACGAGGCGCAATGGCAGGCCGAAGGTGGCGCGCTGCAGGCGGCGCTGGAACGGCTGCCGGCGCAGTACATCGAGTTGCAGGCGCCCAGCGAACCTGGTCTGGATGCACGCCTGCGCCTGCAGCACGGCCCCGCCGCCGTGGTGGTCGACCAGCGCAGCCAGCAGGCCGGTTACCCGTTGTCGCTGGCCATTGTCGGCCGCCGCCTGGCGCAGGAGGGCTGAGTCATGTCGATCTTCATCATCCGCGGCCCGGAAGCGGCCGGCGCCCTGATCCGCACCGCGATGCCGCTGCCGGCACCGGTCCTGAAGTCGCTGGTGCATCGCGCGATCGACGCCGGCACCAGCGTGGCGATCCGCGCCTGCGGTTCGGAACAGGAACTACTCGATGCGCTGCGCGTGGCCGACCACAGCCGTGGCGAGGTGACGCTGCTCGATCCGGGTGCGTGTGCCAACAGTCTGCGCCTGCAGCGGCTGCTGCCCTATCTGCACAACGCGTACGTAGAGGTGCATGACGACGGCGCAGTGGCCGAACCGTGCCTGCCGGCCGGTGTCGGCCAGCGCCTGGGCATTGCTGCTGGGTATGGCGCGCAGAGTTATGTGCTGGCGCTGGATATCGCGCTCGATCACCTGGGCCTGGCCGAGCAGGCCAACCGGGTGCACGTGGGGACGTGATCCGCTTGTGTAGAGCCGAGCCCATGCTCGGCTGCGTCTCCAGAAAAAGCCAGCCGAGCATGGGCTCGGCTCTACACAAAGAAAAACGGCGGGGTTGCCCCCGCCGCTTTCTGTTTCTTACTTCAGCCCGCGGAACTTCAGCAGCGGTTCCACCGACGGGTCCTTGCCGCGGAAATCGCGGTACAGGGTCGACAACTCCACGCTGTTGCCGCGCGAGAGGATCTTGTCGCGGAACTCCTGGCCGTTGGCCGCCGTCAGGCCACCGTGTTCGGTGAACCACTGGTAGGCGTCATGGTCCAGCACTTCGGCCCAGAAGTAGGCGTAGTAACCGGCCGAGTAACCACCACCCCAGATGTGGTCGAAGTAGGTGGTGCGGTAACGCGGCGGCACCTGCGGCAGGTCGACCTTGAACTTCTTCAGCACGCTGGCTTCAAAGGCACCGACATCCTGCAGCGGCGCATCGGCCTTCTGCGTGTGCCAGGCCAGGTCGAGCAGCGCGGCCGACAGATACTCGGTGGTCGCATAGCCCTGGTTGAAGCTGCGCGCCTTGAGAATCTTGTCGACCAGTTCCTGCGGCATCGCCTCGCCGGTCTTGTAGTGCTTGGCGTAGTTGGCGAACACCTTCGGGTCCAGTGCCCAGTGCTCGTTGAACTGCGACGGGAACTCGACGAAGTCACGCGAGGTGGCGGTGCCGGCGATCGACGGGTACTTCACGTTCGAGAACATGCCGTGCAGCGCATGGCCGAACTCATGGAACATCGTGGTGACGTCGTCGAAGCTGATCAGCGCCGGCTGGCCGGCGGCCGGCTTGGTGAAGTTGCAGACGTTGTAGACCACCGGCTTGGCACCGGTCAGGCCGTCCTGCTCGACGAACACGTCCATCCAGGCGCCGCCGGACTTGCTGTCACGCTTGAAGTAGTCGGTGTAGAACAGGGCCAGCGAGGTGCCGTCCTTGTCGAACACTTCGTACACCTTCATGTCCGGGTTGTAGGTCGGAATGTCGGTGCGCGGCTTGAAGGTGATGCCATACAGCTGGGTGGCGGCGTAGAAGACGCCGTTCTGCAGCACGTTGTCCAGTTCGAAGTACGGCTTGATCTGCGACTCGTCCAGATCGTACTTGGCCTTGCGCACCTGCTCGGCGTAGAAGTCCCAGTCCGAAGCGGCGACCTGGAATCCGCCCTTCTGCGCGTCGATGACCTTCTGGATCTCACCGGCCTCGGCGCGCGCCTTGGCGGTGGCGGCCGGCACGGTGTCGGTCAGCAGCTTGAGCGCGGCAGCCGGAGTCTTGGCCATCTGGTCGCCCAGCTGATAGTCGGCGAAGGTGTCGAAGCCGAGCAGCTTGGCCTTCTGCGCACGCAGCTGTGCCAGGCGCTGCACGGTCTGCCGGGTGTCGTTGGCATCACCGCGCTCGGCGCGGGTTTCAGAGGCCTTCAGAACGGCGGCACGCTGGTCGCGATCGCTCAGCGAGCCGAGCACCGGCTGCTGGGTGGTGTTCTGCAGCGGCAGCAGGAATTTGCCATCCAGCTTGCGGTCCTTGGCGGCGGCCGCAGCATTGTTGATCGCGCCCTCGTCCAGGCCGGCCAGCTTGGCCTTGTCGTCAACGACAACAGCCGCAGCGGCGGTCGCGGCCACCAGGCGGGTGTGGAACTGGGTGGAGAGCGTGGTCTCTTCCACGTTGAGCTTGCGCAGGGTCGCCTTGTCAGCGTCGGACAGCTGCGCACCGGCGCGCACCAGGCCATCGTAATAGTGCTCGACCAGGCGCTTCTGCACCGGGTCCAGCCCCAGCGTGTCACGCTGGTCGTACAGCGACTTCACGCGCGCGAACAGCTTCGGATCGAGGTTGATCTCATCCTGGTGCGCGGCCAGCTTCGGCGCCACTTCTTCCTGGATCTTCTGGCGCGCATCGTTGGTGTCGGCCTGGACCAGGCCGAAGAAGATGCGCGACACGCGGGTCAGGGTCTCGCCGCTGCGCTCCATCGCCACGATGGTGTTGTCGAAGGTGGCCGGCTCGCTGCTGTCGGCGATCTTGCGCACGTCGGCCAGGTGCTGGCGCATGCCTTCTTCGAAGGCCGGCAGGTAGTCGCTGTCCTTGATCTTGTCGAACGGCGGCGCCTGGAACGGCAGCGTGCTGGCGCTCAGCAGCGGATTGGTGGAGGCTTCGGCCGGCTGCGGGGCCGGGGCTTTCTGGGCATCGGTCACGGGGGTGGACTCCTTGCCGGAACAGGCCGCCAACGCCAGGCTGATGGCGGCGGCCAGGACTACGGTACGCGACATGTAAAACGCTCCTTGGGCAGACGGTATGGATACCAGCCCTCCACCCTACTCCTGTCGCGCTCGCCCGGCATGTGCCGGACGTGGCGTCTATGCGGCGGCCTGCGGCCGGCTCAGACCGTGCCGCGGGTCTTGCCGATCCAGGGCCGGTAGAACTCGCGGATGGCAGCCATGTCGGCCACATCGTCGCCACTCGGGGTGAACAGCGGACCGATGCCGATGGTCTTTTCCGGATAGTGGAAATACGCGGTCAGGATCGGCACGTCGGCCATCCGGGCGATCTTCAGGAAGCCGGCCTTCCACTCCTTCACCGCCTTGCGGGTGCCCTCGGGCGTGATGGCGAACCACATCTTCTCGTTGTTGCGCAGCAGGTCCACCGCCTGGCCCACCGTACCCTGTGGCGAGCTGCGATCGAGCGGAATCACGCCCAGCCGGTGCAGCAACGGGCCCAGCGGCCACCAGAACAGCGACGCCTTGCCCAGCACCTTCACCTTCATGCCGAGCGCGATCTTCGCTGCCATGCCCCACAGCCCGTCCCAGTTGGACGAATGCGGGGCGATGATGAAGACCAGCCTGGGGATGTCAGGCAGGGTGCCGGTCACCTTCCAGCCCCCCATGCGCAGGGTGCAGCGCGCCAGCCAGCGCAGGAAGGCGTTGGGTTTGACCTGCGGCATCTGCGGCGGCACGGCCGGCAGCAACGAAGTCGGGTTGTTCAAGCAATCACTCCCAGTCACGTGATGAGCGCCCGCGCTTGATCTGCGCGCGCCCGCGTTTGGCGTCCAGACGACGCAGTTTCGACCCGAGGGTCGGCTTGGTGGCTTTGCGCGGTTTGGGCACGCTCAGCCCGGCCTGGATGAAGGCCGCCAGCCGCTCGCGCGCATCCTCGCGATTGCGATCCTGGGTGCGGAAACGTTGCGCGTCGATGACCAGCACGCCTTCGCCGGTCATGCGCCGGTCACGCCGCGCCAACAGCCGCGCGCGCAACGGTTCGGGCAACGAGGGCGAGTTGGCCACGTCGAAACGCAGTTCCACCGCAGTGGACACCTTGTTGACGTTCTGGCCGCCGGCGCCACTGGCGCGCACGAACCGCTCGACGATCTCGCCGTCGGGGATTTCAAGCTGCGCGCTGATGGTGACCGGTCCACTGCCCATCCGCGCATTGTAGCGGCAGCCACGTGGTGGAGTGCGCCATCGCGCCCCGTATGCCGCCGATCAGGCGCCGAACACGCCGCCTTCGCCTGGGCTGCAGGTATGCTGGCGGTCCCATGTACCGCAGGAAGCCCGCATGACCCGCTTCGCACCCGCCCTGCCGTCCCTGCTGCGCCGCGCCGCCCTGCTGCTGGCACTGGCCACGGCCAGCGTCCCGGCCCTGGCCGCCCCGCCGACCGACGGCGACATCAACCGCCTGCTGTCGGCCTCGCGCGCGCAGAGCATGATCGACACCATGGTGCCGCAGATCGAAGCCATGCAGCAGCAGCAGTTCCAGCAGGTGGCCGCGCAGCGCCAGCTCACCGCCCAGCAGCAGGAGCAGCTGAAGCGGATCCAGGCGCGGACCAGCCAGACCCTGCGCCAGGCCATGTCGTGGCAGCAGCTGCGGCCGATGTACGTGGACCTGTACAAGAAGACGTTCAGCAAGGAAGACGTGCTGGCGATGGCCGAGTTCTACGAGAGCGCGGCAGGCCAGAGCCTGCTGGACAAGACCCCGGCACTGATGCAGAACGTGATGGTGGCCATCCAGGCGCGCATGCAGCCGCTGTTTGCGGACCTGCAGAAAGACCTGGAAGCGATCGTCAACGAGCCGGAAAAGAAACGAGAATGAGGTAGTGCCGGCCGCTGGCCGGCTCCCCAGTACACCTGGAATCACGCAGCTGCCGGCCAGCGGCCGGCACTACCGTCAAACTGCGTCCACCTGCCAGCCGAACAGGTCCAGTGCCTTCTGGAACTGGCGGTCCAGCGGCGCACTGACATCCACGTTGCCGCCCTCCGGATGCGGAAAGCGCAGGCGCTCGGCGTGCAGCAGCATGCGGTGCACGCCCTGCATGCGGAAGATGCGGTTGTGGCGCCCATCGCCGTGGCTGGTATCGCCGATCATGTGATGTGACAGGTGCTTGAGGTGACGGCGGATCTGCCGGAAGCGCCCGGTCTGCGGCTGGCAGCGCAGCAGCGCGTAGCGCGAGCTGCTGAACTCGCCCACCGGCACCGACAGCTCGCCAGTGGCCAGGCGCTGGAAATCGGTGATCGCCGGCTTCTTCACCGGCTTGCCCGGCCCGCCGTCCAGATCATGGTCCACCCGCCAGGACAGCTCGGCCGGCCAGCCTCGGCAGACTGTCAGGTAGTCCTTGGCCACTACGCCACCCATCAGTGCCTTGCCCAGCGAACTGGCGGTTTCGCGGTCGAAGGCCAGCAGCAGGCAGCCACTGGTGGCCCGGTCCAGGCGGTGCACGAGGAAGATCGGCCGCCCCAGCTGCTCACGCAGGCGGTCGGCCAGGAAATCATCTTCGCCACGGGCCAGCTTGCTGTCGTGGACCATCAGCCCGGCAGGCTTGTTGACCACGGCCAGGCGCTCATCCAGGTGCAGCAGCTGCAGGGGCGCGGTTTCAGTCTCGACCGCGGCGAGGGTGTCAGGTTCGGTACTCACCGCGGGATTATAAGGGTGCCCTGTATGGGGTCAGATCCCTTTTCCACGGGAAAAAGGGATCTGACCCCGGGTCTGTGGCGTGGCAATCAGGCGTTGCGCACGGCCAGCAGTTCGCCGTTGCCCACCGGCACCACGCTGGTGCTGAAGTCCGGATCGGCATCCAGCAGCAGGCACAAGGGCTCCATCTCTTCCGCGTGCGAGGTGGCGTTGTCCACCACCAGCAGGCCCCCCGGCCGCAGCACGCGGCGCAGCTGCGGCCACCAGCCGGCGTACTGCCCGCGGTCCGAATCCAGGAACAACAGGTCGATGCAGCCTTCGCCGGCCTCTGCCAACCACTGCCCGGCATCGCCATGCACCAGCGTGATGTGCGCGGCCAACCCGCTGCGCGCGAACGTGGATCGCGCCAACGCCACCTTGTCCTCGGCGACTTCCAGCGTGGTCACGTGGCCGTCGATGGCGGCTGCGGCTTCGGCCAGCCACAGCGTGGAGTAGCCATTGGAGGTGCCGATTTCCAGTACCCGTCGCGCGGTGCCGAAACGCACCAGCACCGACAGGAATTCACCGGTATCCGGCGTGATGTTGAGCATGCGCCGAGCGCGCTCGGTTTCATGCGCGTCGTTTTCAGCACCGAAGTGCATCAGTTCGTTCTTCAGCGTCTGCAGCACCGGGTCTATCTCCACCACGCGCGCGCCAGCGCCAGCGCGCCGACGGCACCGGACACCCAGCTCCACATCGGCAGGTCGCCCCAGTACCAGCCCGGTGGCTGCAGCACGTACATCAGCGCGGCGATGGCCAGCAGGCCGACGCCGGTGATCGCGCCGACCGCGCGCCTCTGCAGGCGCTGCACGCTGGCATCCAGCGCAACCAGATCGCGCGAGCGCATCGCCAGCTCGTGGCGCCCCTCCACCTGCTGGGTCAGCCAAGCGTGTACCAGGCGCGGCATGTCCGGCGCGTGGGTCATGATTTCCGGCAACCGCTTGCCGATCTCGCGCACCACCCGGCGTGGGCTGTAGCGCTCGCGCAGGATCTTCGCCAGCACCGGCTTGGCCACCGCCCAGATATCGATCTGCGGATCCAGCTGCCGGCCGACACCTTCGATGTTCAGCAGGGTCTTCTGCAGCAGGATCAGCTGCGGCTGCAGGGTCAGCTGGTAGCGCTGCGCCACGCGGAACAGCTTCATCAGCACTTCGGCCAGCGAGATCTGCGACAGTGGGCGGGTGAAGTACGGCTCGCACACCGAACGCACGGCCGCTTCCAGATCATCGATGCGCACGTTGTCCGGCATCCAGCGCGCCTGCACATGCAGTTCGGCGATGCGGCGGTAATCGCGGTTGAAGATGGCCATGAAGTTCTCAGCCAGGTAGTACTGATCCTCCTGCGACAGCTGGCCCATGATGCCGAAGTCCAGCGCGATGAATCGCGGGTTGGCGCGGCGGCCCGGATCGGTGTCGACCCAGATGTTGCCGGCGTGCGCATCGGCATGGAAGAAGTTGTCGCGGAACACCTGGGTGTAGAAGACCCGCACGCCCTTGGCGGCCAGTGCCTTGCGGTCGATGCCCGCCTTGTCGAGCGCGGCGATGTCGTCGGACGGAATGCCCCACACGCGTTCCAGGGTCAGCGCGCGCTCGGCGGTATGGCTCCAGATCACTTCCGGCACATACAGGTCGTCGCTGTTCTCCCAGAAGCGGCGCAGCACGCTGGCATTGGCGCCTTCGCGCTGCAGGTCCAGCTCGGCGGCGAGGGTGTTCTCGACTTCGGCCACCACTTCGCGCGGTCGGATCTTGTCGGCACGCGGATGGGTACGCTCGACCAGCGCGGCCAGCGAGTTGAGCAGGGCGATGTCGGCATCGATCTGCTTCTCGATGCCGGGGCGCAGTACCTTGACCACCACCTGGCGGCCATCGGCCAGCGTGGCCGCATGCACCTGCGCGATCGAAGCCGAGGCCAGTGGTTCGGTATCGAAGCTGGCGAACGCCTCGCTGACCGGCAGGCCAAGCGCTTCCTCGACAATGCGGCGCGCAGTGTCACCGTCGAACGGCTTGACCCGGTCCTGCAGCAGGGTCAGCTCATTGGCCACATCCGGCGGCACCAGGTCGCGGCGTGTGGAGAGGATCTGGCCGAACTTGACGAAGATCGGGCCGAGATCCTGCAGCGCCAGGCGCAGGCGCGCACCGCGCGACTGCGCGGCGATGTCGGCCGAGGCACGCGGCACGAACGGCTTGGCCAGGCGCAGCCAACGCTCGGCCGGCGTGCCCTGCAACAGGTCGTCAAGGCGGTAACGCAGGATCACCCGGCCGATGCGGCTCGCCCGCAGCACGGCCTTCATGCGGCACCCCGCAGGCGCTGCACGCGCGCGCCAAGACGCTCGACGTCATCGCGCAGCACGTCCACATCATCATGGAAGGCATCCAGTTCGGCGCGCGGCACCACGTCGCGCGATTCCTCGGTGATGAATTCGGCGGCGCTGTGGGCCAGGTCGATCGCCCCCTGGCGCGCGTGCTGCAGGGCGCTGCGCAGGGTGTTGGCGACCTGCACGCCCAGTACCTCGCCGAATACGCTGACGAACGGCTGCTGCCAGTCCGGGTCGAAGCCCTTGGCCAGCTGCTGCAGGCGCCGCGCCAGTTCGGCGTCACCGGCCACGCGTACTCGGCCCTTGTTGTTGGACTCGCCGCGCCGTGCGTTGGCCAGCAGCGGCAGCTGCGCCAGCACGCCGGCCAGGCTGCTGCGCACGGCCAGGTCGGCTTCCTGCGCATCCACCGGGCCGACCCGCAGCTGGTCGCCGTCGACGCTGATGCGCATCGCCAGCGACGGCGCTTCCAGGGTCAGGTCAATGTGCCGGCCATCGAGGCTGGCCAGGGCATGGCGGGTATCCGGATCCAGCGCCAGCGCGCGGTTCAGGGCGATCTGCAGGGCGCGGCCAGCGACCGGCTTGAGGGACTTGAGCAGGGAAAGAGCCATGGGCGCATTCTACCTGCGTGGGTGGGGGCTTGGGCCGGGCTGCCGCCCGGCACCCGCGGTAGTGCCGGCCGCTGGCCGGCAACCTCAACACCAACAGCAACAGCATGCATTCCGTGGGATGGCGGGATGGGTCCGGTTGCGGGGGACGCCGTAAACCCCGCTCCGCGGTCCGGCCCAGCCGCTGGCGGCTGGGCGTTCGGGCGCTTGCGAAGCAGTGCTTCGCAAGCAAAGCGCCCTCACCCATGGGGGCTTGGCCGCGGCATCCATGCCGCGGACACCCCGCAACCGGACCCATCCCGCCTTCGACAGTTTCCTGTCGTCCGTGGGGTCGGATCCCGTTGTTGCGCAACGGGCTCCGACCCCTGTTGATGGGCCATGAGGACGGTAGATCCACGCCATGCGTGGATGGATTTCTGGTTCATCTGTGCCTCACGCGGTGGGCCGATGAAGGTTCATGCTATGGGGCCACGCAACGCACAGGACATCGCACTCCCCATGGCACGGACCCGGGTCGGCATCATCTTCGGGGGCAAGTCTTCCGAGCACGAAGTTTCACTGCAGTCGGCGAAGAACATCCTCGATGCGCTTGATCGCGAGCGCTTCGAGCCGGTGCTGGTCGGCATCGACAAGCAGGGCCAGTGGCATCTGAGCGAGCCTGCGACCTTCCTGCTCAATGCCGATGATCCGGCACGCATCGCGCTGCATCGCTCCGGCCAGTCGCTGGCGGTCTTTCCCGGTGCCGAGCAGGCACAGCTGCAGCCCTCCGATGCGGCCAGCGTGCTGGGCCAGATCGATGTGGTGCTGCCGATCGTGCACGGGCCTCTGGGCGAGGACGGTGCGCTGCAGGGGCTGCTGCGCATGGCCAACCTGCCCTTCGTCGGTTCGCCGGTACTGGGCTCGGCAGTGGCGATGGACAAGGACGTGACCAAGCGTCTGCTGCGCGACGCCGGGCTGCAGGTGGCGCCGTGGCTGTGCATCCGCCGCCACCAGGTGGCGGAAGTGGATGTCGATGCGGTGATTGCCCAGCTTGGCCTGCCGCTGTTCGTGAAGCCGGCCAACCAAGGCTCGTCGGTAGGCGTGAGCAAGGTCAAGGATGCGGCGGGCTTTGCCGAAGCGCTGGCATTGGCGCTGCGCTACGACCACAAGGTGCTGGTGGAATCGGCGGTGATCGGCCGCGAGATCGAGTGCGCGGTGCTGGGCAACGAACATCCGCAGGCCAGCCTGTGCGGCGAGGTGGTGGTGCACGACGAGTTCTACGCCTACGACACCAAGTACATCAACGCCGATGGTGCCGAAGTGGTGGTACCCGCGGATATCGATGCCGGCACCCAGGCACGCATCCAGCAGATCGCGCTGCGGGCCTACCAGGCGCTGGAGTGTGCCGGCATGGCGCGCGTGGATGTGTTCCTCACTGCGGGCGGCGACATCATCATCAACGAGGTCAACACGCTGCCGGGCTTCACCCGCATCAGCATGTACCCGAAGCTGTGGGGTGCCAGCGGCGTGGACTACACCACGCTGATCACCCGCCTGATCGAGCTGGCGCTGGAGCGCCATGAGGCCGATCGCGGGCTGCAGAGCGCTGTGTAACGTCGTGATCGCCCGCAGAGTCGAGCATGGCTCGACTCTGCGGAAAGCGATGCCGGCCAGCGGCCGGCACTACCGGCTAGCCGCGCTTGCGGAACATCGAGATCACCGCAAGGATCAGGAACACCACGAACAGGATCCAGGCGATGTTGGTTGCGGCGCCGGCGATTCCGGAGAAACCCAGAACAGCGGCGATGATGGCGATGACAAAGAAGATGATGGCGTAGTGCAGCATGGCGCTCCTCGCGGGTGGTCGAGCCTTGGATGGCGTGGGTCCATCCTCCCGATCCTGCGGTGTGCAACCAGTGACGGCGATCTATGCAGCAGATGAAGCCTTCAGCCTGCGCAGCCCCTCTTCGATGCTGACCTGCGGCACGTAGCCGAAGTCACGGCGCGCCGGTTCCATGCTGTACCAGTGCGGCGTGCACAACTGCTCGGCCAGGAAGCGGGTCAGCGGCGGCTCGCCACGCAGGCGCAGCAGCGGCCACAGCCGCTCGCAGATGGCGCCGACACGGTACGCGGTATTGAAGCTGATCGCCTTGCCCACCGTCGGCGCGCCAACAGCGGCCAGCAGCTTGTTGACCAGCTCGCGCATCGGCAGCGGCTCGCCATTGGAGATGAAGTAGGCCTTGCCCGCACACGCAGCGCCCGGCGCCAGTGCCTCGAAGGCGAGGAAGTGCGCGAGTGCGGCGTTGTCGATGTAGGTGGTGTCCACCCTGTTGTTGCCATCCCCACCAGGCGCAGGCGGCCCTGCCGCGCACGCTCGGCCAGCCTCGGCACCAGCTGCTGGTCGCCTGGGCCCCAGATCAGGCGCGGGCGCAGTGCCACCGTCGCCAGCGACGCATCGTTGGCGGCCAGCACGCGCTGTTCGGCGATTGCCTTGGTAGCCGCATACGGCGCCTGGAAATCTTCGCCGTACGGCACCTCGTCAGCCCCGAGGCCTTCCACCGGGTGCGTGGCACGATGGGTCACGCTGGGCGTGGAGGTGTAGACCAGCCGGTTGATGCCATGCGCGCGGCAGGCCGCGAGGACGTTGTCGGTGCCGACCACGTTGGCCTGGTGGTAGCTGTCATAGCTGCCCCATGCGCCGGCCTTGGCGCCGTTGTGGAACACCGCATCGACGCCGGCCACCGCATGCAGCACCGCCTGCGCATCGGCCAGATCACCGCGGATCTGGCCCACGCCCATCGCCTGCAGTTCCGGGTAATGACTGCGGTTGAACGCCAGCACCTGGTGGCCACGCTCGACCAGCCCGCGGCACAGCGCCTGCCCAAGGAAACCACCGCCACCGGTGACCAGGATCTTCATGCGCGCTTCTCCAGTTCGGTGCTGGCCCAGACGGCGAGCTTCTCGCGGCCGATCTTGGCGTTATGACGGATATCGACGGGGAACGAAGGGTGTACCAGGAAGTGCTCCAGCCCGGCTCCGGCCAGGCATGCGGCGGCCTTGGCACGCAGCGCTTCCTGCAGTGCCGGGCTGTCGGACCGGCCACGCTGCAGCTCCACGCACAGCACCGGCACCTGCGCACCGGCGGCCCCCACGCCAACCAGCGCAGTGCGCGCCACGCCGGCCACGGTGTTGAACATCGGCTCGACCTGCTCGGTGTACAGCGGCCCGCGCGCGGTTTCCACGCGCTGCGTCTTGCGCCCGCAGAACCACAGGCGGCCCTGCACATCGAAATAACCAACGTCGCCCATGCGATGCACCACGCGGGTGCTGCCATCGGCCAGCGTCTCGCGGATCTTCGCCGCCGCAGTGGCCTGCGGGCGGTTGAAGTAGCTGTCGGTGGCGGTCGGCCCGGCCACGGTGATCTCGCCCACCTCGCCGGTGGCCAGCACACGTGCCTGCGACCAGTCGGCCAACGGTGCGTCGTCGATGGCGATGATGCGCACCTCGTTGGGGGCCACCACGTTGCCCACGCAGGTGCCGGCACCGGCCTCGGTCGCCGCGCGGGTGCGCTCCAGTTCGCGGCCTTCGACCACCGCCACCGGCAAGCACTCAGTGGCGCCATAGGGAGTCCAGAACTGCGCATCGGCCGGCAGCAGGCTGCGGATGGTGGCGACCACGTCCGGCGGCACCGGTGCCCCGGCCGAGGTCACCCGGGTCACCGTCGGCAGTGGCCGCCCGTGCCGAGCCAGCACCCGCATCAGCGCTGGCGAGCCGAACAGCTGGGTTACGCCGAAGCGCTGGATGGCATCGTGCAGGCGTCCCGGGTCGGCCTGCGCCGGCCGCGTCGGGTCCATGTCCGGGATCACCGAAGTCAGGCCCAACGCCGGGTCGAACAGCGCGAACGGTGGGAAGGTCGGCAGGTCCACCCCACCCGCTTCCATGCCGAAGGCACTGCCCAGCAGCTGGATCTGGCCGACGAAGTGGCGGTGGCGGTAGACCACGCCCTTGGGCACGCCGGTGGAGCCGCTGGTGAACAGGATCGCCGCCATGTCCTCGCCATCGGTATCGGCCAGCATGGCCCCCCCCTTGGCACCGGCACGTTCCAGCGCGGCCAGGCTGGTACCGCCCCAGCCGAGGCGGCGGCCGACCGTCACCAGCCGGGTGGCCGACGGCGCCCAGCGCAGCACCAGCCGCGCCACATGCGCCAGAGGAATGCCGATGAAGGCCTGCGGCTGCGCCTCGTCCAGGCACTGCTTAAGCGCGCGCCGGTCGATGCCCGGATCGACCAGCACCGGCACTGCGCCCAGCTTGAACAGCGCGAACATCAGCAGGAAGAACTCCGGAGAGGGCCGCACCATCACCACCGTGCGCACGCCACGGCCGATCCCGTAGCCGGCCAGGCCGGCGGCCATGGCATCACTGCGGGCGTCCAGCTGACGGTAATCGAGGGTGACATCGTAGGCGGCCATGCCGTTGCCGGCGCCGCGGCGGCCCGGGCAGCGGATGGCGATCTGGTCGGGGCGTTCACGCGCCAGTTCAGGCAAACGGGCCGCAATGTTGCAGGGTCGGTTCATCCGTTCATTGTCGCCGCTTACGGAATTTCTTGCGCGGCGGCCCACTTCGTGGAAAATCCGCACCCTCGTTCCCGATTCCGACTGCCGCCCGAGGCGGCTTGCCCATGCAACATCCCTGCATGACCTGCGGCGCCTGCTGCACCCAGTACCGCGTGGCCTTCCACTGGATGGAATCGGACGAGGTCACCCCCGGCGGCGTGCCGCATCAGCTCACTGAGGTGCTGGATCCGCACCGCCTGTGCATGCGCGGCACCCATTCCAAGCCGGTGCGCTGCGTCGCGCTGGATGCGCAGATCGGCGTGTATTCACGCTGCACGATCCACCCCAACCGGCCCAGCGTGTGCCGTGAGGTGGATGCATCGTGGGAATACGGCAAGGCCAGCCCGCAGTGCGACAAGGCGCGCATTGCCTATGGCCTGGATCCGCTGACGCCGGCCGACTGGCGCTGGCGCGATGACGCCGACAATGACGACGATCACCCGGACGACAACGGCAACAGCCCGTCCTCGCCACCACAGGCGCCGGTCGCCGCATAATCCGGTGTGCCGACCAACGGTCGGCACCCACCCATACCTTCCACTTGTGGGTGCCGACCGTTGGTCGGCACATCGATCAGATCGGGTTGGCGTCCAGGAACGCGCGGATTTCCGGCACCAGCACGTCCTGCTTGTCTTCCAGCACATAGTGGCCGGCATCCTCGAAGGCATGCACCTGGGCATTCGGCAGCGCGGCCTGGAAGCCCTTCAGGAAATGATGGTCGAACACGAAGTCGCGCAGGCCCCAGCCGAGGAAGGCGGGACGGTCGGCGAACGACGGCAGCGCCTTGCCGGCGCGTTCCAGCAGCGACCAGGCCTTGTCGGCCGGCGACAGCGGGATGTCCTGCATGAAGCGGATGGTGCTGATGCGGTTGGCCCAGCTGTTGTACGGCGACACGTAGGCGCGGCGCACATCGGCCGGCATCTTCCGCTCCACGCCCAGCCACGAGGCACCGGACGAGAACGCGTTGAAGCTGCGGATGATCCACTCGCCGATCTTCCAGTGGCGACCCAGTGCGATCTGCCACGGCATCTTCTTTGCCGCCGGCATCGGGAAGGCAGCGGTGTTGAGCACCACCAGGCGCTTCACCTGCTCGTGGTGCGACAGCGCCCAGCCGAACCCGATCATGCCGCCCCAGTCGTGCACGGCCAGGGTCACCGGGCCGCTGATGCCCAGGTGCTTCAGCAGCGCATCAAGATCGTCCACGCGCGACTGCAGCGTGTACTCATAGCGGCTGTCGTCCGGCTTGTCCGACAGGCCCATGCCGATGTGGTCCGGCACGATGCAGCGGTAGGTGTCCGACAGGCCGGCCACCAGCGTGCGCCAGTAGTAGCTCCACGACGGGTTGCCGTGCACCATCACCACCACCTCGCCATCGCGCGGGCCCTCGTCGAGATAGTTCATCGACAGGCCGGGGCGGACCTCGAAGCGCTGCGGGTGGGCGGGGTAACCGGGAAGATCGCGCATGCGGAGCACCTAAGGAGAGTCGCGGCGCAATGTAGAGCCGAGCCGTTGCTCGGCTGCTCTCCGGTCCGCTGCGGAAGAGCCGCGCTGCGCGCGTGAGCCGAGCATGGCTCGGCTCTACAGGAGGTCGGGCAACGGGCTGCTTACCAGACCACTTCAGCCATCGAGCAGTTCAGGCCCGAGCCAATACCCAGAAGCGCGATGCGATCACCCTTCTTCAGCTTGCCCAGCTGCTTGAGCTTGCTCAGCACGATCGGCACCGAGGCCGGGCCGATGTTGCCGTGCTCGCCGAAGATGGTCATGACCTTCTTCGGGTCGATGCCGAAGTTCTTGATGAACGCGGCGGTGTGCGGTTGGCTGACCTGGTGGATCACGAACTGGTCCAGCTCCTCCACGGCCCAGCCGAGTGCGATCTTGGCGGCGCTGAAGGTCTTCTGCGCCAGCTTGATGCCTTCGATCAGCAACAGGCGGGTGTCGGTGACCATGCGGTCCAGGTTGCCCAGGCACAGCTGGTTCCACTCGGTGGCCGAGCGGGTCACGCCGCCCTTGTAGCGCGGCGCGTCCGGCACCAGCTCCGCGCGCGCCATCACCATCGCGGCGGCGCCCGACCCGGTGGTCAGCGCGGCCAGCTCGTTGCGGAAGTCATCGGCGGTGACGTCCGGGGCGGTCATGCGCTCCAGGGTCTTCTCGTACACCAGGTTGGCGGTCTCGCCGTCCACCACCAGCGCGTAGTCGATATCACCGCGCTCGATCATGCGCGCCGCGATGTCCATGCCGTTGATGAAGGCCAGGCAGGCGTTGGCGACGTCGAAGGTCATGCATTCGTCGCTGACACCGAGGTTGCCCGACACGATGGAGGCCGTGGACGGCTCCAGGTAGTCGCGGCTGACCGAGGTGTTGACCAGCAGGCCGACCTGGGTCGCGGTGATGCCCGCGTCTTCCAGTGCCTTACGGCCGGCCATGGTGGCGGCGTCCGACGCCAGCACGCCGTTGTCCCACAGGCGGCGGGCGTGGATGCCGGCGATGTCGCCGAGCACATCGGTGCGGATACCCAGGCGATCCAACGTCGGCTGCAGGCGTTCGTTGATTTCCTTGGTCGTCAGCGTATGCGGTGCGTCGACGTGTGCCAGGCCGGCGATCGAGACATTCTTGAAGAGCATCGAGGTTAGCGCCAAGGCTCAGGCAAAAGGGGGCGCTATTCTATAACCCCGGGCTTTCACCGCATCTTTACGAATTCAGCCTCGGCCGTATGGTGAAGCGTTCAGCGCGGCGGGCACTGGAACGCGGCGAAGCGCTGGCTGCCATCGGCGGGGGCCGCAGCGGCCTGGACGGCATTGGCGCCGGCGCTCGGGGCCTCGTTGCGGGCCAGGGTTTCCAGCTCTTCCTGCACCCGCAGCGGGTTGCGGTTGTAGAAGCCGACCTTGCTCTTCACGGTGACCACCACCTCGCCCTTGGCGATGCAGCCGGCCGGAACCGGCCCTGCCGGCAGCACGCGGGTTGCCTTGCCGGCCGGTTCGATCGGCACCCAGGTACAGGCGGTGACGGTGAGCAGCAGGGAGGAAAGCAGCAGAACGCGCATGGGCAGATCCTGGAAGGGTATGGGGGATTCTGCCTGAACAGCCTGAATCGGGGGTAGCCGAGGCCGGGGTCAGAGCCCCCTGCGGGGGATCCGACCCCAGATCGGCAGAGGGGTCGGATCCCCCGCAGGGGGCTCTGACCCCGCCTTCGGGTCACGGAGTTGCCGGCCAGCGGCCGGCACTACCCGGGGGAGCCGGCCCGCCACATGGCGGGCCGGGTCTTGCCTTATTTCTTGACCGGGTTGCCTTCGGCGTCGATCACCGTCACCTCGCCCAGGTTCAGCGCGCGCACGGCCGCTTCGGTCTGCTTGAGGTCACCCACCACCACCCAGGTCAGGGCCTGCGGCTTGATCTCGGCGGCGGCCTGCTGCACCTGCGCCGGGGTCATCGCTTCGATCTCGGCCTTGCGCCGCAGCACGTAGTCGTCCGGGCGCTTGAACTGCACGATCGAACCGATGGTCGACGCCACCGCACTGGCGGTCTCGTAGGCACCGGGCAGGCTCAGGGTCTGGATGTTGCGGATGCGGTTGACCTCGGCAGCGGTGGCCGGCTTGCTGCCATCGGCGAACGCGGCGATTTCCTTGCGCATTTCCGCCAGTGCCGGGCCGGTCTTGTCGATCTGCACCGGCGCGCTGGCCATCCACGGGCGCTGGCCCACCGAACTGACCGCGCTGCTGCGCGCACCGTACGACCAGTGCTTGTCCTCGCGCAGGTTCATGTTCAGGCGCGAGGTGAAGTCGCCGCCGATCACGCCGTTGGCGATGTCGAAGCGGGTCGAACTGGTGGCGCTGGAAGGTGCCACCACCTGGCCGGCGAACAGGTTGGCCTGTACCGCGCCCGGCTGGTCGATCAGGAACACGCGCGGGCCATTCGGGAGCGCAACGTCGGTGGCCGCCTTCACCTGCGGGGCCTCGCCACTGGCCTTCCAGTCGCCCAGCTGCTTGTCCAGCAGCGGCACGATCTCGGCCAGGGTGGTGTCGCCGACCACGATCAGGGTGCCGTTCTGCGGGCGCAGCCAGTCGTGGTGGAAGTCGACCAGGTCCTCGCGGGTCAGGCCGTTGATCGCCGCCTCGTCACCGCTACCGGTAAACGGAATGGCATACGGGTGGCCCTTGCCATACAGCAGCGGGGGCAGCACGCGCATCGCCACCGCACCCGGGTTCACCTTCTCCTGCTGGATGCCAGCGATCCAGCTCGCCTTGACCCGGTCGATCTCGCCCTGCTCGAAGCGCGGTTCGCGCAGCAGGTCGCGGTACAGCGCCAGCGACGGTGCCAGGTTTTCCTTCAGTGCCGACAGGTCCACGCTCATCGAATCCAGGCCGGCCGAAGCATCCAGGCTGGCGCCCAGCGCATCCGCGGCGTCGGCGAAGGCCAGCGAGCCCAGCTTGCCGGCGCCTTCGGTCATCAGGCTCATGGTGAAGTTGGCGGTGCCCGGCTTGCGGCCCTGGTCGGCACTGAAGCCGCCCGGGAACTGGTAGCTGAACTGCACCACCGGAATCTCGTGGCGCTCGGCCAGGATCACCTGGGTGCCGTTCTTCAGCGTGGCACGCTGCAGCGCCGGGAACTTCAGCTGCGGGAACTCGCGGGTCTGCGGCACGCCGGCCTTGCGGTCGACCTGCTCGGGCAGGGTGCTGTACTTCGGGTCCACCGCCGGCACGGTGAACGGCTTCGGCGCCTGGCTCGGGTCTTCCTTCAGCGCCACGCGCTCACCCGGTGCGATCACCAGGGTGTGACTGCCCTTGTCCAGCCACTGCGCGCCCAGCCGGCTCAGATCAGCAGCACTGGCCTTCTCGATGTTGGCCAGCGAGGTACGGAAGCAGCCCGGGTCGCCGGTGAACACCGCACATTCTGCAAGGGCGTCGGCCTTGCCGCCGAAGCCACCGATGCGCTCGATGCCGCGGATGAAGCCTGCGCGGGCACCGGTCTTGGCACGCTCCAGTTCGGCCGCGGTCGGGCCCTGCTTGATCAGCCGGTCCAGTTCCTCGTCGATGATCTTCTCGACCTTGGCCGGGTCCTGGCCCTGCTTGACCGTCGCCATGATCACGAAGTTCGAGCCCAACTGCGAGGTCGACAGGCCCGACGCGATGCTGTCCACCAGCTTGTCCTGGTGCTGCAGGCGCTGGCTCAGGCGCGAAGACTTCGCACCGCCGAGCACCTGCGCGAACAACTGCAGCTGATCGACCTCGGTGGTGCCGACCTGCGGCACGTTCCAGGCGCGGTAGATGCGCGCCTGCGGTACCTTGTCGGTCATCGTCTCGCGCGTGTCGGCACTACGCTTGGCCACGTTCACCGCCGGCTGCGCCATGGTCGGGCCGGCCGGGATGCTGCCGAAGTACCTGGCGACCTTTTCCTTGGCGGTGGCCAGGTCGATGTCGCCGGCCAGCACCAGCACCGCATTGTTCGGGCCGTACCAGGTGCGGAACCAGGTCTTCACGTCATCCAGCGACGCCGCGTTCAGATCGTTCATCGACCCGATCACGCCGTGGTGGTACGGGTGGCCCACCGGGTACAGCGCCTTGTTGAGCTGGTCCCAGGCCTGGCCGTAGGGCTGGTTCTCGCCCTGGCGCTTCTCGTTCTGCACCACGCCACGCTGCTCGTCCAGCGCGGCCTGGTCGATCGCACCGACCAGATGGCCCATGCGGTCCGATTCCATCCACAGTGCCATGTCCAGCGCGGTGGTCGGCACGTTCTCGAAGTAATTGGTGCGGTCGGTGTTGGTGGTGCCGTTCTGGTTGGTGGCACCCACCTGCTTGAACGGCTCGAAGAACTCGCCGTCGTGGTTTTCGCTGCCCTGGAACATCAGGTGTTCGAACAGGTGCGCAAAGCCGGTACGGCCAGCCGGCTCGTCCTTGCTGCCCACGTGGTACCAGACGTTGACCGCAACGATCGGCGCCTTGCGATCGGTATGCACGATCACGCGCAGGCCGTTGGGCAGGGTGAACTGCTCGTACGGGATATCGACCTTGGCCGGTGCCGCCGGCTTGGCGGCGAGCGCATGGGTGGGCGCGAGCGTGCCCAGGGCGGTGCTGAGGGCGACGGCCAGCAGTGCAGCGCGCGGGCGAAGGGCGAGAGACATATCCGGATCCTTGGTCACATAGGTGAACCCCGATCCTAGCCTGCGCGCGCGGCGGCCGGAATCGGTCGCCAGTCACTGGGGGTGTTTGCCCAGATGGCCATCCAGCCCGACGCCCAGGGGCGCTCTTGAAACGTCACAGACGCCGGCTGAAGGCGTCCGGACAGTGTCCGCGGCTTATCGAATGGACAGGTGTCCGCCCAGCGGACACTTTCGGGACCACATAAAAGCCTTGCAAATCAATAACTAAAAGTTGGCACGCGGATTGCTTGGTACTTCCTGCGCCAAGAAGGGCTTCAGACAAAAGCTGACTGAAGACTGAACAAGTGCAGGAAATCGAAAATTTCTCTTGCATGCCCAGAACTGGTGTACTACCTTACTACCACACCACTGCTCACCAACACTAAACAGGCCCCGTCATGAACGCCAAGACCATTGCCATCGCCATCGCCCTGATCGCCGGCACCGCGGTTGTTTCGTCGGTGCAGGCCTCCGAATCGATCAAGACCCTGTCCACCGTGCAGGTTCGCCCTGCCGCCGACCAGCTGGCCCAGCAGGCCTGGGAACAGGCCAGCGGCATCCCGACCCTGGCCACCGTGGAAGTGCGCCCCAGCGCCGACCAGCTGGCTGAGCGCAACGGCTACGTCGCCGCCCCGGTCGCCGCCGCGATGCCGATCACCACCCTGGCCTCGGTGGAAGTGCGCCCGAGCCTGGAACAGCGCGTCGCCCTGGCCGCCGAACTGGAAGCCCAGCGCTACGCCGCCACCCTGGCTGCCGCTGCCACCAACGTCGCCAACTCGGTCATCGTCAACCTGCCAGCCCTGCAGGTGCGTCCGAGCGCTGCCGACCTGCAGGCCCTGGCCACCGAAACCGCCCAGGTCCTGCTGCGCCCGTAACCGGTGCCGCCCTGCCCCGCGCAGGGCGTGCGCCGTAAAGGCGGCGGTCGTCGCAGGTACACTGCGCCGATGAATGCCGCGCCCCAGTTCCACGTGATCCTGTTCCACCCGGAAATCCCGCCCAACACGGGCAATGTGATCCGGCTCTGCGCCAACACCGGCGCGCAGCTGCACCTGGTCGAGCCGCTCGGTTTCGCACTGGAAGACAAGCAGCTCAAGCGCGCCGGCCTGGACTACCACGAGTACTCGCGCCTGCAGGTCCACCCCGACCTGGACACCGCGCTGGCGCGGATCGCACCAAAGCGGTTGTTCGCCCTGAGTACGCGTGCCAGCGTCCGCTATGACAGCGTGGCCTTCGAAGACGGTGATGCGTTCCTGTTCGGCCCGGAAAGCCGTGGCCTGCCGCAGGAGATGCTCGATGCCCTGCCCGATGGCCGCCGCCTGCGCCTGCCGATGCGGCCGGACAACCGCAGCCTCAATCTTTCCAACACCGTTGCGGTGGTGATGTACGAGGCGTGGCGGCAGCATGGGTTTGCCGGTGGGGCGTAGCGCCACGCGTCTCTCTTCTGCCTGATTGTTGCTGTGGCGGGCGCATGCGTTCATGGGCGTTACTTTTCTTTCCGCGCGGAAAGAAAAGTAACCAAAAGAAACGCGCCGCCGTCTGCGAGCCGGTGCTGCGCACCGGTACCCTGCGCTCCTCGGCCCGCCGGGGAACGGCGCGGAACTCGCTGCGCTCAGACACCCGCGCCTCTTCGCCCCCGTCGGTCCTGTGGTGCTCGGCTCGCTTCAAGGCGGACCCAACAGCCGCGCGGTAGATCCACGCCATGCGTGGATGCGTTCCGCCTGGATCAATCAGGGGCGCGCGCCATCGCATTGCCCGGAACGCGTGCGATTGCCCACAGAAGAAAACTCCAGGCCATCAATATCGGCATGCGCACCGCACATGCCCAAGCCCGTTGCCGTCGGGTCGATCCCGCCGGATGAGACTTTCAGTACACCTGCATGTTTCTCGATAGCCACTGTGCCTGGTTCGGACTGATGAATCAGTTTTCCGCCTTCTGGCTTCATATGCAGCACGAAGGAGCAGACGTGCTGCATCGACTGGGTACTGTGCAGCTCAACCCTATAGCCGAGTGATTCTTCGACAATCGACAGGCTGTCCCTGAACCCATCGCGGCAACTGCGTCCGCTGCCCGGTTCGGTACACAGATCGCTCGCCTGCGAATAGCTGCCTGCCCATGCCGCATCATCCCTGTTGCCTGCCCACGCCATCTGCAGCACGGAGGCTTGGAAGAGCAGCGGGAGGCACAACAGCTGCCTCACAGCGGGATTGTTCTTCATTCAGCTTGCATCTCCGGATAGGCGTCCCTTGCCGCCCACCCTACCCGCAATGCCGGCCAGCGGCCGGCACTACCGGTGCACTTAGAACGCGTTGATGCCGGTCAGTTCGCGGCCGATCACCAGCTGGTGCACGGTCTCGGTGCCTTCATAGGTGATCACCGATTCCAGGTTCAGCGCGTGGCGGATCGCCACGTGCTCGGTGGTGATCCCAGCCCCACCAAGCAGATCGCGACACTCGCGGGCGATGTCAATCGCCATGCGGCAGTTGTTCCACTTGGCCAGGCTGACCTGCTGCGGCTGCAGCTGGCCGGCTTCCTTCAGGCGGCCCAGCTGCAAGGCCAGCAGCTGCGCGGTGGTGATGCGGCGGGCCATCTCGGCCAGCTTGATCTGCGCGCTCTGCGTGGCCGCCAGCGGACGACCAAACAGCACGCGCTCCTTGGCATAGCCCAGCGCTTCATCCAGGCAGGCAATCGCCGCACCGATCGGCCCCCAGCTGATGCCGTAACGGGCCTGGGTCAGGCAGCCCAGCGGCCCCTTCAGGCCCTTCACGTTCGGCAGGCGATGGCTGTCGGGCACGCGCACGTCATCGAAGTACAGCGCGCCAGTGAGCGAGGCACGCAGGCTCATCTTGTGCTTGATTTCCTGGGTGCTGAAGCCGGCCATGCCCTTCTCCAGCACGAAGCCCTGGATCCCGTCCTCGGTCTGCGCCCAGACGATGGCCAGGTCGGCCACCGGGCCGCTGGTGATCCACATCTTGCTGCCGCTGATGCGCCAGTCGCTGCCGTCGCGCACCGCACGGGTCTTCATGCTGGCCGGATCGGAACCGCCGTGCGCTTCGGTCAGGCCGAAGCAGCCGATCAGTTCGCCGCGCGCCATCGGCGGCAGCCACTGCTGGCGCTGCTCCTCGCTGCCGTAGGCGTAGATCGGGTACATGCACAGCGAACTCTGCACCGAGACGAAACTGCGCAGGCCGGAGTCGCCGCGCTCCAGCTCCTGGCAGATCAGGCCATAGCTGACCGCACCCAGGCCGCCGCCGCCGTACTCGGCCGGCAGGGTAGCGCCGAGCAGGCCCAGCGCGGCGATGTCCGGCACCAGCTCGGCGGGGAAACGGGCCTGGTCGAAGGCATCGCCGATGATCGGCAGCACCCGCTCGTTGGTGAAGCGGGCGACGCTTTCCTGCACCGCGCGCTCCTCCTCGTTGAGCAGGGAACGGACATCGAAAAGATCGTACGGATGCAAAGCCATGGCACTCACGCGCAGTCAGGACCCGGTCATTGTCGGTCATCCGGGCAGAGCGTGCCGGCCAAGGTCGGCACCCACCAGAGCTGCGGCCCTACGCTGCATTGCAGCAATCCGGACGTGAACATCATCGATCTAGCTCGATCACGCGCGGCCCGGTACCCTGACACATTCAAACAACCGTTTCGCCCGTGGCATCACGCGCGATTCCCAGGCACCGCCGGTGGCCCCGATGCCGGCCCTACCCACGAGTCATGCAATCGATGAGCGCTGAAGCCAACGCCCTGCCCCCGCGTGAAGTAATGGAATTCGACGTGGTGATCGTCGGTGCCGGCCCCGCCGGCCTGGCCACCGCGATCCGGCTGCGCCAGCGCGCGATCGAAGCCGGCCGCGAGCTGTCGGTGTGCGTGCTGGAGAAGGGTTCCGAACCGGGCGCGCACGTGCTGTCCGGCGCGGTGATGGATCCGCGCGCGCTGACCGAGCTGTTCCCGGACTGGGCCGAGCGCGGCGCACCGCTGAAGCAGAAGGTCACCCGCGACGAATTCCTGTTCCTCAGCGAGACCGGCGCGCGCAGCACCCCCAACGCGCTGCTGCCGGAGTGCTTCCACAACGAAGGCAACTACATCATCAGCCTGGGCGAAGTGACCCGCTGGCTGGCGCAACAGGCCGAGGCGCTGGAGGTTGCGATCTTCCCTGGCTTCGCCGCTGCAGAAGTGCTGTGCGGCGACAACGGCGAGGTGATCGGCGTGGCCACCGGCGACATGGGCATCGAGAAGGACGGCAGCATCGGCCCGGCCTTCGAGCGTGGGATGGCGCTGCACGCCAAGTACACGATCTTCGCCGAAGGTGCGCGCGGCCACCTCGGTCGCCAGCTGATCGCCCGCTACAAACTGGACGAAGGCAAGGACCCGCAGGCCTACGGCATCGGCATCAAGGAGCTGTGGCAGATCGACCCGGCCAGGCATGAGCCGGGCCTGGTGGTGCATGCGGCTGGCTGGCCGCTGGACAGCGACACCTACGGCGGCGCGTTCCTGTACCACGCCGACGGCGGCAAGGTCGCCATTGGTTACGTGGTCGGCCTGGACTACAAGAACCCGTGGCTGAGCCCGTTCGAGGAGTTCCAGCGTTTCAAGACCCATCCCTCCATCCGCAAGCACCTGGAGGGCGGCACCCGCATCGGTTACGGCGCCCGTGCGATCACCGCCGGCGGCCTGCTGTCGCTGCCGAAGACGGTGTTCCCCGGGGGGCGCTGGTCGGCTGCGAAGCCGGCTACCTCAACGCCAGCCGCATCAAGGGCAGCCATGCCGCGATCAAGACCGGCATGCTGTGCGCCGACGCCGCGTTCGACGCGCTGGCCGCCGATCGCCAGCACGATGAACTGAGCGCCTACCCGAAGGCGTTTGAAGCCAGCTGGCTGTTCACCGAACTGCAGCAGGCCAAGAACTTCAAGCAGTGGTTCAAGAAGGGCCAGACCGTTGCCACGCTGATGACCGGCGTGGAGCAGTGGCTGCTGCCGAAGCTGGGCGTGCGCAATCCGCCGTGGACCCTGCACCGCACCCAGCCGGACCACGCCTGCCTGGAGCCGGCGTCGCAGCACACCCGCATCGCCTACCCCAAGCCCGATGGCGTGCTGACCTTCGATCGTCTCAGCTCGGTGTTCCTGAGCAGCACCAACCACGACGAGAACCAGCCCAGCCACCTGACGCTGAAGGATCCGAGCATTCCGGTGAAGGTGAACCTGGCCGAGTACGCCGGTCCCGAAGCCCGTTACTGCCCGGCCGGCGTGTACGAGTTCGTCGGCGACGCCGACAACGCGCGCCTGCAGATCAACGCGCAGAACTGCGTGCACTGCAAGACCTGCGACATCAAGGATCCGACCCAGAACATCGTCTGGGTGACCCCGCAGGGCGGCGGCGGCCCGAACTACTCGGGCATGTGATCGCCCCGGGCTGCGACCGCGTGTCGCAGCCCGGCCGCTCCACCGCACCGCTATCCTGCCCGCCCATGCGTGCCTCCCGCCTGCTCACCACCGTTGCCGTGGCCCTGCTTGCCACGGCCTGCCAGCGCCCGCCTGCGGCGCCGGCGACGCCCGAACAGGCCCGGCAGCAGGCCATGCAGCGCGCGTTCGAACTGTGCGCCGGCTGCCACACCGTGCAGCCTGGCGGCATCCACCGCTTCGGCCCCAACCTGCACGGCGTGATCGGCCGTCGCGCCGGCAGCCTGCCCGATTACGGCTATTCCGACGGCATGCGCCGCGCCGACATCACCTGGAGCGCGCAGACCCTGGACGCGTTCCTGCAGTCGCCCACCCACGTGGTGCCCGGCACGCGCATGTACAACGCCTTTCCCAGCGCCGAACGCCGCGCGCTGGTGATCGCCTACCTGCAACAGCAGTCGGCTCAGTGAGCCAGTCGCTGCAGCTGATGCTGCAGCCTTGCCACGAACGCCGTTACAGCGGCGAATACCGGTGCCGGATCGGCCTCGGTCGCATCCTGCAGGCGCTCGACCAGCGCGTTGGCCTGCCCGGCCAGTGCGCTTGCCCCGATCGCCCCCAGACCGCCCGCCTGGCGATGCAGGTGGAGCGCCGCAGTCGCGCGGTCACCGGCCCGCACGGCGCGCTGCACCGCCGCCAGATCACTTTCACTGGCCTGCAACAGGCTGTCGCGCAGCTGCTCAGCCACGGCGCGCGAGCCATAGCGCTGCTGCAGGGTGGCCAGATCAGGCAGCACTTCAGCGTCGTCGGCGACAGTCTCCTGCACCGGCGCATCGAATGACTGGCCCTGTGCCTGCGGCAGCCAGCGCAGCAGCGCGGTGCGCAGCGTGGCCAGCGACAGCGGCTTGGCCAGCACCTCGTCCATGCCGGCTTCGCGGCAGCGGCGCGCATCGTCGTCCAGCACGCTGGCGGTCAGCGCCAGCACCGTCAGCCGCGGCTGGCCGGTACGGCCCTCGCGCTCGCGCAACAGGCGGGTGAAACCGAAGCCGTCGAGTACCGGCATGCGGCAGTCGGTAATGACCAGGTCGAAGGCCTCCGATGACAAGCGGTCCAGTGCCTGCTGGCCATCGCCCAGCAGCACATGGGGTACGCCCAGCTGCTGCAGCCGCCACGCCATCATCGCCTGGTTGGTCGGGTGGTCCTCGATCACCAGCACGCGTGCCTCGCGCAACGCCGGCGGCAGCAGCGCCGCCTGCTCCTGCTCCGCAACCAGCGCTTCAACGTCACCCCTGCCTGCCTCCACCAGCGCCAGCCGCACCTCGGCGCGGGTGCCCTCGCCCAGCGTGCTGTGCAGCTCCAGCTCGCCGCCCATCATCTGCACCAGGCGCTGGCAGATGCTCAGGCCGAGGCCGGTACCACCATGGTCGCGCTGGATGTAGGCACCGGCCTGGGTGAACGGCGCAAACAGGTGCTGCAGCTGTTCCGGTGCGATTCCGATGCCGGTGTCGGTGACGCTCAGGCACAGCGGCTGGCTGCCGTCGTCGGCGGTCGGGCCCAGTACCTCCAGCTGCAGCCGCACTTCGCCGCGCGCAGTGAACTTGATGGCATTGCTGAGCAGGTTGAACACGATCTGGCGCAGGCGCACGCCATCCACTTCGTGCGCTGCCGCCAGCTGAGGGTCGATCTGCACATGCAGCTCCAGCCCGCGTGCACTGGCCTGCGCCGACATCAACCGGCACACGCTTTCCAGCAGCGGCCGCAGCGGTTGCGGTACCGGCTCCAGGCGCAGTGCACCCGCTTCCAGCCGCGAGTAATCGAGGATGTCGTCGAGGATCTGCCGCAGCATCTGCGCCGAATCCTCGATCACGCCGAGGATGCGCTGCTGCTCGCTGTCCAGCGGTGAGTGTGCCAGCACCTCCAGCATGCCCAGCACGCCGCTCATCGGCGTACGGATCTCGTGGCTCATCGTGGCCAGGAAACGCGATTTGGCCTCAGCGGCCTGCTCGGCGTCCGCCTTCGCCGCCGCCAGTGCATCGGCCTGCATCCGCGCCTCGCTTACATCCACCCAGTACCCGCTCCAGATCACCGCGCCTTCTTCGGCGGCGTAGGGATGGGCCTGGCTGCGCACCCAGCGCACGCCTTCCCCGTCGCTGCGCAGGCGAAACTCCAGGATCAACGGCGCGAACTGGTGCGCGGCCTGCTCGATGGAATGCAGGATGCGCGCGCGGTCCTCCTGCTCGACGCGTTCCAGCAACACCCTCGCATCCTGTTCGGCCTGCTGACGGGTGATACCGAACAACGCAGGCAGGTCACCGGCGATGAACGGGAAGCTCAGCGTGCCATCGGCATCGCGACGGGCCTGGTAGACCACCGCCGGCAGGTTGTCGGTCACCTCGGCCAGGCGCTGCTCCAGCTGGCGGCGTCCTGCCACCTCACGGCGCAGCCGCCAATGGCCCACGCCATGCACCAGCAGTGCGGTCAGCAGCACCATCAGCACGGGCACGCCCCACCGCAGCAGATTGCTCCAGTCGACCCCATTGCGGTACTCCACCGCCAGCCAGGCGCTGCGCAACGCCTCGCGCTTGCGTGGGGTCATCTGCAGCAGCAGGCGATCGAAGGTCGTGGCCAGGGCCGCATGGCGGCGATCCACCGCCAGCGCCAGCTGGTCGTTGAAACCGGCCGGAGCCGCGACCTGCATCCGCCCGGGAAACGGCTGCGCAGCAGGTGATCGACCACGGCAAGGTTGCCCACATAGGCATCGGCTTCACCCTCAAGCAGGCGCTGCAGCGCCTGCTCGGCACTCCGCGCAGCAATGATCCGGGCCTGCGGCGCCTGTTGCTGCACATAGCCACGCACGCGCTCCGGGTCGGACAGCAGCACGCGCTTGCCCTGCAGGTCGGCCAGGCCCAGCAGCGATTCGCCATCGCTCCTGACCACAATCACGTTCGGCACGCTGATGAAGGGCTGGCTGAACACCCAGTCCGGGCCCAGGTAGCGCGAATCAACGGGTATGCCCATCACCGCCTGCAGTTCACCGCGGCGGGCCTTCTCACGCACCTCGTACCAGTCGTGGCTGTTCTCGACCTTCAGGTTGGCGCCGGCCTGCATCAGGCGCTGCAGGTACTCGCTGGTCAGGCCACTGGGCCGGCCATCCTCGCCGGTGAACGACAGGGGCGCGGCATTCGGCGCGAAACCGATCATCAGCGGCTGCTCCAGCACACGCTTCTCGGCCTGGCTCAGCGCCAGCTGCGCCGATGCCGACCAGTGCGGCGGTGACAACCAGCGTTGTGCGAGGGCATCGCGCTGGGCCTGGCTGGTCGCGGCCAGCGCCAGGTCCAGGGCTTCGGCCAGGGGTTGCTTGCTGTTGGGAATGCCGAAGTGCAACCGTTCGGGGGGCAGGTCGCTCGGCCGCAACAGCGCCACGCCCTGCAGGCGCCGGCTGGCAATCAGCTCGGTGGCGACGAAGGCATTGCCGATGTAGACGTCCGCTTTGTCGTCTATGACCATCTGCAATGCGCTCAACGTGTCGTTTGCGACAAGCTGGCGGGCACGCGGGAATCGGGCGCGCACCTGCGGACCGGTCAGGAAGTCCTGTTCGATCACCACCCTCAGCCCATCCAGGTCCGGCATGTCGGAGGCACGCAGGTCATCGGGCCGGCCCACCAGAGCGAGCGGCGCCTCACTGTAGGCTGCGGTATAGACCATGCAGCGGGTGCGGTCGGCACTGAGGCCGACATTCATCACCACGTCGATCTCGCCACGACATGCCGCATCCAGCACGGATGTCCAGTCCGGATAGCGGCGCGCCTCGACCTTCACACCGAGCTGGCGAGCAAGATGCGACAGGTAGTCCGGTCCCAGCCCGACCTGCTTGCCATCACGGAGGGACTCGAAGGGCGGCCAGCCGCTGTCATACTGCCCGACAACGATGGTCGGATGCGCCACCAGGTATTCGCGCTGCAACGGGCTGAGCGGCAGCAGGCCAGGGGCCGGCTGTGCCTGGGCCACGGGCAGCGCCAGCACCGCCAGCAGCAGGAGCAGCCCGCGAACAGCCCACCTACGCATCTGCGTCGATCTCCTAGAATCCTGCCAGGGACCGCGATGGTCGCGGTCCGGCGTGCCCGATGGCCATACTAGAGCATGAGCTTGCGCATCATCATCGCAGACGATCACCCCGTGGTCCGTATCGGTACCCGCGCCGTCATCGAGTCGAGCGGCGTCGGCCGCGTGGTCGGCGAGGCCGACAGCGCGCAGGCGCTGATGACCCTGCTCGCCAGCCAGCCCTGTGACCTGCTGGTCACCGACTACTCCATGCCGGGCAGCCCGCAGGCCGACGGCTTCGCCATGATCGGCATGATCCGCCGCCGCCATCCCGACCTGCCGGTGCTGATGCTCAGCGTCTCCAGCAACCTGGCGATCCTGCGCATGGTACTCGACAGCGGCGTGCTCGGCCTGGTCGACAAGAGTTCGTCGATGGACGAACTGCCACAGGCCATCCAGTCGGTCTACCGCGGCCAGCCCTACATCAGCCGCAGCCTGCGCGAGCGGGTGGAAGCGGCCGGCAGCTGGCGCATGCGCGAGGGCGACGGCAAGCCGCTGTCCCCGCGCGAGGTGGAGGTGCTGCGCTTGCTCGGCACCGGCATGACGGTAAAGGAGATTTCGCTGCTGCTGCACAAGAGCGTCAGCACCATCAGCCGGCAGAAAGGCGATGCGATGCTCAAGCTGGGGCTGAAGGGCGATGCCGAATTGTTCGACTATCTGCGTGACGGGAAAATCTGAGACGCGATTCACATAATCGCACCGGCAACAATGCGAGGTCGAAGGAATCGACCGGCGCATGTCCGGCCGCCAGCGGGCAGAGCCTGGCGCTTCGCAGCGGTTCGGTGCAGAGCGCGCCTGACGTGCTGCAGCCGCAGCAGGAGACCCCGCAGGAGCAGGCGCGGCAGGCCCAGAAAGCGATGGGCGTCGGACATGCCAACGCCTTGGCAGAGAAGGGAGGGGCCACCTCCGCGGCCCTTTTCCTTTCCGCCAGCTGAGCGGCCGCAGCCGCTTTCAGCCTTGCTTCATGCCGCCTGCCGCTAGATGAATGCGCAAGCCGCTCGGTGCACCAGGCAATGTTCCGGCAATGTTGGAACGCCAGCGTGGACATCACGGCAGCCGGGGCGCCCCGCGCCCTCCCTGCCCAGCGTGGCATGCACCCCACAGGAGAACGAACATGCTCAGTACTTCCACACTCAGCTTCCGTGGTCTGGCGATGGCTCTGGCACTGGTTGCCGGTGTCGCCGTGGTCAGCGATGCCAGCGCGATGTCGAGGAAGGACAAGCGCACTCTGGTCGGCGCCGTGGTCGGTGGCGTGGCCGGCAACCTGCTCTCCAACGGTGATCCTGCCGCCACCGTCGGTGGTGCCGTGGCCGGCGGCGCGATCGGCAATCTGACCACCTCCGACCGCCGCGACCGTCGTTATTACGACAATCGCTACTACGACAACCGTTACGACCGCCGCTACGATCGTGGCTACTACCGCAGCGGTTACTACAACCGTGGCGACGACCGCCGCTGGCAGCGCGAGCGTTACTACGACAACCGCTACTACCACGACCGCGGTCGCCATCGCGGCTGGTAAGCGGCACAGCGGCGTTACTCTGCCGATGGCAGGGACGGGCGGGTCGATGACCCGCCCGTTTGCGTTGGCCGCGCGCATGGCGTTGAATGCGCAGCCTTGGATGTGACTTTCCCCTCTCGGGCTGCGGCATGACGTCTTCCTCCCACCGCGTGCAGGGCCTCAACAACGACGAGGTCGCTGCCGACTGGCCACCGATCAGCGCGGCGGACATCGCGTGGTTGCGGCAGTGCTATCCGCAGCTGCACAGCGGCAGCCAGCCGCGCTGGCACAGCCCGCGACCGCTGTCGGCTGCCGCCATCGTCGATGGCACGCGCGGCGCTGTGTTCATCAAGCGCCATCACCACAGCGTGCGCAACGCGGCCTGCCTGGAAGAAGAACACCGCTTCATCGCCCATCTCGACGCTGCTGGCGTGCCGGTGGCACAGGTGCTGGCAGCGACCGATGGTCACACCGCGGTCGAACACGGCGAATGGACGTTTGAACTGCACGACGTCGGCGTAGGCGACGACCTGTACCGCGACGCGGTGTCGTGGTCGCTGCTGACCGACGTCGCGCAGGCCCGTGAAGCCGGACGCATGCTGGCCCAGCTGCACCGTGCTGCCGACGGCTACCGCGCGCCCCAGCGCAGCACCCATCTGCTGGTCGCGCGCGATGATCTGATCCGCGCCGACGATCCGGTGGCGGCAATCAAGGCAGGGCTGCACGAGCGCCCCGGCCTGGCCCGCTATCTCGCGCGCATTCCGTGGGAAGCGCAGTTGCGGCGTGACGTGCTGCCGTGGCACACGGGCCTGGCCGAGCGCCTGCACGACGAACCACGGCTGTGGGCGCACAACGACTGGCATGTCTCCAACCTGCTGTGGCGCGACGGGCAGGTCAGCACCGTGCTGGATTTCGGCCTGGCCTCGCCCACCAGCGCACTGTTCGACCTGGCCACCGCCATCGAGCGCAACGCCGTGGCATGGCTGGAGGTGGCGCGCGGCATGGAGGCCGTGCGCGTCGATATCGCGCTGGCGTTGCTCGATGGCTACCGTGAGGTGCTGCCGCTGTCGGCGGCACGCGTGCACCTGCTGGCCGACCTGCTGCCGATGGTGCATTTCGACTTCGCACTGTCCGAAGTGGAGTATTTCGAGGGCGTCACCGGCTCGACCGCCAATGCCGACGTGGCGTGGCAGCCCTTCATGCTTGGCCATCCGGCGTGGTTCCATACCGCCCCGGGGCAGGCACTGCTGCAGGCCCTGCACGCCGCCGCGTGATCCGGTTGATGCAGCGTTGGGGTCAGATCCCTTTCCGCAGGAAAGGGATCTGACCCTGGGTGGCGCTCGCAAATCCGTACCATTTGTAGTGAAATGGTCACCTGAAGCGGGGGTGCCTGGATCTGCCAGGCTGAGAGAGTCCCTTGGAACCTGATCCGGTTTGCACCGGCGTAGGGAGCTTTGAGCCGCAGCCACACCCCCGTCATGGGCCGGTGCACCTGCGCGCCGTCGCTTCGTCTCCCTTGTTGTCCGAAGACGAACCGAATGAACCGCTGCCTGCGCCCCACCCTGCTCTCCCTCGCCCTCTGCGCTGCGCTGCCACTGCACGCCAGCGAGGCCGAGGCATCCCCTGATGCGGCTGCCACCGGCGCCGAGCGCTCGCCGACCGAACTGGCGGCGGTGCGCGTGCAAGCCGGCAAGCCGAAGGCCGATACCTCGCGCGTGAACGCCTTCGGTGGCGGTTCGTGGAAGGACACGCCGGCGTCGGTGAACGTGCTCGAGCGCGACTATCTCGACCGCCGCCAGCTACGTTCGCTGTCCGAGCTGGCCAGCAACGATGCCTCGCTGGGTGATGCCTACGCGCCGGTGGGCTACTACCAGAACATCGCCATCCGCGGCTTCGCCCTGGACGCCGCCACCGGCTACCGCTTCAACGGGCTGTCCATCGCCGGCGAACAACGCCTGGCGCTGGAGAACGTGCAGTCGGTGGAGATCCTCAAGGGTGAAGCCGGCCTGGCGGCAGGCGTGATGGCGCCGGGCGGGATCATCAATTACATCGGCAAGCGCCCGGCGGAAGTGCGCACCGCCACGCTCGGCACCGATTCGGAAGGCTCGCGCTACGTTGCCGTCGATGTCGGCCACTGGATCACCCCGCGCTTCGGCGTGCGCCTGAATGCCGCATGGGATTCCAGCAATTCCTACGTCGAGCACGCCGATGGCCGCCGCAACTTCTACTCGCTGGCCGCCGACTGGCTGATCGGCGAGCGCGGCAAGCTGGAAGTGGATGCCAACTACCAGACCAGCTCGCAGCGCTCGGTGTCCGGCTACCAGCTGCTGGGCGCGCGTGACCTGCCGCGCGGTGTCGACCGCGAGCATCTGCTCGGCTACCAGCCGTGGCAGCGCCCGGTGGATATCGCCAGCACCAACATCACCGCGCTGCATACCTACGACTTCAACGACGCCTGGCAATCACGTGTATCGGTAGGCCATAGCCGTTCGGTGATCGATGACAACGTCGCCTTCGCCTACGGCTGCTACTACGCCGCGCAATGTGCCGATGGCAGCGTGCCGGGCAACTACTTCGCACCCGACGGCGACTATGACATCTACGACTACCGCAGCCCGGACGACACCCGCCGCAACCAGCAGGCCCGTGCCGAACTGCGTGGCCGCTTCGAGACCGGCAGCGTCGGCCACCAGCTGACCCTCGGTGCCGACTACTTCCGCCGCACCGTGGACAGGCGCCCGAGCGTCAACGAGTACGTCGGTACCAGCAACATCCACGAGGCACCGGTGCCGGTGTTCGCGCCATCGCCGAAGATGCCGGGCCCATCCGCACGACGCCTGGACAGCCGCCAGACCGCGTTCTTCGCGCTGGACCGGATGAGCTTCGGTGACGACTGGCAGTGGCTGGCCGGTGGCCGCTTCGTCCGCCTGGACGAGCGCGCCTTTGACAAGCGCGGCACCCCGCAACGCCACAGCCGCCTGTCGCGTTTCCTGCCACAGACCGCCGTGGTGTGGAAAGCCACCGACCAGCTCAACGCCTACGCCAGTTACGTGCGCGGCATTTCGCTGGGCCAGGAAGCGCCGTTCTGGACCAGCAATGCCGATACCTTCCTGCCGTCGGTGCAGTCGCGGCAGCTGGAAGTGGGCCTGAAGTACGTGCCGGTCGAGGCGCTGACGCTGGGCGCAGCCGTGTTCCGCATTTCGCAGCCGTACCAGTACGCCAAGCCGGACAACAGCGACGTGGGCTACACCTTCGTCGAGGAAGGCACGCAGACCCACACCGGGCTGGAGCTGACCGCCAACGGTCAGCTGACGGATGCATTGCAGATCGTGGCCAGCGCCAGCGTGCTGCAGGCGCGTGCGCGCGACACCGGCACGCCAGCCTATGAAGGCCATCAGCTGGTGAACGTGCCGAAGGTACGCGCCAGCGTGCACGTGGCCTACGCGCTGCCGTTCGTGCGGGGCCTGGACGTGACCGGCGGCTGGCGCTATGCCGGTGCCAACGTGGCACGTGCCGACGGCGGCGTGCGCGCACCGGACTATTCGGTATTCGATGCCGGCCTGCGCTTCCAGCATCGCCTGCACGAGCGCGCGGTGACCTGGAACCTGTCAGTGGACAACCTGTTCAACCGCTTCTACTGGCGTGATACCGGCAGCAGCGGCGGTGACTACTACCTGTTCCCCGGTGCACCACGACAGGCCCGCCTGTCGGTGACGTTCGCGCTGTGAGCAGCGTGATGCTCGAGTGGAGCGCCGCGCTGTGCAGCATCCTCGGCGTCTGGCTGATGGCCCGCCGCCGGTTGTCTGCATGGCCGGTGGGCCTGCTGTCGGTCACGCTGTATGGCCTGGTGTTCGCCGAGGCCAAGCTGTACTCGGACACCCTGCTGCAGGTCGCCTTCGGTGGCTTCCTGGTCTATGGCTGGCTCAACTGGCGCCAGCACGCCGCCGATGAGGGCAGCATCCGCATCGTGCCGCTGGCGCGCGGCAAGCTCTTGCGTGACCTGGCCATCGGCCTGTGCGGCGGCGTGATGCTGGGCGCCGGGATGCACACCTTCACCGATGCCGCGCTGCCGTGGCTGGACGCGATGCTGACCGCACTGAGCCTGGTCGGCCAGTGGTGGCAGGCACGCCGCCACGTCGCCTGCTGGTGGGTATGGATCGCCGTGGACGTGGTCTATGTGGGTGCGTACCTGTTCAAGTCGCTGCATGTGACCGCCGCGCTGTACGTGTTCTTCCTCGGCCTGGCCGTGTTCGGCCTGCGCGCATGGAGCGCGGCCGCGCGCGAGCCGCAGGTGGCAACGCAGTAGAGCCACGCCATGCGTGGCTGTTGCGGGCAATCGGCGCGCCATCCACGCATGGCGTGGATCTACGGGCTCAGGGCCAAACCCAGACGCAGCGGCTGGCGCATGTCGGCCGGTGGGCCGCCTGCAACGGCGCAGCCTGCAGCGTCGCGCGCAGGTCGGCATCGACCTGGGCATCACCCAGGCTGTCGAATTCCAGTTTCGAAATGCGGCCGTCCGCGGCGATCCACAGGCTTACCGGTAGCGGCGTCGGTGTGTCCGGATGTGCCTGCAGCCATTCCAGCACGCGCTGCGCCTGCGGGTCCTGCTCCTGCTGCAGGCGCTGCTGCAGTTGGCCACCCACGGTGGTGGCGTAGGCCATCCAGTGTGCGGGAGCCTCCTGCGCGGAAACGCTGGCACTCCCCAGTGCCAATGCCCCGAACAACGCGGCAAGTGGCCGCCACCAGCGGCGTACGCCGGTCCTGTTCCCTGCCATGACCATCGCCAGCCTCCTGCACTCCCATCCAGCGCGCCATGGTCGGCGCCATAGATGACAGGCAGATGGCGGGCCGTGATGGCCCGGCGCGATCACTCGCCCAGGTCGGCCAGCACCTTGCGCGACGGCGCGAAGAAGGTCACGCCGGTGGTGGCGGTGGAGAAGTCGAGGATGCGGTCGTGCAGCGGCGCGGGATTGCCGATGAACATGCGCTCGAGCATCTTCTCGATCACCCACAGGCGGCGCGTGTAGCCGATGAAGTAGGTGCCGTACTCGCCACGGCCCGGGTTGGCGAACGGCATGTTGTCACGCAGGATCTCGTGCTCGCCGTCAGCGTCTTCGATGGTGCACAGCGTCTTGTGCGATTTCTGCGCATCGGCCGGCGCATCATCCAGCTCGATGTTGTCGTGCTTGGTGCGTCCGATGATCGCCTCCTGCGCCTCGGTCTTCTGCGCGCGCCAGGCATCGAGGTTGTGCAGGTACTTCTGCACCACCACGTAGCTGCCACCGGCATGCTCCGGGTCTTCATCGCCAACAATGGTGGCTTCCGGCAGCGACAGTCCTTCCGGGTTGGCGGTGCCATCGACGAAGTCGAGCAGGTCGCGGCCATCGAAGTAGCGGAAGCCGGCCACGTCATCGACCGCCTCGACCGCATCACCGAAGGCCATCAGCAGGTTGCGCTCGAACGCCACGATCAGGTCCATGGTGCGTGCGCGGATGTGGTACAGCAGGTCACCGGGCGTGGACACAGCGGTGTGGGTCGCGCCCTTGATCTCGCGGAACGGCTTCAGCTCGCGTGGCGGCGTGGAGCCCACCAGCGGCTGCCACACGCGATGGCCGATGGCCACGTTGCAGGTGAAAGTGCGCTCGATCTCGCGGATGGCGGTGTTCTTGATCAGATCATCAGTGCTGGCCAGCACCTCGCGCGCCTTGGCGATCGACGCCACGTCGTCCTTCACCTTCAGCACCAGGAACGCCGCCGAATGGGTGAGTGGCGCGGTGATCTGCTGCGGCTCGTTGTCGGGCGTGTGATTGAGAGCGGTGATCTGGGCGGGCTGGGTGTTCACGGCAGTTCCTGCTGGCTTGAGGCGGGTGCATCGTCAATGGCGACGTGCCGGGATCATAGCGGAACCGCCTGACCGGCGACGGAGCAGTTCTCGTTCCGTCCTGCGCGCAGTACCGTGCATTCCTGCGCTACATGGAACTGCTGCGGCCCACTCCGGGCGATACGCTGGCAGCGACCGCTTGGCAGACCGCGTTCGCGCAGCCAGTCGAACACCTCGCCGGGGCACCCCCATGCCCTGCGGCAAACGACACGACGTCACTGTGAAACCGCGGCACTGCACTGCAAGGGCATGGTGAACTGCCACCGCTTGCACTTGCCGAAACGGCTGCGCCCATCGCACGCACGCTCGATCTCACCGTTCAGTTCGGCAGCGGGAAGGCCCCAGGTTGCACACTGGCGCGTTGCGGTCTGTTCGGCCGCCTGCCGGTTGGCTGGTGTCAGTTCGGGCGTCTTGCTCACCAGGGTCAGCACAACCCGGCCTTCCGAACGGTTGGCGCCTTTCAGATTCCACTCGGCGCTCGAACGCGCCTGCGCCGTTCCCAGCAGCAGCAGTGCTGCCACAGCAGTGATCGCCTTCATCTTCATCATGTCCCTTGATCGTGATTGCGCTGGAATCCGCCGCGCCAGGCTCTGCAGGACCGCCCTGCGGCCCTGCACTCTACCGGATGCACAGAAAAGAAGAAGCCCGGCGCGAGGCCGGGCTTCGGTTGGCGTGTGGGAGAGAGAGAGAGTCACACGCCAGCACAACACGCTCTAACGACAGGCGTTTGTTACCAGGTGAAGCGCGGGCCCACGAACCACTCGCGGTCGCCGGCCTTGGCCAGCTTCACTTCGCCACTCAGGCCCCAGTTCTGGTTGAACTTGGCGGTGGCGCCGACGCGGCCGTAGAACTCGCCGTCCGGGTTGATACCGTGCTTCTTGGCGTAGTCCTCGTAGCCGGCCATCACGTAGCCTTCCACGTACGGGTTGAACGCGGTACGCACGCCGACTTCGGTCGAGTAGCCGTTGAAGTCCAGGCCGTGCTTCATGTCGAACTTCTGGTACGCGACACGCGCCACCAGGTCGGTGTTCGGTGCGATGCCGTAGTTGTAGCCGGCACCGATGCGCCACTGGTCGACGTCGTTCTTGAACTTGTCGGTCTCCTGCGCGCTGTAGTCGCCGAAGATGTGGAAGTTCGGGTGCACCGCCACGGAACCCTTCACCTTCCAGCCATCGGCGTCGCCGCCCTTGGCATCGGTGTTCACATAGCCGCCTTCAACGTAGTTGTACGACAGGCCATCGGTTGCCGATGCAGCGAACGGCAGGGCAGCCAGAAGACCCAGGGCGAGCAGCGAATTCTTGTTCATCGGGACACACCTTTAATTATTTTGGTTTCGTCGGCCGCCTCCCGGGAGGGGGAGAGAGAGGAGGCGGTCGACAGGTGTGAATTATCCGTTAGGGGTCTAATCGACCCTGAATATTGAACTGACTGGTGTATAAATAAGGCTGGCGTTCAGGGAACTCCTCATGCCGCATGTAGCCACGTGCCCATAGTTGGGCACTTGAACACCAACTATGGGAACACATCGGCGTCCCAACTATGGGAACACTCTCGGGCACCGACTAGGGGTACGCCCCGAGTAGCCTGGGCGAGTGGCACTGAGACCAAGAAGATCTAGGCGTGAATAGCCCTGAGGCTCACTCAGACCTTCCGCTCAGATCGCCGGCAAGGCCGCCGACGCGCTGCGAGCCAGCAGGCCCACCCGACAAAGAAGACGGCAAAAGAAGCGATAAACAAGCCGACGATCAGGATATCTCGATCAATTGCGTTCATGTCCTCGCCACCGTTTGAGGTGATTTTCTTGACTATCTGATGATATCGAAATTGGTTTGGCTCTGCGAACGACCTCAAGCACATCGGCCCATTGCTTTTGAGAGATGGCGGCGATGCAGACGAATCCGTCAACCAAGTCAATCAATGTGCTGCCCTCAACACTGCGCAGCATGCAAGGATCTCTCTTCGTCTGCCCGATAGAGCGCCGCCAACTAGAATCTGGCAATCGTGGTGGAACATTGGACACAATTCTAGCCAGCTACCCCTGCTGCGCAGCTGTCCTACTCCGTCAGACTGAAGGGAGCGCATCTTCTCTCCAGCTCCTAGGTCACTCCAATTCCATTCCGCCTCCTGCTACGGTAGCGGGTACGGAGAATTCGCCGAACGAAATCGGCTGAGCATTGACTTCGTCGCAAATGGAAATGAAAAATTTCTAGGGGGATACATGCATATAAAGAAGATCACGCTACATCGCTTTAAGCAGTTTCGGGACACAGAGATAGAGATTGATCAAGGCCTTTCGCTTGTTGTTGGAGGAAACAACTCCGGCAAGTCCTCGATTCTGCAAGCTCTCGCTATCTGGCAGTTCTGCAAGACTATGCTAGAGATCGAGAAAGGGCGATCCAGCTGGCTGCAAACCAAGAACAAAACTGGCCTGGGCATGGGTATTGCGGATTTCACGCCGATGCAAATTCCATCGCTCAGCCATCTCTGGACCAATCTGAAGACTAGCAAGGACGACGAGCCCGACGGCTATACACTGAAGATTGGCGTCTATTGGGACCTGCCCGATAAACAGGAGCGGCACTTGGAGATTGGTCTGTCACAGGCCAATGATCGTCTCTTTGTGCGAACCACTTCAACGAATCTGGTAGCTGCTGAGATCGTCAACGCAAAGGGCGAGCCGATCGATGGCAACGTCCCGCGAGTGGGATATCTACCGCCATTCGCTGGCATCACTGATCGTGAAGGCAGACTGACTCCTGCCATGAGAGAACGTCTGATAGGCCAAGGCCTATCGGGTGGAGTCATTCGCAACGTCCTATTCGATCTGCACGAACACAACAGGAGGGAACGTGAACGCCTGCGTGGAAACAGCAGAAAGTTGAAGGATTCCTCGCTGAAATGGCTGCGCTCGAACGACCCTTGGGAGATCCTGCTACGCACGATGCAGTCCATCTTTGCCACTGATTTGAGGGTCGTTCCTTTCAACGAGAGATTTCACAGCTACCTTCGTGTAGAGAGCGCCAAGGGTGAACTGAAGGGTGACACGTTCAAGCGACACCCCAAATACACTCCAAGAGACCTTATGGTGGAGGGAAGTGGCTTCCTCCAATGGCTGAGCGTGTACGCCCTCGCACTCTCACCCGATGTCGACGTCGTTCTTCTCGATGAGCCGGATGCACATCTGAACGCGACCCTGCAGAGGGAACTGCTTATGTCCCTCGGGCACGTTGCAAGCCTCCGCAACAAGCAAGTACTGATGGCCACACACTCTCCTGAACTGATTCGCTTTTACGATCATGGGAAAATTCTGGCTGTCGCAGAAAGAAAGGCAAAGTACCTCCAAGAGGAAGTGGGCAAAGTCAAGGTTCTTGGCGGGATTGGGACGATCCAGACCCCTACCCTGCACTCCTTGATGGAGCACAGACGTATGCTGATCTTGGAAGCCGAGAGCGATTGGCGCTTCCTCCAGCTAATCGCTAAACAAGCAAACTTTGCGTGGCCCAAGAACGTTGTCCCTTGGTACTGGACGGGATCTGCCGGCGAGAGGCAGCAACTCTACCTCCAGCTGTTGGCGGAGATTCCTGGCCTTCGGGCAATCAGCATTCGGGATCGCGACGATGAGCCACATGCGACGGTCGGTAATGATCTTATCGACAAGTCTTTCACTTCCAAACAACCCCATTTCAAAGCCATGAAATGGCGGCGTAGGCACATTGAGAACCATCTCCTCTGCACGAGCGCCATAGCTCGCGCAGCTGGATCACCTCAAGGCGATGTCACCGCCTTCTTCGCCGAGCACGCTCTTGTTATCCCTGCTGATCCAACAGCTAGCGATATCGCACTACCAATCCGTGATGCGCATGGGAAAGAAATATTCATAAGCGGAAACTCCGTTCTTAAAAAATTCCGCGTAAGCAGAGAAGACGTCGCCAGGAATCTAACCTATGGAGAGGTACCCCAAGATATGCATACCTTCTTTGCCGAATTGAGTCAGCTTGCACAGCCCTGAATCCACGCGTCAGCTCAACGTATGCATATAGGTTAGAAGGGGAAGGATGGTCCGGCCCCTCACAATCCGGACCATCCTTTGCAGCCTACTACTTCTTCTTGGCTGCAGACTGCGCCTGAGCGTCGCACCTGTCCTTCAGCGCCTTGGTCTGAGGATCGGCAAGATCCACCTTGAACTTCGTCCGGTCAGCCAGCTGTTCACACGTAGCAGGCTTTGCCTTAGGCGCCTCCTTCACTTCCGACTCGGCATGAAGCGCCGGATCATGTGCGAAGGCCGATGCGGACGCTGCAATGGAAGCGAAAAGGACGCTGATGAGGGCAAAACGATTCTTCATGTTGCTTCTCCTAGGTTGATTTCGGCGTTATGCCGGGTATCACGGCTGGTAGAGGTCGGCTTGGTAGCCGGTAATTTGCACCTCGATGATCACGGGGGTGCTGCCGCGGTTCTGCCAGTACCACCCATGGGTACCTTCAAAGGGAGCAATGAACGTTCCCTCAGCCTGACGCTGGGCGCCTTCAACGGCGTAGCTGGTCCAGGGGCCCTTCACGTCGGGACGCTCGCCGTGCATGTCCACGGCAACATCAGACGTGGCCTTCCAGCTGAAAACCATCCCAGCGCCCTGAGCCATATGGGCCTTCACCTCCTGGCCCTTACCAGGGGCAAGCTCGATCGTCAGTGAGTCCTGCCGTAAAGGAGTGCTGGCGAGAGAGACAGCGGCGGGTTCGAAGGTCTGCTTGCCATTGCTCCCGAAGGCAACCTTGGCCTTCTCGAACAGCGCCGAGACGGCTTCGGCGCTGCCAGCAGATGCCGGAACTGGGGGAGCTACTGCCTCTACCTGGTCAGTGGAGGCTAGGGCGTCCAGACCCAGAACCTTGCCTACGCCCGTAGGGTCGATTCCGTACTCCGCGGGAAGCACGGTGGTGAGCAGAATCACCCCTGCAACGGCAGCGGCCAGGGCGGTGGATTTCAGCAGCTTGCGAGTGCTGGGCAGCTGATTGGAAAGCGTGATGGACATGAGTACCTCTGTAGATTCAGGAAACGAAGTAGCCGGTGAGCTGCATGCCAACAAGCACGAAGCCGGCGCACATAAGGGCGGTGTTGATGCTGTACGCCTGTCGATGGAATGACGGCAAGCGGCGCCAGAAGCCCATCACGATCAAGATGCCTGCGAGCGCGAGCAGCTGTCCGATCTCGACCCCCACGTTGAAGGCGAGTATGTTTGGGACAAGCCCGTCAGGTGAGAGCGAGAAATCCTGCAGCTTTGTCGCTAGACCAAAGCCATGGAAGAAGCCAAAGATCAGCACGGCGGCTTTGGTGTTGGGCTGTACCCCAAACCAGCGCTTGAACGCGCCCATGTTGTCCAGCGCCTTGTAGACAACCGACAGGCCAATGATTGCGTCGACCAGGTACGCATTCACATGCAATCCGCCCAGGACACCTAGCAGCAAGGTGGTGCTGTGGCCGATCGCGAACAACGTCACGTAGATGCTGACATCACGCATCCGGTACAGGAAGAAGATCACCCCGAACAGAAACAGGAGGTGGTCGTATCCAGTCACCATGTGCTTGGCGCCGAGGTACGTGAACGCGATGAGCTGCAGGCCGGTACTGTCTTCCAGGAAGGCCTGGTCGCCTTCACTGACGCCATGCGCCCAAGCAACGCAAGGCAGAAGGATGGCTGCAAGCAGGTAGAGCCACGCTTGGGTTCGTTTGGAAATGGTCAACTGCATGTTCCTGGGAGGGGTTGAGATGGACGGGTTCACGCTGCGTCCTCCTTCCGCTCATCCCCTTCGCGGTGGATGAGGCGATAGAGCGCCGGCAACACCAGCAAGGTCAGCAGCGTGGAGGAGATGATTCCGCCGATAACGACCGTCGCCAGCGGGCGCTGAACTTCCGCGCCAGCCCCAACGTTTAGGGCCATTGGCAGGAAGCCCAGGCTGGCAACCAGGGCCGTCATCAGCACGGGGCGCAGCCGGGTCAGTGCACCTTCGGTTACCGCTTGGTGCAGGGGAGTGCCCTGTTCCCTAAGGCTCTTGATGAAGCTGATCATGACCAGGCCGTTGAGCACGGCGACGCCCGACAGCGCGATGAACCCCACGCCTGCAGAAATGGACAGGGGTATGTCACGCATCCACAGAGCCACCACGCCACCGGTCAACGCAAGTGGAACGCCGCTGAACACGATGGCAGCATCCTTGCCCGAGCCGAACGCCATGAAGAGCAAGCCGAAGATCATCACCAGGACGACCGGCACGACCACGGACAGCCGCTTGCTGGCAGAGATGAGCTGCTCGAAGGTACCGCCATACTCAATCCAGTAGCCTTCCGGCAACTGCACCTCCTGACCAACCTTCTCTCGCAGCTCCTCTACGAACGAACCAAGGTCGCGACCACGTACATTGCTGGTGATGACGACGCGACGCTTGCCGTTCTCGCGACTGACCTGGTTTGGGCCTGGCGCAACTTCAACTTTAGCCAGCTGCCCCAGCGGAACGAACGCTCTCTGTTCGCCGGAACTGGCCCCGACGGCGACGGCTACCGGTAGCGATGCGAGCGTCCGGGTGTCCTGACGCAGGTTCTCGGGCAGACGAACGACGATGTCGAAGCGACGATCACCCTCAAAGACCTGACCGACCGCCTCACCGCCCAGCGCAACAGAGATGGTCTTCTGGACCTCGTCGATCGAAACGCCATAGCGGGCCAAAGCATCCAGGTCAGGCGTGATGGTCATAAGAGGCAGACCACTGATCTGCTCTAACTTCACGTCTGCGGCGCCTGGGATGGAACCTGCGGCGTCCTCGATCTGGCTGCCGATCTGCGCCAGCTGATCCAGGTCGTCACCGTACAACTTCACCGCCACCTCGGCGCGTACACCGGCAATCAGCTCGTTCATGCGCATCTGCACGGGCTGGGTGAACTCGTAGTTGTTGCCGGGAATTGCTCGGACAGCCTTCTCCAGCTCAGCAATGAGCTGCGCCTTTGGCTTGCGGGGATCAGGCCATTGGTCGCGATCCTTGAGCATGATGAAGGTGTCTGCGACCGACGGTGGCATGGGGTCGGTCGCTACCTCTGCTGTGCCGATCTTTGCGACAACCTCATCGACCTCGGGGAACTTCTTGATGGTCGCTTCAAGCTGGCGCTGCATGCCGATGGCTTGCGTCAGACTAGTGCCGGGAATGCGCAGCGCGTGAAGCGCAATATCACCTTCGTCCAGATTCGGAATGAACTCAGTGCCCATGCGACTGGCCAGAAGACCCGCCAGTACGGTGAGAACGGCTGCACCACCCACAACCAGTTTGCGAGCACTGACTGCCCGTTCCAGCATCGGGCCATACAGCTTGGTCACGCCCCGCATAGCCTTGGTTTCCTTCTCCGAGACCTTGCCCGTGACAAACTGAGCAACCGCAGCGGGAACGAACGTGAGGGACAATGCCATCGCACCAGTCAGCGCGATAACGACGGTCAGGGCCATCGGGTGGAACATCTTTCCTTCCACGCCGGAGAGCGCAAAGATCGGGATGTAGACGGCGGCAATGATGAACAAGCCGAACAAGCTGGGCTTGATCACCTCGGCACTGGCGCTGGCGGCCAAAGCAAAGCGCTCATCCCGGGTCAACAGACGCCCCAGGGCGTGCTGACGCTCGCCGAAGCGGCGCAGACAGTTCTCAACAATGATGACCGCGCCGTCGACGATCAGACCGAAGTCCAGCGCACCCAAGCTCATCAGATTTGCTGAGACACGGTTCTGGACCATGCCGGAGATGGTCAGCAGCATGGTCAAAGGAATGACCGCGGCCGTGATCAGTGCGGCGCGAAGATTTCCGAGCAGAAGGAACAGCACCGCAATGACCAGCAGGGCACCTTCCAGCAGGTTCTTCTTGACGGTTTCAATGGTGCGGTCGACCAGCTCCGTACGGTCATAGACCGCATGCGCGCGGACACCTTCTGGAAGCGTCTCGTCGATCTCCTTCAGCTTGGCAGCGGTTCGCTGAGCGACTTCGCGGCTGTTCTCACCAATGAGCATGAATGCAGTACCAAGTACCACTTCCTTGCCATCTTTGGTCGCTGCCCCGTTCGAAGTTCGGTGCCCTCGTGAACGTCTGCGAGGTCACCGACGCGAAGCGGCAGCCCCTCGCGATTGGCGACCACGATCTTGCGCAGGCCGTCCATGTCCGCCACTTGGCCAGGAACGCGTACAAGGTACTGTTCACCACTCTTTTCAATGTAGCCGGCACCCACGTTCGCATTGCTGCGCGCCACGGCCTCCATCACATCCTGCATGGTCAGCTCGTACGCCTGAAGCTTGCGCGGGTCAGGCGTGATGTGGAACTGCCGCACATAGCCACCGACGGTGTTGACCTCTGTCACACCTTTCAGATGTCGCATCTGGGGGCGTACCACCCAATCCTGGAGGGTACGAAGCGCCATCGGCGTCCAGGTCTCTTCAGCACCCTTCTCGGCTTCCACGGTGTACATGAAGATCTCACCGAGACCGGTGGCGACCGGGCCCAGCGTTGGCTTCAGCCCAGTTGGGAGCTGGGATGCGGCTTGCTGCAAGCGCTCGGCCACCTGCTGCCGCGCGAAGTAGATGTCGGTACCGTCTTCGAATACAACGGTGACCTGGGAGAGACCATAACGCGAGATGGACCGCGTGTACTCCAGCTTGGCCAAGCCGGCCAAGGCTGTCTCGACGGGGAACGTTACCCGCTGCTCTGCCTCCAGTGGAGAGTAGCCTGGTGCTTCGGTGTTGATCTGGACCTGGACATTGGTGATGTCAGGGACGGCGTCGATTGGCAGCTTGCTGTAGTTCCAGATGCCCAAGCCTGACAGCGCCAGGACCAGAAGCAGCACAAGCCATCTATGCGCGATGGACGCGCGAATGATTCGCTCTAGCATGATGGATCCTTAGTGGTCGTGGCTGGCGCCAGACTTCTCGATGTCTGCACGGATCAGATAGCTCTGCTCGGCGACGTACCGCGTTCCGGGCTTCAGTCCGCCAAGAACCTCTGCCCACTCGCCATCACGCTTTCCAAGCTCAAGCATGCGCACCTCATAGGTATCGCCCACCTGCGCAAATACGACGGTAAAGTCGCGAAATCGCTGGAGCCCTGACTCTTTGACGGCCAGTGGAACAGGTGTCTCGGCAATGATGACCTCGGCCGAGACAGCCATTCCTGGACGCCACTTGCCGTCACCATTGGGGATACTCACGCGCGCAACCACGCTTTGGCCGCTGCTTGCCAGCGGAAGCAGGCTTTGGAGCCTACCTTCAGTCTCCAAGGCACCCGTGGCGGAACGGATCCGCACTGCTTGACCTGGAGCGAGACGCTCGGCGTTAGTGCCCAGAGCTCGTAGATCGACCCAGACCTCTGACAGATCGGCAACGTCGAACAGTGTGTTGTCGGCGGCCACATCACCAACACTGGTGTTGCGCGCAAGAACGATGCCGCTGAAGGGAGCAATCACCGCGTAGGTGCGCATGCTGTCATTGCCTTCAACCGTCGCCAGCGTCTGCCCTGCCGAAACGCGTTGGCCCATCTCGACCGACACGCTGCGGACAATACCTGGGAATCGTGCTTTGACGGCGGCCTGGCGGCCAGTGTTGACCGCGATGTTCCCCATCAGCGTGACCGTATCGCGGATAGTGCCAGCGGTAGCCTCTTCCACCACCACACCCGCATCCTTGGCAGCGCTTGGCTCGATGGTGGTACGGCCTTCATAGGACTGATAGGACCAGGTGTGTGTCTTTCCTCCTACCACTGCGTCTGCCTTCACGTCGAAAGAATGAGGTTCCACGACCTCGCCGTTCCCTACGAGATAGTCGTTTTCGGCGGTGAAAGTGAAATCATTGACCTCACCGTCGAGGCGCTTCAACTGCATTGTTGCCTTCACCTCATTCGGTGAGATCGGCTTGTCATTTCGATAGGCGTAGAGGCGGAACTGAGGAGGCGTGTTGGTTTCATAGACGGTGACTTCAAGTGCGAAATCACCATCGCGGAGCATGCGACCGCGGTTGGGGCCGCGCTCGTAGTCGCCGGCCGCGGCGGTGGATTCTGCGGCTTCTTTCTCAACCGGCTTTTCACCGCCACAGGCGGCCAGTGCCAGCGGAAGCAACATAAGAAGGGCGTAACGATTCATGGGCGGATATCCTGGGCGGAGGCGGTGAGGCGATCTGCCTCGACCAGCAATCGGAGATAGAGTGCGGCGGACTCGACTTCGCGCTCACGAAGGTCGAACAGCGTCTTCTGCGCCTGGCTCAATGCGAGATAGGAGAATCGACCCTCCTCGAAGCCACGACGGCTCTGATTCATCGCCTGCTCCGCCTTGGGGAGCTGCCGCTCACGAACGGAGGTGACCTCCAACTGCGCTTGGCGCAGCTGTTGATAGACTCCGAACAGCTCCTGGTTGAGCTCCAACATTTGTGCTTCACGGCGTGACTTGAGCACACTCAGTTCGTAGTCGACTTCGGATACCGAGTAGGCTGATCGACGCCGGGTTCCCAAGGGAACCGAGATCGACATGACCAAGCCACTGTCCTTCGTTGCTTCAAGACGGCGAAGTCCAAATCCAACACTCACGTCAGGCTTCGCGCTGGAAACGGCGACATCGCGGCGCGCGGCAAGAATTCTGGACTGGGCATCGAAGGCACGTTGCTGTGGCGCGTTCTGAAGGCGTTCGGACAGCGTCTGGTAGTCATCCAGCGGAGGGAGGATGTTTGTATCGCCGGCGACGGTGTCGAAGTCAGCGGTGAAAGAGCCCCAGGAAGACGCAAGCGCCATGCGCGAGGCCTCCAACCGCTGGACTGCTTGATCACGCTTGAGCTCTGCATCGGCCAGGGCAATTTCAGCGGCCCTCAGGTCTGAATCCGGGTTCCGTGCCGCAGAGACCCAGCGGGCCACCTCTCGCTGAAGCGCGCGGGCCATACGAATCCGCTCTTCCGCATGCTCGACATGCTCCTGCGCCGCAAGCACGTCAATGAATCGACCAGCGGTGCGTGTGGCGATGGCCACCCGGGTCACATCAGCCTCTCGCAGGGCTGCATCCACCTCGGCGCCGCCAAGCGCTTGGCGGGCCGCCCGCTTGCCACCCAGTTCCAGAATCTTGGATACCCGGAACGTTGCCTCGGCAGCGTCCATACCTCGCACGCTGCCACTACCGGCCACGTTCTCCAGTTCTCCGCCGAGCACCAACGGGGCTGCTAAGCCCTCTCGCGCCGCACGGTTCTTTGTCGCCTCTATTTGTGCGGCATCTGCCTGCACCCTTGGGTGAGTGCCCAGAGCGCGGGCGACCGCATCCTCCAGGCGCAGCACTTCGGCGGCGTAGCCAGGAACGGCCACACCGCAGGCGCCGGCAACAGCCAGCGCCCACACACTACGGAATTTCACGGAAGCCTCCGGAAAGAAAGTCAGAACGACGCGCCGCCTTCCGCTACACGGGAGGCGCGCTCAGGCTGCTAGAGCGCAGCTAGGGTCGTCAGACGATCGGAGGTCGGAAGGGTGACGCCGGGTGCCCTGCAGGCACCCTCAGAAGTCGCAGAGCATGGACTTCACCGGCCAGCGGTAGTGAAGCCAGGTAGACGTGGGGCGTGAACAGGCTTCCAGCGAAACTCGCATCTGCCTGATGCAGTACCGCATGAGCGCCAGTGGCGTGATCCGGGTCCAGATTGTCGCCCGCACCGCCGGCATGTGAATGGCCATGATCCACCGCTGCTGCGATGTCATGTTCCAATCCGTGCAGTTCGCTGAGCTGGATCACCATCGGCCGCGCAACGACACTCAACAGCATCAGCGCAAAGAAGCTGATCCTGAGGGCAAGGCCGTGGCGGGCGGAAAGACGCATATGGGTTAGCTTAAGCGGGGCTGGCTGGGGTTGTCGAGGGGCCGAAACTGGGCGCAGCCCATCGGAAATACCGCACATAGGGCGGTGGCCGGGCCTTAAGCGCACCCGGCCACCGCTAACCGCTGCGGTTTACATCTTCTTGATCAACTCGTACTCCCCTCCGGTGCGGAGCAGAAGCGTTACGGGCTCCTCGCCCCTGTTGCGCCAGAACCATCCGTGGTTGCCGTCGAAGGCAGCCAGGAGCACCCCCTGCTTGGTGGCTTCCCCTCGACCCTTCTCATAGCTGATCGCTCGACCGCCGCCGTCTCCGTGGGTGTCGAAGTTCACGACGCCGCCTTCAACAGACCACTGGTAGCTGGCGCGCTCGCCCGCCTTCATGACGAGCTTGATCTCGGTGCCTTGGCCCGGCGCCAGGACAACCTGTTCTTCGTCCCGCCATTCAGCAGCGGTGGCCGCATTGCTCGCGGCAGGCTTCTGAGCAACTTCAACGGTCTTACGGTTCTGCGTGGACACCTGCGTCAGCAGGGCGGCTGCCTCGTCTTCGGCGGCCTTTGCGTCCATCGCAGCGTCAGCTGCCGCTTCCTCGGCAAGCTGTTCCTTGATCTCCCCCATTTCCTTCAAGCCCAGTACCCGACCAACACCAGTGGGATCGATTCCGTACTCAGATGGCATCACCACTCCAACCAGGAGGACAATGGCGATGCCGGCGGCAATTGCGGTGGTGCGTCCCAACTGGCGGCTGGTGGGGAGGTCGCCTTCGGCGGGCTTACTGTTGTACATGATGTAGTTCTCTTGAAAGTCAGGAAACGAAGTAGCCAGTGAGCTGCATGCCGATCAGAATGAATCCGGCGCAGAGCATGGCGGCATTGGCGGTGTAGGCGTGCTTGAAGAAGCTGGGCGTGCGGCGCCAGTAGCCCATTGCGATCAGAATCGCGCCAAGCGAGAGGATCTGGCCGATCTCCACGCCGACGTTGAACGCGAGCAGGTTGGGCAACAGACCATCGGGTGAGATGTCGTACTCGATGATCTTGGTTGACAGACCAAAGCCGTGGAACAGGCCGAAGATCAACGTCGCAACCTTTGTGTTTGGCTGGAAGCCGAACCAACGCTGGTAGGCGCCCAGATTGTCCAGGGCCTTGTAGACCACAGACAGACCAATGATCGCGTCGATCAGGTAGCTGTTGATGCCCACGTTGAACAGCACACCCAGCAGCATCGTTGTGGAGTGCCCGATCGCGAACAGCGTCACATACAGCGCGACATGCTTCATCCGGTACAGGAAGAACACCACGCCCAGGAGGAACAGGATGTGGTCATAGCCGGTGGCCATGTGTTTTGCGCCCAGATAGGCGAATGCGATCAGATTTACTCCAGATATTTCCTGGATGTAGCCCTTGTCGCCTTCGGCGATCGCGTGAGCCAACGCCCCGTCAGCTGTGAGTAGCAGCATGAACAGGGAAAGCAGTGCGAGTAGAGTTCGCGGCCAGTGCGACCGTAGTGGGGGTTGGAGAAGGACGCGCGAGAGCGCCCCGGATTCAGAACTGGGGATCATGATGAGGATCTACGAATGCGGTCAGCGGACCTCCGCCAAAGCTATCCGCTACGACACTGGGAACCGGCGCAACGTGCTACGAGTGCGCAGAAGGCGCGCACGGCACGTCACACGGATCACTGCGCGTAAGCGGGGTCCGGGCGGGGAACGAATGAATAATTTCTTGCAGCGACGAACGTCCAGTAAGGATTGACTGGACGGGCGCTGCCAAGCCTCTGCTCAGTGCGAGCACGAGGCCTGGGTCTCAGGCGATAGGAGGCCTGAACAGGGATGAGCGATGATGCTGAAGCTCTGCCGCTGGCTGGTGCCAGGGATGGATATCGCTCAGATCAACTCGAGCGGGTCCAGCAAGGCTGGCCAAGATGCCTACAGAAGCCGTCAGATCGGCCTGGTGCAACAGGCTGTGCAATCCAACCGCGTGTTCAAGATCACGGTCTGCGGCATCACTCACCCCAACATGGGGGTGACCATGTTCCACCGCAGCCTGCACGATGTGCTGCAAGCCGTGCAGCTCACCCAGATGATTCAGGACGGGTCGCACGAACAGACTCGCCACCAGCATCATGAAGATGCAGCTGCGCAACAGCACGCTGGTTGGTAGACGAAGGGATCGCACGGGCAAAGACTAGAGGCTTGTTCTGGCAAAGTCGATATGACAACGTCGGGCGCGAGCGGTGAAAGTGCCCTCTCGCGCCCCTTGTTCAAGTTTCCGTCATCCAGGCCAACGAGGGTGCACGTCGTCGATGACATACCGATGTGAGTGCTTGCCGTTGGAAGAAGCGTGTTCCGCCCAGTGGGGATGGTCCGCAGCCAGATCGTCGTGACCGTGGGAGATCTCGTCCGGGTCATGGGCGGGCCAGATTCTCCAGGCGAACACGAATCCGGCGATGCCGACTACTGCCAGTGCCATGATCGCCACTGGCATTCCAAACTTCGCACCCACGGCTCCAGCCAGAGGGTAGGCAATCAGCCAACACACGTGGGAGAGAGAGAACTGCGCTGCGAACAGGAATGGCAGATCGGTGGATTCCGCTGATCGCCGCAGCAGTCTGCCGCCAGGAGTCACCAGCCCCGCATAGCTCATCCCCAACAATGCCCAGCCGGCGAGCACGATGGGCCAACCTATGGAGGAGGGCGAGAGCAGCCAGGTAAGCCCGAGGGTCACAAGTACGATGCACATTGCAAGGGCTGAGGAGAGCATCACGCGCCTGTCAGCCACCCGATCGAGAACCTTGGGGAGGACAAGCGCCGTCAGCATCGAGCCGCCACCGAAAGCTGCCAGCGCCCATGCCACCTGTGACTCTGCTCCGCCGAGAACGTTGCGCACCACAACGACGGTGTTCACGAACACCATGGCGCCGCCGGCGGCCGCACACAGATTAAGGGCAAGCAACCCTTTCAGCCTGGGCGTCTTCAGGTAGATCCGCATTCCTCGAATCGCGCGGGCGTAGGGACCGTCCTTTCTTAGGGACGGAGCAACGAAGGGGAATGCAGTTGAGAACACCAAGATGGCGGATATCACGAAGCCTACGGACGTACCAGCGAACAGGCCGTGGAAGCTGATCAGCGTCAGCAGAGCAGCGGCCAACGCGGGACTCAGCAGGCTCTCCAGGTCATAGGCCAGGCGCGACAGGGACAGTGCTCGGGTGTAGTCGCGTTCCTCCTTCAGGATTTCCGGGATCGTCGACTGGAACAGAGGGGTGAAGCACGCCGAGGCCGACTGCAGCAAGGCAATGAGCAGGTACACCTGCCAGATCTGGTTGACGAACGGCAGACAAAGCGCCGCGCCCGCCCGCACCAGGTCGAGGGCAATAAGCACCGGTTTGCGTAGATTTGCCGGGACGATCGCTCCGGACAGAGGGGCCAACAGCACGTAGACAATCATCTTGATTGCCAGAGCCGTACCTAGCACAGCGCCCGCCTCAGCCCCCGCCAAGTCATAGGCCAAAAGAGAGAGCGCCACGGTAGCCAAGCCCGTGCCGATCAGCGCGATAACCTGCGCAGCGAACAGGTTCCTGAATGTTGGAAAGCGTAGGACCTCGATCATGGCTCACCTCTAGATGGAACAGTGGAAAGCGCCGCTGCCCTGCGGATCGTAATCCGATCCGCAGGGCAGGACGTGAAGCCGTGGAAGGGGCTTGCGCTCAATCGACTTCGGGTACCGGCAAGGGGTCTTCAATGCCCGCGGCCTTCCTGCGCGCAGTTCTTCGGAGTACCAGCCCGCACAGCGCAGGCAGCACGAACAGCGTCAGTACGGTTGCCGTGGCAAGACCCCCGATAACCACTGTAGCCAGTGGCTTCTGCACTTCGGCGCCCGTACCTGTTGCAATCGCCATCGGGACGAAGCCCAGGGAGGCAACCAGCGCGGTCATAAGAACCGGTCTAACGCGCTCCATTGCACCCAGTTCGACCGCCTCATCTGGCGGAAGCCCCTCGTGCAGGCGTTTCTTGATCGCGGAGATCAGAACCAGGCCGTTGAGCACCGCGACACCAGATACCGCGATGAAGCCCACAGCAGCTGAGATCGAGAAGGGGATTCCTCTCAACGCCAATGCGAAGAATCCACCGGCCAGAGCAAGTGGCACCGCAGTCAGTACCGTACCTGTCAGCAAACCGTTGCCAATCGCCATGTAGAGGACGGCTGCAATGAGAATGAAGCAGAGAGGCACAATAATCGCCAGTCGCTTCGTTGCTGCCTGCAGATTCTGGAACTGCCCGCCCCATTCGATCCAGGAACCCGTGGGCAACTGCACCTGCTGGGCAATAGCCGCCTTGGCGTCGTCAACGAAGCTACCCAGGTCACGCCCGACCACATTCGCTTCCACATAGATTCGACGTTTGCCATTGTCGCGGCTCACTTCGTTCAGACCCTGTGTGAAGCGGAAACTGACCAATTCACGAAGCGGAACAGACTGACGGCCTTCCTGACTGCCTGGCGGCAGCATAACCGGAACGGCTCCCAGTACATCGAGATCGCTGCGGTCCACACGGGGCAGACGAATCACCACGTCGAAGCGCCGATCACCTTCGAAGATCTGGCCCGCCATGCGACCTGCCAGAGCAGCAGACACTGTGTCGGCCACTTCCTTGACGGTGAGTCCGTAACGGGCGATCGCGGCCCGGTCGAACGCCATGTCAAAGGTCGGGAAGCCTCCCGTCTGCGCCACACGGACATCCGATGCGCCCGGAATCTTCTTGAGGACGGCCGCAATCTTGTCAGCGCTGCCGGCAAGCGCCGTCAGGTCTTCGCCATAGATCTTGACTGCAACGTCGCTACGAACGCCGCCGATCAGCTCATTGAAGCGCATCTCGATGGGCTGGGTGGCGTCATAGTTGTTACCAACAAGAAAGGCTGTCTTCTCTCGAATCCTCTCGATCACCTGCTCTTTGGTCTTCACTCCATCCGGCCATTGGTCCTTGGGCTTGAGGATCACGTAGTTGTCGGACGCATTGGGCGGCATGGGATCTGCGGCCAGGCTTGCGGTACCGGCCTTGGAGTACACCGTCTGTACCTCCGGCAACGTCATCAGTGCCTTCTCAAGAGGAAGGTCGATGGCGACGGACTGCTCGATCGATGTGGACGGGATGCGAACGGAGGACAGGTTGAGATTCTGCTCATCCAATGTGGGCATGAACTCCCGACCCACAAAGCCAAAGGCCACAACGCCGGCCACCAGGACGCCAAGACCACCGGCCAGGTAGGGCATGGGTTGGCGGATTGCGCTGCGAAGCATCGGCTGATAGCGGCTCTTGGTGGCAGCTACCACCCGTACTTCCTTCTCGGAAATGTGGCCCTTGAGCATGACCGCCACCATCGCCGGAACGAAAGTGAGGGAGAGCACGAATGCAGAGGCCAGCGCCAGCATCAGGGTAATGACCATCGGAGAGAACATCTTCCCCTCGACGCCCTGGAAGGTCAGGCAGGGCACGAAGACCAGGAAGATGACCGCCTGCCCATATACGGTCGGGCGGACCATCTCCTTGGACGAGGCGATCGTTTCATGCAGGCGCTCCGATAGATTGAGCGGGCGCCCAAGTGCATGCTGTCGCTCTGCCAGGCGGCGCAGTGCGTTCTCGACGATGATGACCGCGCCGTCGATGATCAGGCCAAAGTCGAGCGCACCCAGGCTCATCAGGTTGCCAGAGATCCCGAGCTTGTTCATGCCGATCGCGGTGATCAGCAGGGACAACGGAATCACCAATGCAGCAATGACAGCAGCTCGCCAGTTTCCGAGCAATGCAAACAGGATGACCACGACTAGAAGAGCGCCTTCGGCCAGGTTCTTGGCGACGGTCTTGATCGTTGCGACAACCAGCTGGGATCGGTCCAAGGTGGGAACAATCGTCACGCCCGGCGGCATGGTCTTGCCGATCTCCTGCAGCTTGTCACCCACCGCCGCCGCCACAGTTCGGCTGTTGGCGCCAACCAGCATGAGTGCACTGCCGACGACAGTCTCGTATCCATTGCGGCTGGCAGCACCGCGGCGGAGCTCACCGTCAACGACCACACGTGCGACGTCACCCACCGTTACGGGAACTCCGTTGCGATTGCCCACAACGGCACGGGCAATCTCGTCCACGGAGCGGATGCGGGCGTCTGCGCGCACCAGATAGGACTCGCCCGACCTCTGGATGTAGTCTGCTCCGACCGACAGATTGGCATCCTGCAACGCGTCGGCCAGGTCGGTATAGGAGAACCCGTACTCCGCGAGCTTGCTCGCATTGGGCTCAACGACATACTCCTTGACGTAGCCGCCGAGGCTGTCGACGTCTGCTACGCCTGGCGTCGTGCGCAGCTGAGGCCGCACAATCCAGTCCTGGACTGTGCGCAAGTAGGCCAGACGTGCCATGTTGTCCGTCAGCCGTTCCCCTTGATCAGTCAGGAACGAACCGTCGCTTTGCCAGCCAGGCTTACCATCATTTCGCGGGGCATCTTTGCCATCTGGGTGGGTGAATTCAACGCTGTAGTGGAATACTTCGCCCAACCCGGTCGAAACCGGGCCCATCAGTGGTTCGGCACCCTCCGGCAACTGGGGCCGAGCCTGAGTCAGACGCTCGGTGACCTGTTGGCGCATGAAGTAGAGGTCTGCGCTCTCATCGAAGATCACCGTGACCTGGCTGAAGCCGTTGCGCGAGAACGACCGGGTGTTCGCGACGCCCCGAAGTCCTGCCATCGCGGTCTCGATCGGGTAGGTAACGCGCTTCTCGACCTCCACTGGACTCAGCGTCGGGATGACGGTGTTGATCTGGACCTGCTTGTTCGTGATATCCGGAGTCACGTCGATCGGTAGCAGGTTCAGTTGCCACCCGCCGATCACCGCAATCACCAGTGTGATGAACAGAACCAGCCAGCGGTGCCGTACGGCACCCGTGAGTACTTGCTCGATCATTACTCGTCTCCGCCCGACTTTTTCATCTCGGCTTTCACCAGAAACGCATTACGGGTAGCAACCGGGGTTCCCGCAGTGACGCCAGAAAGGATCTGCGCCATACCACCGCTACGGAGGCCAATGAAGACCGGCTGTGCAGTGAACCCCTTACTGGTTCTGACGAAGAGGACGTCTTTTCCGTCGATGTTCTGGACCGCCTCTTCCGAGACAGACAGCCCCTCACCCGATCCGGAAGCGGTGACCAGCCGGACCTGCACACCGTCACCCACAACCAATCCGTTCGCCTCTGCGCTCGGGGTGATTACGACTGTGGCAGCCCTTGTCAGCCCACCTACGGCGGCAGCAACTGAACGGACCTTTCCTGAGGTGACGCTTCCGTCGGAGCGGGTAATGGACGCGCTGTCGCCGGCCTTGATCCGACCGGTGTCACCCGCACGAACGGAGGCCTGAATCTCCACGCCATTGGAACCTGTGACCCTATAAAGGGAGGCCTGCGGCTCGACGAAAGCGCCCAGAGTCACTTGCGAGCTGCTGATGGTTCCATCGATAGGGCTGATGACGTTGACGCTACCTCCTCCATCCACATTGGCGGTGCGTGCCACCAGGGCAGCGCGTTGTGCTTCTGCTTGCGCTGTGAGATAGGCGGCGCGACTCGCCTCAGCCTCTTGTCGTGCCAGCACGCCCTGTGCGAGCAACGACTCATCGCGCTTGACGTTCTTTTCGGCGAGGGAGAGGCTGGCGCTGGCCACACGAAGGTCAGCCGCAATACGGGCCCCATCAGGGCTGGCTACGCGTGCCAGCACTTCGCCCTTCTTCACCTTGTCGCCCACCTGCCGGATGACATCGGTGACGTTACCGGCCGCACGTGCCACCACGACGGCCTCACCACCGGGGATTGCCACGACCGAACCCGATGCGGTGATATTCGCCGCTACCTGAGCGGAAGTGACGGGCTCCACCGAGATCCCCGCAGCGGCAAGATACTCCTTGGGAATCGCGACTTCCTGAGCTGCCTCCGCCTCCGCCGGCGCACTGGCGCTGGCTTCGTCTTTCGCGGGGTCGACCACCGTCTCTGAAGGGGCGGATAAGCGTGCAATGCCAAATCCCGCGCCAAGCGCCAAGGTAGCCACGCCGATCATCGTCAGGGTGTTAACAGCCGGAATACTTCTCTTCATCTACATGTCTCCAAAGGCAATCTGACCGCTGGCCACGGCGAGCGATGCGTAGGCGGCAACGCGTGCGAGTCGTGCATCCACCACGCTCAGCCTCGCGTCCGTCAGCGTGCGACGGCTAAGCAGCAGCTCAACCAGTGGGGTTCTACCGGCCTCGTATCCCAAGCGCGCCATTCGGTAGGCTTCCGTGGCTGCTTCCTCTCCCTTGGAGGCAGCGATCAGTCCTCGCTTGGCGGCGTCAACACGCGCAAGCGCAGTCGCACGGTCCGCCTGGCTCTGGAGGCGTGCTGCATCCAATCGAGCACGGGCGGCGTCGCTCCGTGCTCGAGCCGCGCTGATCCCGCCGCTGTTCCGGTCAAACAATGGGATGCTCAGAGACACGCCGACGACCAATGCGTCCCCACCGGCGGCGAAGTTGCGACGGCCTGCGGTGAGGTTAAGGTCCGGTGCCCGCTTGAAGCGTTCAGTGCGCAGAACCGCATCGCTCGCATCGACGTCTGCCTTCGCAGACAGGACAGATGCCGAATCGACGTTCGCAATTGCGGGCGCAACCCACTCGCGCACCAGGAGTGACTCGGACGTGCCTGAGTAGGGTTCAGCTCTTCCCGCCAGTACTGACAGTTGCTCGAGAGCTGCAGCCGCCTCTGCCTCTCTTGAGGCGGCAATCGCTTCTGCTGAGCTCAAGCCGGCCTGGGCTTGTGCTACGCGCAGGCTGGCCTCCTTTCCTGCGTCAACCAGCGCCTGAGCTGCCTTCAGGTCGCCTCTGGCGCGATCAACATCTTCGGCAGCAATGTTGCGCCGTATCAGCCCAGCCTCGGAAGACGCGTAGGCAACAGCCAAGGCTGCGGCGAATTCGACTTGTGCCTGGTGCTGGCGAGCTTCGGCCGCCTGCAGCCCTTTCTCTCCCGCCTGGATTCGAGCCCCACGTTGGCCAAAGATCTCGAGTGGCTGGCTGATGGTGTAGGTCGTCTGCCGCTGGCTCGCGCCATTGCTGGGGGAGCGTTGAGATTCTCTGCGAGGGCATCAATGGTGGGGTTACGTAGCGCTCGCGCTTGGCGGGCTTCGCCCGCAGCGGCAGCTGTGTCGAACCCCTTTTCCTGAAGGAAGGGGGATTGGGCCCTGCTCTGCTCGAGCAACGCGCTGAAGTTCGGGGCGTCCGAGGCATAGGCCGCAGAGATACTGGTCAGGGCCAGCATCACCGTCAGGGCAAGCAATGATGGTTTCATGAGGATCCGGTGCAGTGGGGCCGCAATCTCGGCCGTCTTTCTGCACTACGCGGCCTGCGCGGCCTTCCCTCGAATCCGGCGAAAATTTATTTCCCGCGGCTCAGTGCATCTGTCAGCTTGGCCCGTGCTCTCAGTACGCGACCCTCTATTGTTTTGAGACTGATACCCAGGGCGGAAGCTGCTTCAACCTGGGAAAGGCCGACGAAGGCAGTCAGAACCAGGGCTTCACGCAGGCTCGGGTCGATCGTGTTGAGAACCCTTCTTACTTCTGCGAGCTCAAGCTGAGAGCCGGCAACCTGCTCTGGCCCGGCCTGCTCGGAATGCAGGGCGCGTCCTTCCTCGTCATCCAAAGGCTTGGCCCGGAACAGGAAATGGCGGACGCGTCGAAACCGTTGCGTATCACGAACCTTGTTGATTCCAATACGCATCAGCCAGGGAAGTACCGAGCGCGTCGGATCGTACTCTGACAGGCCTCGCCAAGCGGCAACGAATGTCTCCTGCACGACATCATCGACGTCGGTTTCGGGCAGGCCCATGCCTCGAACCATCTGCTTGATTGCTGGCGAGTGACGGCGGACCAGGCGAGCGAAGGCCTCAGCATTACCTGCCGCAGCTTCAACTGCCCAGTTGTTGTCGTCCTCGATGGTCACAACGTTTGTGTGGCTCAGGGAGAGTCGGTGCGAAGTGCTTCAAGGAGTGCCTTGTCGTAGGCCGGCCGGTGCTCGGGTTTCAAGCCCTCGCGCATCTCGAACACATGCTCGAGCGTGATGCGCTGGAGATCGCCCGCAGCCCGCTCCACCTCACGACTTGCACGTTCCACCTGGGGGTTCCATTTGGGGTCAGCCGCGATGGCGTCCGCCAGCTGGCGGTTGGCAATCCGCAGGCGCGCTTCGATCTCACCTCGCCTTGTTGCGAACAGCTGTTCCTTGGCCTGGAGGATCTGCTTCTCCGAGTCGTCCAGAGGCACCACGGCGTGAAGGCGTTCATGGAGATCGCTGTGCCCAGGATTGAGCGAGTGCCAGGTCCAGCCGATAGCCAGCGCGCACACGACGCCAATGATGGCGCCAGCGATTGTTGCCAGCGGCAGCCTCATGAGGGGTCCGATTGCCATCAGCGTTCCACCAGTAGAGCGTATGGGGACATGGAAGCTGGGGCCGCGACCCATGTCGGGCGCGAGGGTGCCTGGGTGACAAAGAAGGCGGAGCCTACTCCTCCGCAGGTAAGCACCGCCGCGAGCGCGGCGCATGCGAGTGCCCGGCGGAACTCTCGCTTACCGGCCCATTGCGAAGGGGAAGCTTCTTGGGACAAGCGCTGAACTAGCACATCAGTGGCCTGCTCATTGCCGCAGGGCCGAGTGGCAGCCGAGGCCCTTGTCAGCCATTCATCTACGTCACTCATTTGAAGTTCTCCTCATCTGCCCTTCTTTATACGCACGCCAATCCCCCTTCCCCTCAAAGCTGCACATCAGTTCCCTCCAGCATTCGTGCTTGAGTTCCCCAAGTCCCGCCCTGAATCGTCCAGAAAGCCCTGCTCTGGGCTTGGAGGCAATGCCACCTCAGATCGAGGTCCTGTTCCCCTAATCACCGACCTTGCCGCCCCGCGCCTCAATTTGCTGAGTCAACACCGAGAGCAGCTGCTGGAAGGCCGCGTTGAAAATCCACCCGCCCTCCGGCCCGTGAGCCTCAGTGATCCCAGGAAGAATCGACTCCCAGGCTCTCGATAACAAGTCTGGATCCGGATGCGTGATGATTAGCGTCCGCACCCCGTACTCCAGGGCCTTCAAGTAGCCACGGTGCGCCGCAAGATCTGTCTCGCACGCCTCTAAGCGAGCCTTTAAGTCAGAAATCTCAAAATTCATTCCAATGTGCTTCTAGATGGACAATCGTCACAATCCGCATGATATTGCCGCAAGCCAGTGGAGCGCGCGCACTTGAGTATCCTGAACGTCCTGCTTAGCCCTGAACGGATGCTGGTTGCAGTTGACACTCTCGCCGAGGATGCACTCACCGGCGCCAAATCGTCCGGCGCGAAGTTCTTATTGATTCCACAACACAACGTGGTGCTTGCCTGCCGCGGTAGCACTCAATTTTTCCTTCGGATCTACGCACTTATGCTGCAGGCCAGCTTTCGGGCGGACTTCACAATGGAGCAGCTAGCCAAGGAACTGACATTGGTGATCGACCAGCTTTGGCCTGAGTACGAGAAGGCAGCCCTTGAAGCAGGCCTGTCGAGGCAAACCCTAGGCACCGAACTGGTACTTGGAGGGTGGTGCCCACGCGCCGGACGAATGATAGCCACCGCCTACGCCAAGTCCAACAGCACCGCAGCAACGGTGGTGCAACCCTTGGTCGGAGGTCTGGCGTCACCCGGCGAGCCCTTGCGGGCCATGCCTGACAGCTTTGCGGCGGATGCGGTAATTGAGGCGGGCAGGATTCAAGCGGCATGGTTAAACAGCGCCGCTGGCCGGCAGGTCGCAGGTGGTCGCCTGCTGGCAATCGACCTGCGCCAAGGGCGATCGGTCGTCCAAGATCTTGGACAGCTCTGATGCTCTGCGCATCCGTCGACGTAGCAAACAGCACTTATGCCACCCTTCGGCACTATTGCTGACACCTCGCAACCGTGGAATGCACTCGTGTTCGTCAGGCAGACGGGGCATCTAAGACCAAGAGACTTCTAAGACCACCAGGAAGGCTTCAGCTCATAGATTGGGTATACGAGCTACGCCCTTCATCCCTCCGACTGGGAGAAGAAGGCTACAGGCAAGTTCCGCGGATCGCACGATGTTCGATGCGACATCCATCTCGATGTGGATTCGTTTTGCCACGGCTTCGGATATCAGCAGCTGTCCTTGTAGCGAAAGTTTCAACTGACATGCAAGACGAAATGCTCTGTTTATCGTTCTTCGCGAAACACCGCGAATCATCATCTGTTGCCGCCTTAGCCGGACCGCATAGTGAGCGTGGTGGTGCGGTAGGCCAGACTTGAACGACCCTCGTCTTCCGCTCAGCTGCGCAAGCACCTGGAAGGATGGAAGGACGCACTGGTCATCACCAAGCAGAGCGTCAATCAATCGAGCAAACTCTCTTCGCTCATCTGCCACTCGACCGCGTCCTAGTGGGAGCTCCGGATTCGATCCAATTCCAGGCAGAAGTTCGGACGCAGATTCGATAGGCTGGAGAAGAATGTCCAAGACAGAAACGCACTGATTTGCCGATAGATTGAGTAGCTCATTGAACTCTAATCGACTCGGATCATTCCTTCTAAAGAGTCTGAAGCAATTCACTCTAGTCCAGCTCTTGTAGTCAGAATAGCTTGCAGGCAAGCGTGCAGGAGGTCGGTAATCCAACTTTCGCCGCTCGCCTCTAGCCCCGACTGCCTCTATAAACACCTCCAAGTTCGAGAGTTCAAGCCTCTGATTTGGATGATTTGAGCACCAAGAGATCAGTTCCTCTATGCACTGATTGATCCAGCGCTGAGTCGGGTTCGCCGAGTCAAAGCGTGTGCGCCTGTCTAGGCGATCTCCGCAGGATGGGCACTTTCTCAATGCAATGCTCTTCAACTTCCCGAGTCCACAATTGGAACAGCTGTTCTCAATCCTGGCGTCGTGCAGCGAGCAGTGAGAATAAGCATCGAAGCTCCAAATCAGCCTCTCTGTGGCGCTCTCGTCCATATCGCTAGCTCCGATGCAAATCGGACACCAAGCGGCGTGTCGACTCCAGCTCGCTGCCCTTGAGGAGACGATCTCTGAGAGTCCATACAAAGTAGCACCGACAAGTGACTGCCCAGTCAGCTTCTCTAGTGAACGCGCACGCCGTACTGACACAGGCCCGAGCCCATCGAGTCTGCGCTGATCAATGTATCTAGACGGCACCTCCGACGAGTGGGTGTCGATAAGCTGAAGCAGCTTGCACCACGAAATTCCGCTGAGCTTAGCCAAGCGATTTGCGTATCCATTGAGCGACTCTGTCCAGGGAGTACCTGCATCACGAAGCTCAAGAGGTGGAAGTACCGTCCATCTTGGTGGTTCCATCCTCACAGATCGCCTTCGCTAGGCAATGAGCCCTTGATGGTCAAGAAGTCCGCTAGGCGTAGAGAACGCTTGCCATCGGCAAGTCTATTGAACGCGTCTATCTCTCCCCAGAGCAGCCTGTGGTTCCTTTCGGTTCCAGACGCTGCTCGCAGATGCCCGAGCTCGATGGTATTGGAACCATTGCGACAACGCTCTTCATTCGCCCGCATCAAGTACCGCAGAGTTGGGCCAAAAATTCCTCCTCCATTGAGAGCAATGAGCTCTAGGTTTTCCTGGAGAAGGCTACCTTTTGAAAGTGGAAATCCCTTGCCGATCGCCTTGATCAGAGAGGCGTAGGATCGCAGGTCGTCATTGTCATTCAGACCGTACGGACGCATATAGAGAACGTCAGATCTATTGAACACCTCTTGGGAATCCTCATAGAGCGTGGACGCTTCATGGGTTCCTATCATGATCGCCACACAACCAATTTCTTCAACAAGCGCCATGATGCCAAGCATGTAGTTGCGTGAACTCTGACTCTTCGGAACCCTGCAGATGTTCGCAGCCTCCTCTATGACGATGTACCTCAATCCGCGAATTCTAGACATGCGCTCAAACGAAAGACGAAGGTCTCTCTCCGCTGTTCTCGCGCGCACTTCACGCCAGAACACTGAAGAGGCTCGCCGCTCTGCGGCCACGTGCGTTTGGTCAGGATCGCCACCGGTTTCCATAGCATTAGTCCAGCTAGTGTCGGGCTCAGTTATTTCCTGATGTAGGCGCAAAGCGAAGTCTTTCGGATTGAACTTGTCGCCCTGATTCAGGATTGCCCTTACGGAGATCAGCGGCAAGTGGCCTGTTGGCCAAAGTTGGGGATTTCCTCCGAGCTCAGGCAACAGCTGCCGACGCAACTCGCTCTTTCCTGACCAGGAGGGCGCTATCAACCAAACAAAGTCTCCTGGCCGAGCTCTCGAAACTGATTTCAGTAGGCTGTGCTGGGTAGTTAGAAAGCGCTGATGTGGTATGAAAGGGAAGCTCATCTCATCAGCTGGAAAATGGGGCAGGATGCTAGCGTCCATGCGAATCCCCTTCCACAATGAGATCGGGGAGCTCATCAAAGTTGACGACCAATCTCGCTTGAACCTTCGATCGACTCGCATTTGGCGGGGCTTGCGTTTCCTTTCCACTTGCTAGCCCCATATCATTGGCTCGCTGCCTGGCGTTGGCCATGCTCGTCCTCTCATAGTTCTTACGCTGCAGCTCCTCCTTCTTGCTCTCAACATCCGGCGTGATGAACTGCTCCCACATTGCCTCGAAGTGACGATCCTGCTCGGAGTAGTGACCAATCTCCGAGACCTTCGAGCACCATGCCTTGTAGCGTCTCTTCGTGGTCTGAATCCAAACGAATGAAATATCCTCAGGATCACGCCGAGCACTGAGGATCTTCTCTTCATGCGCGCGCGACGCGAGATCCGCGTTCGTGTAGCTTCTCCTCCAGTGTCTGATCCCCCTTGTTCTTTCATAAGAGCATGATTTCAATTTCACTGAAGTTTGAAATAGGAAGTCATCGTCTACAACCGTTGGTATTCCAGAGTTTGGAGCAGTCAACTGACTGTTCTCAAATCGCTCTCGCGCACCTGCGAAGCCATCCACGGGCATCTCGGGCATCAGGCTGTACAGAAGGTGGTGAATTTCGGATTCTACGGTCGAGAAATCTAGGCGCGCGGTCGATCTGCTTTTGAATTTTCCATCGACACTTCTACCGGCTTTATCTGGCTTTGTGCTCCCAATCAATTTGTGGCTGACCATGGAATTGATAAGCCCTTGAACCGTCTCACACTGTGAGTTGAAGCGACTCGCGCCTGTCGGCACTGTGAGTATGGAGATGCCATAGGTTCGACAGAGATCACCTAAGGCTGACTTAAGATCAGTGCCTCGATCGATCACGATTGCGTGTGGAAGCTTCGCGTGCTCGCGCACATAGTTCCTCAGCAAAATTAGTGGCCCTTCGCGCCGAGCGGGACCGAAGACAAAGGCATGGGCCATAACCTTAGACGACGCTTCGTCACGGCCGCAGTACAGTACCGGGCAGTGGTCTTGCTGCCCTTCGTCTTCTTGTGTAAAGACTCGGTTGTCAACCTTGGTTGCATCGATGTGCAGGACAGAGTGCACAGCAAGCGCTTGGCCTGATCTAACCCGAGCGTCGGAACGCGGCCTATTTGCTTGATAGTTTCGCTTACCGCCGACAGCAAGATCACGTTGCCCCCTTGAAACGGATCGAACTCTTCTGACGAGCGCCTTCCGGCCAGGCACAGGAACGCCAGCGCACTCGCACTGCAGGGCTAGCTCACGATACAGATCGGCTAGCGTCGCAACCTTACCCTTTAGCCAATGTGAGCCAATGACTCCGCGTACAAGTTCTGATTGCGCGTGAGTGAGACGACTGGATCGGTTCCCGCACTTTGCGTAGTTGGTGATGAGATCATCTAGAGGATTGCGACCCTCTGCGCGCGCTAGTCTCACCCGCTCCTCCAACTTCCTCATCTTGGGTGTCGCTCGCTTTCCTTCACGAGCAAGGCATTCAAGCTTCTTCAGCCTTGCAACTGCCTTTGCCACATCAACTGAACTTGCGAGCGCAACTGGGCCGCTAGCTTCGGCATACAGGTTGTTGATGTTCTTACAGCACTCGGCCGCAATCGCCTCCGCCTGCTCTTGACTTAGGCTTAAGAGAAAGTTGCGCGTATCGGTAATCGGTATGTGCCCTATGGGCCCGTGGACTAGCCTATCCGCCAAGAGTCCTGCTGCGACCCCAGCGTTGAACCAAGGGATCTCTTCCATAAGAAACGCGATGCTTTTTGGCCCCATGTAAAGCTGCTTTTCCACCGCAGCAAAGCCCTCTCGGCGCACCATTGAGAGATCTTCATCCCAGTTTTGGTAGATGAACTGCAAGTTCCTATGGTATCGGCTGATGTTGCTGGGTGAGGCCCAGATCTTGTACTCGATCCCATGGGATGCTGCCCATCGCTCATACACCAGATTGCGATATTTCCCACCGTCCAGCACCCACTCTTCGGGCTTTCTCTCCACAAGAGTGCTGAGCTTGGAGATGGGCTTACATTCCACGATTTCCACGGAGGACCGTCGAACCACAAAGAAGTCTGCATGGGCGGTGCACACATGATTGCCGCGCCTTATGCCACGACAAGTGACCTGGCAAACATATGAGATGACGTCAGGATCAATTTCTAGCTCATATGCAAATGTTTGCTCGACTGTATGGCTTTCCAGCCTGCGAACATCGCGACACTTTCTTGAATAGAAGTCGACGACCACATTGTCCAGTGCATAGGCGCCAACGCTGCGCCCTGGTTCCTGGCCAAAGAGCTCGAGTGCGAAGGACCTATCTTCTACTGATAGATCTAGCGTTCTTAGATGATCCCTCAGCTGATCTGGGGTCATTGCCATCTCCCTCATGGTGGGAGATGGCTGCACGGCCCCCTCCCGCTTTGACGAGCACTTGAAAGAAGCACGGGTCGGGAGTAGATTCAGCTACGCGGAACTAAGCGCTAGCTGCGAACAAGCCCTGGCCTGCCAGCCAGGGTTTGTTGTTTCTTCTCCCCAGAGATCTTTCTTACTTAGCTCATTGCACGGGCTCCTTGATAGGTGCCTGCCGAAGGGACAAACGTCCACGGCGACCTGGAAGGTTCACCGCTTCGATGCCTAAGCGCCCCTGCACTGCAGCTCGTCTACCTGCATCTAGGCTACGGAATCCAAGTAGCTGCCTGGCATCCCCCACGCGAACACAGATCCCAGACTCATCAACGATCCTGTCTGCCAGTTCCTCTTCTGAGGACGCTTCAAGTGCCGCTCTTTGCAGGGAAAGTGCGTTCATTCCTCCAACATACGCAAACCAATGCTCGTTGCAAGCTCGTTGAGTCCCTCTGCATTTCGCAAGCCATAAATGGTTATACCTCCTTTAAAATCAATCCATTACAATCCTTGAAGCCTTAATACGTCGAGCGTTCTCCGGACGAGTCGAATGCTAGATTGGAGCCCATTGCGCGAGTGGAACTAACAGTGGCTTTTCATTTGTGGGTCCATGCCACATTGATTAGCGACTTCTTGCATTGCGCGTTGCGTCCATCCGAGATCCGTGCTGCCTCACTAGGTTCAGCCACGTCTTCACAACCTTGCATCGGAATCCAGGTAGGTGGCAGACGCCAGCAGACTGCACGGTCTGGAGAGCGGATATTCATTCGCGTACCCATAGTTGGTTCAGCTATGAAAGAAGTCTCCAACTATGCAATCATTTCCTTCGATATCAATTAGCTACGCTACGAGCGCCCCGACTATGGGGCCAAGGTGCTAATAGTCGGTGAATGTAGAGCCTCGGCTGCACCCAACTATGAGGCCAAAACGCGCTCTAACTATGGGCACGTGGCTACATGCATCCATCGCGTCACTGCTGTTTCCGCTTCATGCCCGGCGCACAGTGCGGGCTTTGCTGCTCTTCGCCCTGCCGATGATGCTGCAGGTAGCCAACGCAGCCGAGCGTACCCGCCCTTCCGGGCGCATCGTGATTCAGACCGACGATGTCGCGCGCTTCTTCAGCGTGCTGGATGCAAGCGGAGGGAAGCCAAGTGCCGACGATCTGCAGCGCGGCTATCTGCATGCGGGTACGGATGCACTACGCAGCTTCACTGACAGCCGTATCGGCTCGATGGATCGTCTTGCAGATGCGATCCAGCACAAACCTGCGCTGTTTGCCAAAGCCCGTACCTGTGCGACGGCGCTGCCGGAGATCCGCGAGCGGGTTGCCAAGGCACTCGATCGGTTGGGCACGCTGCTTCCCTCCGCACGTTTTCCGCCGGTCACCGTGCTGGTGGGTCGGGGAAACAGCGGCGGTGTCACCACGCCCGACGGCGTGGTGATCGGACTGGAGGCGCTGTGCAACGCCGACTGGATGCAGCCCGACATCGGCGATCGTTTCGTGCACCTGATCGCCCATGAGTACGTGCACGTGCAGCAGCCCGGTGCGAGCGTCGATGTCGCGCAACCGACCCTGCTCTATCAGACGCTGCTGGAAGGAGGCGCCGAGTACGTGGGCGAACTGATCTCGGGCAACCGGCCAACGCGCATCTGCGTCGTTGGACGCAGGGCCGCGAATGCGCCCTGGAACGCCAGTTCGCCCGGGACAGCGCCGGTACTGATCTGTCGCAATGGCTCTACAACGGAGCGGGCGACGAAACGCGCCGCGGCGATCTTGGTTACTGGATCGGCTACCGCATTGCCGCTGACTACGTTGCCCGCACCGATGACAAAGCCGGTGCCGTCGCCACGCTGCTGGAGGTGCGCCCGGATAGTGCGCCGGCATTGTTCGCCGCAAGTGAATGGCGCCCGACGTGTGGGCCAGTGGAAAACGGGAAAGAATGAGGCCGTCTTCAGGCTGATGAATTGGGCGATTCGAGCAACCGCAAGGCCGTCGCCTCTGCGCACATCAGCTCGCCTGATCTCACTCGTTAAGCTTCGCTGACGAACATATTTCACAACCCTTCCACGTCTTCCAACTTCAGCTGAAAGCGCTTGTCAGCGTGGGGAACAAACGCCGCTATATTCCAGCTTCCCCAGACGAAGGAGGGAGTGCAATGAACCTGAACCCGCAACACATGAAGACGGCCCGCGCACTTGCTGTCGCGCTCATCGCCACCGTGAGCCTTGGCGCTTGTGCCACCTACAAGGACGAGTTCGCAACCATCAACTCGCGCCTCGATCAGCTCGATGTAAAGGTGCAGGGCGCTGCACAGAGTGCCGAGTCCGCCAACCAGTCGGCACAGCAGGCCAACCAGCGCCTGGACCAGATCGAAGGCCGCGTGCAGCAGCTTGAAAGGGCACCCGTCGGACGCAAGCCGCGCGGCTGATCGCTCCCTCACTGTTTGAATTGATCCACCTGTGTATCGGGAACCAGTGGCCCTCGCCGGCCACTGGCGTCCTTCCACCTCAGATCTGCATTGCCAGGAGCCGTCTCATTCGTACCTCCTCCTCCCCTGCACACCGCGCCCTGCACGCCACTCTGGCCGTGGCACTGGCCGTTGCATGCAGCGGCGTAGCCAACGCCAGGGACAAGGACGCACCCGCACCACAGGCGGCCGCCGTTGATGAACTTCCGCCCGACCAGAGCGTCTCCGAAACAGTGATCGAGCTGGCCGGCTGGGTGGTCGCCAGCAAGGACAATCAGGGTTATCCGTTCGCGATCATGGACAAGGCCGCCGCGCAGGTCCTGGTCTTCGGCGGCGACGGCAAGCTGCGCGGCGCCGCGCCGGCACTGTTCGGTTCGGCCATCGGCGATCATTCCGCACCGGGCGTCGCCAAGCTTGCTCTGAGCGCGATTCCCGGCCACGACCGCACCACGCCTGCGGGCCGCTTCATTGGCGCCTATGGCCCCTCCGACGATGCCGGGCGCGTGCTGTGGGTGGACTACGATTCCGCCGTCTCGATGCATCCGCTGCCACCGGGCAGCCCGAAGGAAAAGCGCGCCGAACGACTGGCGACGCCGACGCCGGACGACAACCGCGTCACCCACGGCTGCATCAACGTTTCGCCCGGCTTCTACGAACAGATCGTGCAATCCACGTTCCAGAAGGGCGGTGTGTTCTACATCCTGCCGGACAAGGATTCGATCGCGAAGACGTTCCCGGCGTTCGCGCAGAGCCGTGGCGATGCAAAGGACGAGAACAGCAAGGGCGCGCAGCGCGCGAGCAGGTAGCGCGCGTGCTGGAACTCAGGAAGCCGTCGCCCCTGCAGCCCGCGCCAAGGCCGCGGCGTGCGCGTCGCCCTTCCGCTCGCTGTAGCGGTCCACCAGGTAGTCCGACCGGCCCCGCGTCAGCAGCGTGAACTTCACCAGTTCTTCCATCACGTCCACCACCCGATCGTAGTACGGCGAGGGTTTCATCCGGCCGTCGTCATCGAATTCCTGCCAGGCCTTGGCCACCGACGACTGGTTGGGGATGGTCAGCATGCGCATCCAGCGGCCGAGCACGCGCAACGTGTTGACGGTATTGAACGACTGCGAGCCGCCGCTCACCTGCATCACCGCCAGCGTCCTGCCCTGCGTGGGCCGCACGCTGCCATCTTCCAGCGGCAACCAGTCGATCTGGTTCTTGAACACGCCGGTGACCGTGCCATGCCGCTCGGGGCTGACCCAGACCTGCCCTTCCGACCACTGTGACCATTCGCGCAGTCGCTGCACTTCGGGGTGATTCCTGTCCACGCTGTCCAGCATCGGCAGCGCATGCGGATCGAACACCCGGGTTTCGCACCCCAGGTGGCGCAGCAGCCGCTCGGCTTCCAGCGCAAGCTTGCGGCTGAACGACTGGGGCCGCAGCGAGCCGTAGAGCAGGAGAATGCGTGGCGGCCCCAGATCTGCCGCGGCGAGCTGGTGATGATTGGGCTGGGGCAATGACGATTCCAGCAGGTTGGGCAGGTCCAGGCTTGTGATTGGCTCATTCATTCGACTATTCTAGAAATATGGAAACATCTAATGCAATCACCGCCCTGACCGCCCTCGGCCATGCCACCCGCCTGGCTGCCTTCCGACTGCTGGTGGAGGCGGGCCCGGCAGGGCGCATGGCGGGCGACATCGCCACGGCCCTGCAGGTACCCCCAGCCACGCTCAGCTTCCACCTGAAGGAGCTGGTGCAGGCCGGGCTGGTGGAGAGCGAAAGCCAAGGCCGCCACGTCTGCTACCGCGCCAACTTCGATGCGATGAACGGCTTGGTCCAGTACCTGACGCACAACTGCTGCGCGGGCTCCCCGGATGAGCGGTGCACGGTGAGCGAACCGGCATGCAGGTGCTGAGATGAAACCCGACCCGGTGATTCGTGCAGGCACGCGCGACGACCTGTGCTCCATCCGTGACCTTCTGCAGCAGGCGCAGTTGCCCGTGGCCGATCTGGAAAGCAGCGAGGTGGCGTTTCTCGTCGCAGACCTCGACGGCGTTCCCGTGGGTGCCGTTGGATTGCAGATCTTCGGCGCGTCGGCCCTGCTTCGCTCGCTGGTGGTGTCCGACGACCGACGCAATACCGGCCTTGGGCGCGCGTTGCTGTCAGCGGCCGAGGACATGGCCCGCCGCATGCAGGTCAGGGAACTGGTGCTGCTGACAACGTCGGCAGGCCCATGGTTCGCGCGGCACGGCTATGCCGGATGCGATCGCGCGCAGATAGCCGAGGCGATCCGCAGCTCTGCCGAGTTCACTAGTCTCTGCCCGGCAAGCGCGCTTTGCATGTCCAAGCCACTCACTGACCACGGAAGCCACATGACCCGCAATGTCCTGTTCCTCTGCACCGGCAACAGCGCGCGCAGCGTGCTGGCTGAAGCCACCCTGCGCGCCTGGGGCGGCGATCGCTTCAGGGCTTTCAGTGCGGGCAGCCAGCCCACTGGCCAGATCAATCCCTTCGCGCTCGCCCAGTTGCAGGCCGAAGGAATGCCCATTGAAGGGCTGCGCAGCAAGTCGTGGGATGAGTTCGTAGATGCGGCCCCGATGGATCTGGTGATCACCGTGTGTGACGCGGCCGCTGCCGAAGCCTGCCCTGTGGTGTTCGGTGACTTCATCCGCAGCCACTGGGGCCTGCCCGATCCCGCCGCCGTGGCAGGCAGCGATGCCGACAAGGCCGCGGCCTTCGCACTGGCCCATGCCATCGTGAAAACGCGCCTGCGTGCGCTGCTCGCACTGCCCGAATCGGTGTGGTCCGAACGCGAAGCGCTGCAGCACGCGCTGGACCGGATCGGCCAGCTGCTGCCGACCGACGGCGCACAATGACGGTGCCACTGCCATGAGCCTGTTCGAGCGACACCTGACGCTGTGGGTTGTGCTGTGCATTGCGATGGGCACGCTGCTGGGCCACGTCCTGCCCGATGCCTTCGCGGTGCTGGCCTCCGCCGAAGTGGCCAAAGTCAACCTGCCGGTTGCGGTGCTGATCTGGCTGATGATCATCCCGATGCTGCTGAAGGTCGACTTCACTGCGATGCGCCAGTTGCAGCAGCACTGGAAGGGCATCGGCGTGACGCTGTTCATCAACTGGGCCGTGAAGCCGTTCTCGATGGCGCTGCTGGGCTGGCTGTTCCTGCGCCATGCCTTCGCGGACTGGTTGCCTGCAGCACAGATCGACAGCTACATCGCCGGGCTGATCCTGCTGGCGGCCGCGCCCTGCACCGCCATGGTGTTCGTGTGGAGCAACCTGTGCCGCGGTGATGCCAACTTCACCCTGAGCCAGGTGGCGTTGAACGACGCGATCATGGTGGTTGCCTACGCGCCGGTGGTTGCGCTGCTGCTGGGCCTGTCGGCGATCAGCGTGCCGTGGGACACCCTGCTGTTGTCGGTTGGCCTCTACATCGTGGTGCCCGTGCTGGTGGCCGCGTTGCTGCGGCGCTGGATCCTTTCGCGCAGCGGTGAGACGGGGCTGCAGCGTGCGCTTCGACGGCTGGGCCCGCTGTCGCTGTCCGCCCTGCTGCTGACGCTGGTGCTGCTGTTCGGGTTCCAGGGCCAGCAGATCGTGAAGCAACCGCTGGTGATCGCGCTGATTGCGGTGCCGATCCTGATCCAGGTCTATTTCACTTCGGGCCTGGCCTACCTTCTGAACCGCCGTCTGGGCGTGGCGCATTGCGTGGCCGGCCCGTCAGCGCTGATTGGTGCGAGCAACTTCTTCGAACTGGCTGTGGCCACAGCGGTGGGACTGTTCGGCGTGCACTCGGGAGCGGCGCTGGCCACCGTGGTGGGTGTGCTGATCGAGGTACCGGTCATGCTGTCCGTGGTGCGGATCGTGAACCGTACTCAGGCTTGGTACGAAGGACCCGAAGAGCGCTGACAACCAGAGTGGGGCGAGTTCGATTTACGTTCTTCGCTGCGCACTGTCGTCATCGGCCTGGTGGGGTACCCACATCCCTGTCATCAAGTTCGAATCATGTCGCATATTCTCCATGCTGCTACGGACGTTGCGGCACCTGCGTCCGCGACGGCTTAACAGCGTGCAAGAATGCTGAAAGCGTCTTCGATCAAACGCTGTTTGCAACTCGTCTGATTGGCGTTGCGCAGCGACAGCGGTACAGATGGCGGGCCACCGGAAGATGGGTGGCCGGGCCTCGAAAACCCGTCAGATCACGAACGTTGTTTGCGCTTGCCAGCCGGCGTCACCCGCGTGGCGCCGGCTGGCATTCCGTCTGCCGGCTATGGCGGGCGGAGCGTGGAGGCCTTGCGCCTGCCGGTCTTGTTCGTGATCTCCCGGTTTTCGAGCCACGTCTCCGCCCGCCACCTTTGCGTGGCGGCTACCGTCTGTCCTGCACGGAGCACTGCCATGACCTCACCGGACTTCCCCCGCCTGCATCCGCATCGCTCGTCCGCCACTGGCGGTGAGCCCTCAAAGCACGCGGCTGCGACCGACCCGAACGCCTTCATCGCCACGCTTCACCGCATCGGCAAAGGCGCGGCCGCCGATGGCCAACCCTGGCCGGAGCGTCACCAGATGCCGGGCCGTTGCATGGCGCTGGCCGATGCGGACTGTGCACTGGCCGGCCAACGCGTGACGTTGGAGCTGCTGCTGGCGGCCGAGCGCGTGCGTCAGAACGGCGCGGAGGCCGAGTACGTGGGCGACCGGGTGATGGAAGGGCTGATCATGGCGTGCCTGACGATGAACGCACAGGCCAGCGCGCGCATGCAGCCGGACGGGTGACGCCGGCGCCACATCACTCGCAGAGCGCGCTGTCTTCCTTCAACGCGGCATCCTGCAGTGGCTGGCGCTGTTCGATCTGCTCACGTTGTTCCGCCGTCGGCTCGCCCAGCCACCACACACGGCAGCGCGCGGTAAGACGGCCGACCATCTTCGCTTCCGTCGGCGAATACAGCATCGCCAACGCGGTGCCGGGGCAGTCGTGGGCCTGGCAAGCGGTGTAGAACCACCATGGCTCGCCTTGCAGCACCAGCAGCTCGCCGGGCCCACTGGGTCCGCTCAACAGGCGTTGGCGCAGCGAGGGAATCTCCTTGTCGCTGGATTCGGCTGCCGAAGTACCCTTCATCAGGCTGTTGAAGGCCGCCAGCACCTTCGGGTCCTTGCGGCCGCAGTCGTCCACGGTACTGCCGCCGACCAGGGTGAAGAAGTGGGTCGCCAGCGGATTGTCCGCACAGGTCTGTTCGCCGCCGGCACTGGGGTCTTCCGGTTCACCTTCGTTGTCCCACACCGCGGGATCCACGCTGTCTTCGATGGACGGTTCCTTCTCGACCACCGTGGCCGTGGCGGCCAGAGCTTCGGTGGTTGGTGCTGGCGCCGCAGCAGGCGCGGCCTCGCCAGTCTTCTCCGGTGCCTGTCCGCAGGCTGCCAGCAGCGCGGCCATCATCGCCATCCCTGTGATTCGCGTCTTCATCGCGTGTCCTTGTCTGATCTGCGCTGCATCCACCGAATCGGCGGCCGCGTGATTCTAACCAGCGGCGCGCTAGGATGCGTCTGAAGTCTTCCCATCATCGCCAGGGCCTGGACGCATGCGCCGCACACGACTCGCCATGATCTTCTGCAGTGCCCTGCTGATGGCATCGCCGGCAAATGTCCACGATGCAGAAGGCGCGGAGCCTGCGCAGCCTCTCCCGGACGCAGCCCTGCCCGCACCGCTGGACCGTGTGCTGCGCAACTACGAGCAGGCGTGGCGCGGGGGTGATGCCAGGGCACTGGCTGCGCTCTTCGCCGAGGATGGCTTTGTGCTGCAGAGCAACCAGCCACCCGTGCGCGGGCGCACTGCGATCGAGGCTGCATATGCCGGACAGGGCGGCAGTCCGTTGCGGTTGCGTGCCTTGGCATATGCGGTGGAGGGGAACACGGGTTACATCGTCGGTGCGTACAGCTACGGCAACAACGTGGGCGATACCGGCAAGTTCACGCTCACGCTGAAGCGTGAGCGTGATGGGCCTTGGCTGATCTTTTCGGACATGGACAACAGCAACGCGCCGCCGCCGGCGCGGTGAGGGATTCCGCAGGGCATGGCCCGGCGCTACTGGGCGCCAACCAAGGTTGGCCGCTACCAGAAGCGGGTTCCGTCCTGGATCCACGCCATGCGTGGATGAGGCGCACAAGAAAAAACCCCGGCACCTGGCCGGGGTTTTTCGATTCACTTGAACAGCGTGTCCGGATACTCCGGTTTCTGTTCCCGCGCCAGCAGTGCGCGCAAGCCTTCTTCCGGGGTCTGCTCGCCATGCAGCACGGCACGCACACCGTCGGAGATCGGCAGGTCGATGCCATGGCGGCGTGCCTGTCGCATCACTTCGTCGGCGGTTTGCACCGACTCGACCACCTGACCGATCTCGCGCACGGCATCCTGCAGCGTCTGGCCGCGGCCCAGGGCCAGGCCCAGGCGGCGGTTGCGCGACAGGTCGCCGGTGCAGGTCAGCACCAGATCGCCCAGGCCGGCCAGGCCCATCAGCGTTTCCGGCTTGGCGCCGATCGCAGCGGCCAGGCGCAGCATTTCGTTGAGGCCGCGGGTGATCAGGCCGGCACGGGCGTTGAGGCCCAACTGCATGCCATCGGCCACGCCGGTGGCCACCGCCAGCACGTTCTTCATCGCGCCGCCCAGCTCGGCACCGACCATGTCGTCGCCGGTGTAGGCGCGGAACGCCGGGCCATGCATCGCCTCGGCCACCGTCTGCGCGAACTCGGGCACGTCGCCGTGCACGGTGATCGCGGTCGGCAGGCCCTGCGTGACTTCCTTGGCGAACGACGGCCCGGTGACGACGGCCAGCGGCACATCCTCACCCAGCACTTCGCGCGCCACTTCATGCAGGAAACGGCCCGAACCGGGTTCGAAGCCCTTGGTGGCCCAGGCCACGCCGGCACTGGCCGGTCGCAGCGGCGCCAGCGCACGTACGGTCTCGCCAAAGGCGTGCGACGGCGTCACCACCAGGATCCAGGCCGCGCCCTGCACCGCCGACGCCAGATCGGTGGTGGCACGCAGGCTGTCCGGCAGCGGGATGCCCGGCAGGTAGCGCGGGTTCTCGTGGCGCTGGTCGATGGCCTCGACCACGGCCGCGTCGCGCCCCCACAGCACGGTCGGGTGACCGTGCCGTGCGAGCAGGCTGGCCAGCGCGGTTCCCCAAGAACCGGCGCCGAGCACGGCGATCTTGTCAGCGGGAGTGCTCATCCGTGACGTCGCGGCAGGAATCAGGCGTTGCCGGCCGGCTCGGAGTCAGCCAGCGACGGTGCGTCGCCCTGCTCCTGGCGCTGGCGCAGGGTTTCTGCGTACAGGCCTTCGAAGTTGATCGGCTGCAGGAAGAACGGCGGGAAGCCGCCGGCCTGGATCAGGTCGCTGATCAGCTGGCGCACGTACGGGAACAGGATGTTCGGGCACTGGGTGCCGAGCAGCACGTCGATCGACTGCGGGTCCAGGCCGACCAGGCCGAACACGCCGGCCTGCTTCACTTCGGCCACGTAGGCGGTGCGCTCACCGGCCTGGCAGGTCAGGGTCACGGCCAGCACGACTTCGAAGGCGTTCTCACCCAGGCGCTGCACCTGCTGGTTCAGGTTCAGCTGCAGCTCCGGCTGCACCTGGTCATTGAAGATGGTCGGCGCGTTCGGCGACTCGAAGGAGACGTCCTTGACGTAGATCTTCTCGACGGTGAAAGCGGGGCCGGTAGCGGCATCGACCGGCGCAGCGGCGCCGTTGGTGATCTCTTCGGACATTTCCAGTAACTCCAGGTGAATGCAATGAAAACGATGGTCGAACTACTGCGATGGGGGCGGGACCAGGCCCAGACAAGGCCGGATCCGCCACCTGCGGCAATCAGTTGCGGCCCTTGACCAGCGGCAGTTCGGCCTGCTGCCAGGCGGGAATGCCGCCATCGAGCACGTAGACCTTCTCGAAACCGGCCTTCTTCAGCGCCTTGGCGGCGGTTTCCGAAGCGTTGCCGCTGCGGCACACCAGCACCACCGGCGACTGCTTGGCATTGGCCACCAGCTTGTTTTCCGGGCCGAAGGCACTGGCCTGGGCATTGCGGCTGCCGGCAATGTGGCCCTTTTCGAAGTCACCGCTGGCCGACAGGTCGACCACCACCGTGCCGCCCGCGTTCATCAGCTGGGTCAGTTCGGCGGGCTTGATGCCCTTGAAGCCCCGGAACAGGCGGCGGATCTCGGTGACGATGATGGCCACGGTCAGGCCGACCAGGGCCGCGGACAGCATCGGGTTTCGGCCTGCAAAGGCCAGCAACTCTTCGTAATTCACTCAGGTCACGGGTCGATTAAGCGGGCGCCGATTGTCGCACAAGCCGGACGCGGCCCGTCACTGCCCCTTCCACAGGTCCGGCAGGCCGGCGGTCTGCCACCAGCGCTTGGCCTCCGGATCCCAGCGCCAGCGCTCGACCACGACCACGGTGCGCTCGGCCTGGGTGTTCTGGTTGATCACCCCGATTTCGACCCGGCGCTCGACCAGGCCACCGTCCAGCGAGGCGCTGCTGCGCTCGCGATAGGACGACACGCGCAGCTGCGCGTATCGGTTGAGCTCGAACTCGGTCGGCGGCTTTTCCTTGCGCAGCTTGGGGTCGAGGTAGCCGATGGCATCGTCCATGCTGCCCCAGCGGATGGTCGCGCCATACGCGACCTGGGTCTCTTCCAGCAGCTTGCGCTGCTTGCGGCTGAGGTCGTCGGCCGAGGCCACGGCGCTGACCAGCAGCAGGGAATACATCAGGAACTGGATGAGGCGGCGCATCGGTGGTTTCCCCAGAACGTCAGCCTGCCATCCTACCCTTTGGCGAAGGCAACAAAGCGACCGCTGAATTCGGCGGCGGGCTTGCCATCGGCACCGGGCTGGGTGGCGATGATGCTGATGCGGGCCTTGCGGCGCTGCCGGAAGGTATTCAGGAAGGCGTCCCAGCCGGTGGCTTCGGCCGCTTCGGCGTGGGCGTGCAGGTCCTCATAGACCGGCGCCAGGTAGCGCAGGTTGCTGTCGGCCACATAGACCTCGGCATCGTGGCCGGCCAGGCGCAGGCGCAGGCTGACCAGCGCCCAGCCGGACAGGGTCAGCACCGAGGCCAGGCTGCCGCCGAAGGCGTTGCCCTTGTCGTTGACGTTGGCCGCCAGCGGCGCGGTGATGCGCAGCACGCCATCGGCATAGCCGTCGAGCTGGATCTGCATGGCGCGGACCGCCGGCATGCAGTCCAGCACGTCCTGCAGGGCGGCCAACGAGGAAGTCAGGGCATCAACGGACATCGGAGCAGCGACCACGACAACGAAGGGCCCGCATAATGCAGGCAATGGTCGACCATACGATACCCACTGGCGCCACCCGTTCCGGCCCGCGCTGGACCCTGATCTCGCTGCGCCCGCGGGGCCAGAACGTGGCGCTGCGCCGCGCCGTTGCCGGGCTGGGCGGGAATGTCCTGGCCCTGGCGCCCTGGCGCCTGCAGCGCCTGCAGGGCACGGCTGTGGTGCGCCAGCTGCAACGCGCGCTGAACTGCGACCGGGTGGTATTCACCAGCCCGGCCGCCGTTGCCGCAGCCGCGTCCCTGCTGCCGCTGGCCGACGTGCAGTGCAGCCCGTGGCTGACCGTGGGCGAAGGCACTGCGCGCGCATTGCAGGCACACGGCATCACCGAGGTGCACGCGCCGCAGCGGATGGACAGCGAGGGGCTGCTGGCGCTGCCGGTGCTGGCCGACGTACAGGGCCTGCGCATCGGCCTGGTGACCGCCCCCGGCGGGCGTGGCCTGATTGCCGCGCAGCTGCAGGCGGCGGGCGCCACGATCGAACGTGCCGATGTCTACCAGCGTCGCCTGCTGCGACTGCCCCCGCGAACGCTGGCGCGATTGGCGCATTCAGCACAGCCGTGGGTGCTGGCCGTGAGCAGTGGCGAAGCCCTGCAGCATTTCTGGCAACAGCTTCCGCCGGCCGGGCAGCAGCGCCTGCGGGCGTCTGCCCGCGTGGTGGTTGCCAGTGACCGCCTCGGCGAACAGGCGCAGGCGCTCGGCCTGCAGCGCATCACACGCAGCGCCGGCCCCACCGCTGCGCAGCTGGTGGCCGCTGCACACGCCACGCTCACCGTCCCGGCAGCGACCTGAACAGGGACGTGGATCACGCTTGCCGCTGCCGTCGGCAACGGTGATGCTGTGCACAACGCAGCCTGCCGGCACCCCGACCGGCGACGTTGCCGACAAGGAAGCCTGATGAACGATACTCCGCCCGCACCCCCACCCCATCGACCCGTGCGCTGGCTGCTGCCGCTGGCCGCCGTGGTCGTGCTCGGCGCGGGCGGTTATGCCGGCTGGTACGTCTGGCAGCAGCAACAGCGCGAACAGGAAGCGCAGGCACAGACCACGGCCGTACAGCTGAAGGGCCTGGAGGCCACGCTGGATGCGCTGCGCCGTGACCAGCGCGCGACCAGCCAGCGCCTGCAGGATGCGGCGACCACCAACCGCGTGCTGCGCGACGAGATGCTGGGACTCTCACAGCGCAGCGCGCTGCTGGAAGAGAACCTGGCCAAGCTGGCCGACAGTGCCAACCAGGGCCGCCAGGCGGTGCAGCGCGATGAGGCCGAGCTGCTGCTGACCCAGGCTGCGCAGCGCCTGAACTACGCCGACGACGTGGACGGCGCACGCCGCCTGTATGCACAGGCGGCCACCGCACTGGCCGAACTGCCCGACGCTGATGGCCTGAACCTGCGCCAGGCGCTGGTGCAGGAGCGCGAGGCGCTGGATGCGCTCGGCACCGGCCCGCGCGTGCAGTCGCTGCAGCGCCTGGATGCCGTGGCCCGCGCGCTGCAGGGCCTGCCCTCGCAGATCACCGGCACGACCGGCAGCAGCACCGCCAAGCCCTGGTGGCAGGCCACGCTGGCACCGTTCGTGGACATCACCCCGAGCCGCCAGAACGGCCCGCTGACGGCCGCCGAACAGCGCAACGCCGACGATGCACTGCAGCTGGAATTGACGTTGGCGCGCGCCGCGATCGAGCGCGGCGACCGCGCGGGCCGCAACACCGCTCTGGACCGCGTGGAGCAGTGGGCACAGCGGCGCTGGCCGGATTCACCGGCCCTGCGCGCGCAACGTGCTGAACTGAAGGCCTTGCGCGAACTGCCGCTGCAGGCCAACGACGCTGTCCTTGGCAGCACCCTGCAACAACTGCGCACCCAGACCGACCGGAGGTAAGCCCGCATGAAACCACTGCAATCCCTGGTCGTGCTGTTGCTGGCCGTGGCCATCGGCGTGGTCGCCGCGCAATGGCTCGGCGCCGATGACCTGAACCGCTTCGGCGAAGTGACCCTGCGCTACGGCGGCTACGACTATCACAGCAACCTGCCGAAGGTAGCGCTGCTGGCAGTGATCACGGTGCTGGTGCTGTGGCTGCTGTGGAGCCTGATCGCTGCACCGTTCCGTGCCTGGGGCCGCTACCGCCGCAAGCAGGGCCGGGTGCGCCTGATCGACGGCCTGCAGGCCTACGAGCATGGCCAGTGGCAGCGTGCGGAGAAGCTGCTGGACGGCGCCGCCAGGGACCCGGAAGTGAGCGCGGTGGCACTGGCCACCGCCGTGCGCAGCGCGCAGGCACGGGCCGATGGCCCCGCCGGAGAGGCGCTGCTGCAGCGCCTGGGTGAAAGTGACGCCACCCTGCAGGCACTGCTGCGCGCCGAACAGCTGCTGGCGCGCGATCTGCCGGTCGATGCGATCAACGCGCTGGACGTAGCGGCGATCCAGCCGCTGCCACCACGCGGCCTGTGGCTGCGTACCGAAGCGCTGGCACAGGCCGGCCGCGCCCACGAAGCGTATGGCCAGCTGGGTGCGCTGCGCCAGAGCAAGGTGCTGCCGGCCGACGCGAACAGCGAACTGGAGGCACGCCTGGCCGCACAGGCGCTGCTGGAAGCGGCCGACGTCAACGCGCTGGCCGCACAGTGGGAGGCCACCCCGAAGGCGCTGCGCCCCACCCCGGACGTGGTGGGCGCCTATGCCAGCCGTGCGGTGGCGCTGGACTGGGATGAGCCGGCGCTGCTGGCGCTGGAACAGGCACTGGACCAGCGTTGGAATGACGATCTGGTGGCGCTGTATGGCCGCCTGCCCGCCGAGCGCCTGGCCACCCGCCAGGCCAATCTGGCGCGCTGGCGCAACGTGCATGACGGCTCGGCCGCGCTGCGCCTGGCCCAGGGCCGCGTGGCCCTGGGCCAGCAGCAATGGGATGCCGCCGATGCGTTCCTGCACGAGGCCATTGCCGCTGGCGCCGGTGCACCGGCGTGGGAAGCGCTGGGTGAAGTGTTCGCGCAACGTGGCGAACACGCGCTGGCCGCGCAGTGCCTGGCCAATGCGCTGCGCCTGCAGCGCGGCGAGGACAGCGTGGAACTGGTGCGTGGCACCGAGACGCCGCTGCGCGCCACGGTGGAGGAGCAGCCCATCGTTGCACAGCCGCCGGTGTATGACGCCAACGAAGAGCGCGACGAATTCGGCAACCCGCGGTTGCCCTGATGGGTAGTGCTGGCCGCTGGCCGGCATCCACCGGTGAATTTGGCACCCACCAGAGCAACAATCCGAACAAAAAAAACGCCGCCCGATGGGCGGCGTTTTCAGTTCCAGGAGTGCCGGCCGGATCGTGCCGACCAACGGTCGGCACCCACCGATGGATGCGATCAGCGTTCGACGATCGCCACCACGCCCATGCCGCCAGCGGTGCAGATCGACACCAGTGCGCGGCCACCGCCGCGTTCGGCCAGCTGCTTGGCTGCCGTGGCGATCACGCGTGCGCCGGTAGCGGCGAACGGGTGGCCGGTGGCCAGCGACGAGCCCAGCAGGTTGATCTTGTCCGGGTCGATGCGGCCCAGCGGCGCGTCCAGGCCCAGGCGGTTGCGGCAGTAGTCCTCGCTCTCCCACGCACGCAGGGTGCACAACACCTGTGCGGCAAAGGCTTCGTGGATCTCGTAGATGTCGAAGTCCTGCAGGGTCAGGCCGTTGCGCTTGAGCATCTCCGGCACCGCGATGGTCGGTGCCATCAGCAGGCCTTCGCCGTGCACGAAGTCCACCGCGGCGACGTGCGCGTCACGCAGGTAAGCCTGGGGTTCATGGCCATGCGCGCGTGCCCACTCTTCGCTGGCCAGCAGCACTGCAGCGGCACCGTCAGTCAGCGGGGTGGAGTTGGCGGCGGTGAGCGTGCCACGCCCGGAAACCTTGTCGAACGCCGGCTTCAGCGTGGCCAGCTTTTCCAGCGAGGTGTCCGGGCGCAGGATGTTGTCGCGCTCGACGCCACGGAACGGTGCGATCAGGTCGTTGAAGAAGCCACGCTCGTAGGCGGCGGCCAGCTTCTTGTGCGACGACACCGCCCACTCATCCTGCGAGTCGCGCGAGATGTTCCACTCCTTCGCCATGTCCTCGCAGTGGTCGCCCATGCTCTTGCCGGTGCGCGGCTCGGCCACGCCCGGGAACTCGGGCTTGAGCTCGGAGAACTTGAAACCGGCGGTGAGCGCACGGATCTTGTCGCCGGTGCTCTTGGCGCGGTTGGCCGCCAGCAGGCGTGCACGCAGTTTCTTGCCGTAGACGATCGGCACGTCGGAGGTGGTGTCCGAACCACCGCCGATGCCCGATTCGATCTGGCCCAGCGCGATCTTGTTGGCCACGGTGATGATGCTGTCCAGCGAGGTACCGCAGGCACGCTGCAGGGTGATGCCCGGGGTCAGCGGCGACAGGCCGGACGACAGCGTGGCTTCGCGGCCCAGGTTCCAGTCGCTGGAATGCTTGATCACCGCGCCCATCGCCACTTCACCCAGCTGCTGGCCATGCAGGCCGAACCGTTCGACCAGCGCACCCAGCGTACGGACCGACATGCCGAGGTTGCCGACATCCGAATACGCGGTGTTCTGGCGGCAGAACGGAATGCGGACGCCACCGAGGATGGCGACGGGACGAGCGTTGGGCATGGAGATACCTGGCATGGATGAGGGTGTCTGCAACATGGCCTGCACGACGGAGCAGGCATAATGGAGCCAAGTGTAGCTGCCGCCCTGTGATGGGCCAACCGTGGAACCATGAGCAAACCCGACCCCGCGATGAATGCCCTTGGCGTGCTGGCCCTGGAACTGGCCGGCGGCGAAATCCCCCGCCAGGCGGTGCTCAGCGCTGAACAGGCCGGTGAACTGGCCGAACGCGTCGGCCGTGACCTGGCCAAGCTGGTGCCACAGGTGGCCGAGCTGGACCTGGTGTTCGCCGCCGCGCATTTCGACCCGGCCGAAGTGCTGCGTCCGGGCTCGCCGATCCATCGCCGCCTGGAAGAACTGCAGATGCGTGCCCCGGGCCGCAACCAGGGCCCGCGCCTGCTGGCTTTCGGTACCGATGCCGAAGGTGACGTGCCACTGCCGTTCCAGGCCGATGCCACGCTGGTGGGCGGTGGCCTGCGCGTGGTGCCGTTCCTGCTGACCGGCAGCGACGTGGCCACCACCAGCGCGGTCGCCGATGCGCTGGAAGAAACCTTGCTGGCCAACGGCATGGCGCACGCCGACACCGCGCTGATGGCGCAGAACACCTTCGGTGCCCGCATCGAGCACGCGCGCTATTTCACCGTGAACGACCTGGCCGCGATGATGTCGATGCAGTACGACAACCAGGGCCTGGCCGCACTGTGGCCGCTGATCGAGACCGCGATCATGGCGCCGGGCGAGGACGAGTGGCTCAATGCCGCGCCCGAGCCGCTGCTGCGCTATACGCATGGCGAAGCACGCATGGCGCTGTTCGACCCGGCCGGTTGGTGCGCGCACTACAGCCACAGCAAGAACGACTGCGATCGCCTGAAGGGCATCTACGAGCAGTTCCTGATGCGCCAGCGACAGATGGCCGCGGTGCTGGAAGCACATGGCGTGCCGGTACTGTTCGTGCACTGCGAGGCCGGGCAGGACGCGCGCGAACTGCTGGCGCGCTGATCCGGGTGATATGTGGGTAGTGCCGGCCGCTGGCCGGCACCCTCCGGATCTGTGATTGCCGGCCAGCGGCCGGCACTACCCATCAGGAAAAACGCCGGCTTGTGCCGGCGTTCTTTGTTTCTTACGGGGCCTTCTGGATCACCGCACAGGCCAGGCGCGCGCCGGCGTTGCCGGTCGGCTGGGTCTTGTAGTCGTCCGCGTCGGCGTGGACGATCAGGCCGCGGCCGATGATGTCGAAGTCATCACCCTTGCCGATGTTGACGTTGCTGGAGACCGGACCGTCGATGGTGGCCACGCCCTTGTCGTCGGCCTTGATGTTGGGCATGTCGCCGCCGTGGTGCGGATCGGTGGCGACGTTGCCGTGATCCTGCTTGCCCGGGTTGAAGTGGCCGCCGGCGCTCATGCCGTCCGGCGCGCTGCAGTCGCCCTTCTCGTGGATGTGGAAGCCATGTTCGCTGCCCGGCTTCAGGCCGGTGATCTGGCCGGTCACGTGGACCTTGCCATCAACCACCTTGAAGGTGACGCTGCCCTTGGTCTCGTTGCCCTGGGTCGGTGCCAGTTCGGCCGTTGCCGAAGCATCGCCCGTCGGTGCCGCCGCCGGTGCCGGGGCTGCAGCCGGCTCGGTGGTGGCGCCGTCGGCCGGCGCGGCCGGCGGGGTTTCAGTCTGCGGCGCGGCGGGCTGCTGGTTGCAGGCCGCCAGGCCCAGCGCGGCGATGGCCGCAAACAGCGAAGTGTGGATCAGACGCATTGGAATCTCTCCCTCGATGATGCCTGCAGTGATCAGCGGACGACCCGGATCACGCCACAGGCGATGCGGACGCCGGCATTGCCGGCGGGCTGGCTGCGATAGTCGTCGGCGTTGGCATGCACGACCAGTGCGCGTCCGGCGATATCGGTGGCGGCGCCTCCGCCAAGGGTAACCCCCTTGACGTGGATATCGACGTTGGCGCGGCCCTGGGCATCGGCACGCAGATTGTCCATGTCGCCCAGGTGGTGCTTGCCGGTGCCGGCGCGGCCATGCGCAGCGCCACCGGGATTGAAGTGATTGCCGGCACTGCTGGCATCCACCGCACTGCAGTCGCCGCGCTCATGGATGTGGAAGCCGGCCTGCTGCATCGGCTGCAGGCCACCGACCAGGCCGGTGATGTGGATGCCACCGGGCTCCACCATCAGCGCGATGCGGCCACTGACGATGCTGGCCGAGGCCGGCGCGAGATTGGCCTCGCCCTGCTTCGCAGCACTGACCACGGTCGGCGGTGGCGGCGTGGGTTCGGCCTTCTTCGGTGCACTGCCACAGGCAGACAGCAGCACGGCGGCGGACAACGGCAGGATGGCAAAGGACAGACGCATCGAAGACTCCTTGCAGGTGACACTAAGCATTGCATCGTCCATGAACGATCAACGGTTCGGCAAGCCGGTGCGAGGATCGCGTGCAGGGACCGTTCAATGGCCCCCGCGACGGCGCCCGGCGCCCAGCTTGCGGGTAAGGGTATTGCGGCCGAGGCCGAGACGGGCAGCGGCTTCGGCGCGGCGGCCGTGGGTGATCTGCAGCGCGGCCTCCAGCAGGGCATGGTCGACCCGCTCGCGCACCTGCGCGTGCAGCCCTTCCACGCCTTCGGCCAGCTGACGGCGCGCCCATTCGGCCAGCAGCGCTTCCCACTGCCCCGGATCGGCTGCGCTGGTACTGCTGCGGCGCCCGCGCGCGCGGTTCAGCGCGGTATCGACATCGGCCACGCCGATGGTGTCGGCGGCGGCCAGCGCGGCCATCCGCCAGCACACGTTCTCCAGCTCGCGCACGTTGCCGGGCCAGTCGTGTTCGCGCAGCGCCTGCAGCGCTGCGGCGGTGAGGCGCTTCGGTGGCGTGTCCAGCCTGCGTGCGGCGGCGGCCAGGAAGGTGCTGGCCAGCTGTGCGATGTCCTCGCGGCGCTCGCGCAGTGGCGGCAGCTGCAGGCGCACCACGTCCAGGCGGTGCAGCAGATCTGCGCGGAACTTCCCCTGCGCGACCAGTCCCTCCAGATCCTGGTGGGTGGCGGCCACCACGCGCACGTCGACGCGGATCAGCTCGCGGCCACCGACGCGGAAGAACTCACCCTGCGCCAGCACACGCAGCAGGCGGGTCTGCAGCGGCAACGGCATGTCGCCGATCTCATCCAGGAACAGCGTGCCACCGTTGGCCTGCTCGAAGCGGCCGATGTGGCGGCGCTGCGCACCGGTGAAGGCACCGGCCTCGTGGCCGAACAACTCGCTTTCCAGCAGCTCGGACGGGATTGCAGCGGTATTGAGCGCGACGAACGGACCCAGCGCGCGCGGTGATTCGCGATGCAGCGCATTGGCCACCAGCTCCTTGCCGGTGCCGGTCTCGCCGGTGATCAGCACCGCCAGCGGTGCCTGCGCCAGGCGACCGATGGCGCGGAACAGCGCGCGCATCGGCGGCGTATCACCCACCAGTTGCGGCGGCTGGTCGCTATGCGCTTCCGCCGCAGGTGCGGGTGCCGCGAGTGCCGGTGCAACGGCCGGCAACACCCGCTGCGCCAGTGCCACCGCATCGTCCAGATCGAACGGCTTGGACAGGAATTCATGCGCGCCACCGCGGAACGCACCGGCCGTGCTGGCGACATCGGTATAGGCCGACATCACCACCACCGGCAGCTGCGGCAACGCGGCCTTGAGCTTGTCCAGCAGCACCAGGCCATCGTCGCCAGGCATGCGCACATCGGTGAACAGCAGCGCCGGCGGCGCGCCTTCGCCCAAGGCCTGCAGGGCAGCCGCAGCGCTGTCGAAATCGACAACCTGGTAGCCCGCCTCGCGCAGCGCGGTGCACAGCACGAAGCGCACGGCACGATCGTCATCGACCACCCAGATGCGCTGCGCGGTGGTGGGGGACTCAGACATCGCGCGGGGCCTCCTCGGCCGGGGCGGCGCCGTTGCCGATCGGCAACAGCAGGGTGAACACGGTATGGCCCGGGCGCGAGCGGTAGGTCAGCGTGCCGCGATGCTCGCGCGCCACCTGCTGGGCCAGCGCCAGACCCAGCCCGGTGCCTTCGGCGCGGCCACTCACCAAGGGCAGGAACAGGTGTTCGGCCAGTTCCTCCGGTACGCCACGGCCGTCGTCGGCGATCTCCAGGCGCAACGCCAGCGTGTGCAGCTGCTCGGCGATGCGCACGCCATGCTCCACGCGGGTGCGCAGGGTGATGCTGCCGGCACCGGCCTGGATTGCGTTGCGCACCAGGTTCCACACCGCCTGGGTGAGGCGGTCGGCATCGCCATGGAATTCGGGAATGCTGGGGTCGTAGTCACGCTGCAGGCGTACCGCCCAGCCGGCCTCGTTCTCGGCCAGGCGCAGCACGCGTTCGAGCGCGGCATGGATATTCAGTTCGGCGTGCGGTGCGGCCGGGGCCGGCGACAGCAGCTGGTCGAGCAGGCCGTTGAGGCGTTCGATCTCCGAGCCGATCAGCTCGATCAGCTCGCGTTCGCTGGCCTCGCGCTGTGCGGCGCGCCGGGCCAGCAGCTGGGCCGCACCCTTCAACCCGGCCAGCGGGTTGCGCAGCTCGTGGGCCAAGCCCTTCAGCGCCGCGCTGAGCGCGCTGGGCAGGGCCTGGGTCGGGTCCAGCCCGGGGAATTCATCGACCGGATGCGCCTCCAGCAGCCAGCCACCATCGTCGCGGCGGCTCATCCAGCCCTCGGCGAAGCGCGGCGCTTCGCCGGGCACCGCCAGCGCCAGCCGGTTCAGGCGCAGGCTGTCGCGCTCATCGCGGGCCAGGAAATGGGCCAGTGCCTCGCCCTGCACTTCCAGCGCGGCCAATGGGCGACCCAGCAGTCGCCGGGCGCTGACGCCCAGCCAGCGGGCGAACGCCGGATTGCAGCCGGCGATGCAGCCATCGGCCCCGGCCCAGGCCAGCGGCGTGCCCAGGGCATCGAGGGACGGCGGGGGAGAGGGGTCGGACATTGCACCAATGTAGTGCAAAACGCGGGGTTCGGGGTCAGAGCCCTTTCCTCGCGGAAAGGGATCTGACCGCATGCGCTGCGGGGTCCGGGGTCGGATCCCTTTCCGCCTGGAAAGGGCTCTGACCCCTGCCGCAGGTCGAGCAAGCTCGACCACGACCACATGCGTGGCCGGTTACAGCTTCATGTTGAGGCCGACGAACACGCTGCGGCCCGGCGCCGGCGAGAACATCGGGCGGGCGCTGTCCCAGAAGAAGCTGTCGTACCAGGCGTAGGCGTACTCGCGGCCGGTCACGTTCTTCAGCTGCAGGTCCACGCTGAAACGCGGGGTGAGCTGATAGGCAGCACTGAGGTCGAGCACGGCGAAACCACCGAACTTGCCGGCCACGTTGCGTTCTTCCAGGTAGTAATCGCCCTGTGCACGTGCCTGCAGGCCCAACCGCAGCGCATCACGGGCGCGGTAATCCACGCCCAGGTTGCTGATATGGCGCGGGGTGGCGGCCACTTCGCGGCCCTGCAGTGAAATGCTGGCATCGCGGTCGTCGCGGGTGATCTTCGCTTCCTGGTAGGCGTGCGACGCCCACACCGTCCAGTCTTCGCCCAGCTGCAGGCTCAGCTGCGCATCCACGCCGCGCCGGCGGGTCTTGCCCAGGGTGACCGTGGTGCCGGTGGCCGGCATGTTGGACACCTCGTTTTCCGCGTCCTGCTGCCACACCGCCAGGCGTGCCTGGCTGCCCGCGAACGGCTGGAATTTCAGGCCCAGCTCCAAGCCGGTGTTGGTGGACGGCTGCATCGGTGCCTGCCCTGGGGTGAGGTAGGCCGGTGCGGTGGAGCCGGTCAGTACCTGGAAGGTGCGACCCCAGTTCGCGTAGACATGGGTGGTCTGGCCCAGGCTGTGGATGACGCTCAGCTTGGGCTGGCCGATGCTGCCGTAGTCCTGCAGGCGGCCGCTGACGCCGTTCATCAGGTGCGTGCTGCCACTGAAGCGATCGATACGATAGGCCGGCACGATCTTCCAGGCCTCGACGGGCTGGTAGACGGCCTGCACGTAGGCGCCCCAGTTGTCGAAGCTGTGGCGATCGTTGTTCTGCACCCGCGCCGGCGGCTGGCTGAAATCAGTGGGTTCGGCGTAGGCGTAGCGCTCGCGGAGGTAGCCGTTGTCCTGCTGCTCGTAGTTCAGGCCGCCCTCGACAGTAAGCGCGGGGCTGGCCTGCCAGGTGAGCGTGCTGAGCAGGCCATGCTGCCGCTCGTCCCACACGCGGCGCTGGCGCGGCAGGTTGCCGGTGGGCAGGTCGCTGAAGGTCACGCGGCGGTCGTCTTCGTAGCGGTTGTAGTACAGCCGCGTGCCAAGGGTGAGTGCGTCGGACAGTTTCATGTCCAAGTGCGCGGCAAGCTGGCGCATGTCGCGGTCATCACCATCGTTGCCGTTGCGCAGCTCGCTGCCACGGCGGTGCGTGCGCAGCTCGTCGGCGGTCATGAAGCCGGGTTCGTCGGCTTCGTGGTGGTACGCACGGGCGGTCAGGCCCACGCGCAGGCCGTCGTCCAGCGAGCCGTAGAACCACTTGCCGCCCAGCGAATATTTCTTCGAGGTGTCGTGGTCGCGGTAGCCGTCGCTGGCCTGGGTGCCGACGAAATAGTTCTGCGCGAAGCCATCGGCTTCGCGGCCAATCGCCACCTGCGCATCACGGGTGTTGTAGCTGCCGTAGGCCAGGCGCGCATCGGTGTAGCTGCCCCCCTGGCGCGTACCGAAGTTCACGTTGCCGCCGATGTTGTGGAGGCCGTAGCGCGGGTCGTTGGTACCGCGCACCACTTCGATGTAGCTGATATCCAGCGGGAACAGCATGTCGATGAAGCGCTGGTTGCCGCTGTTGACGTTGCTGGGGATGCCATCGATCAGCGTCTTGATGGCATTGAGGTAGCCCTCACCGTTGAAGGCGCGGAAGCTGACCTTGCCCGATTCGGCGCCCTGCCGGGTTTCGGTGAGCTGGATGCCGGGCATCTGCCCGAGCAGTTCCCAGCTGTGCGAGACGTTGCGGTTTTCGATCTGGTCTGCACCCAGGACATCCACCGAGGTCAGTACCTGATGCGCACTGAGCTGGCCTTCGCCGTGCTGGTGCACCTGCACCTTGCCGAGAGTGAGCGCGGCGTCGGCCGACTGTGCGAAGGCTTCAGGGGCGAACGGTGCGGCCGCGAGGGCGGCCACCAGGGTAGGAGTCTTCATGGGAAGGGGCGGATACGGTGAAATGTAATCATATAACATTTCACGCGCCCGATTTTTGCGGCGTCGAGCAAGGCTCGGCGTTACAAGGGCGGGTGCCGGGGGATTACACCGGGTAGCCGGTGGCTTCCCGTGCCTTCTTCCAGGCGGCTTCGAATTCACGCGCGGAAATTTCGTCGTCCTCGTCGAAATCCAGGAACGACACTGGCTGGTCGGCCAGCAGGAAGCGGTCGTCGCTGTGGGCATGCTCGTCGGCCCAGACCATCTTGGTCCCGTAGATTTCCACCTGCCGCACGATCTTCTCGCCGCGCGCTTCCATCAGCACATTGCCCTTGCCCAGGCCCGATTCGGCCCAGTGCTTGTAGTACTTCTTTGCGGCCGATTTCGCGCCGGATTTTGCGGTGTGCTTTGCGTAGGTCATTGCAGGAGCCCTGGCCGCAGGCGCGGCCGGAAATTGCGGAATGGCGCCATTATCAGGCATCCGGGGTCAGAGCCCTTTCCTTTGGAAGGGATCCAACCCTTGCCGGTTCAGTTGGGCAGGGGCACGCCCTTCGGCCACAGCATCCAGATGTTGCCCTTCTGCTTCATGTCGCCAGCCAGCTTGCCGGCGGCATCGCCGCTGCCCCAGTACAGGTCGGCGCGCACTTCGCCGGCGATGGCGCCGCCGGTGTCCTGCGCGGCCACCGGGCGCACCACCGGACTGCCGTCCGGGCGCGTGGTGGAAAGCCACAGCAGGCTGCCCAGCGGCACCACGGTGCGGTCCACCGCCACGCTGTAGCCCGCAGTGAGCGGCACGTTCAGTGAACCCCGTGGCCCCTCCGGGCTGTCCGGGTTGCGCACGAAGAACACGTAGCTGGGGTTACTGCGCAGCAGTTCCGGTACGCGCGCGGGATGTGCCCGGGCCCAGGCGCGGATGGCGTCCATGGTGACGTCTTCCTTCTTCAGCTGGCCCTGGTCCACCAGCCAACGGCCGATCGCACGGTAGGGGTGGCCGTTCTGTTCCGCGTAGGCCAGCCGCACCTGCTTGCCATCGGCCAGGCGCACGCGGCCAGACCCCTGGATCTGCAGCAGCTGCAGGTCCATGGGGTCGGTCAGCCAGGCCAGCACCGGCGCCTTGGCGCCCTTGGCCGCGATGGTGCCGGCGTCGTCATAGGGCTTGAGTACTTTGCCTTCGACGCGCCCGCGCAGGCGCTTGCCCTTCAGTTCCGGGTAGAGGCTCTCCAGCTGCACCACCACCAGATCATCCGGCGTGCCGTACACCGGCACCGTGGCCTTATCGGTACGGGTAAGACTGCCGGGGTAGATCGGCTCGTAGTAGCCGGTAATCAGCCCGTCGGCCTGATGGCCACCGGCACGTAGCGCGTAGGCATCGAGGTCGCGCTGCAGGAACTGGCGGATCGCGGCCGGGTCCTTGTCTGACACCGCGGCGGCGGTGGCGCAGGGTTTGGCCCAGACAGCGTCGTTCTTCAGGCGGGCGCAGCTGCTGCGCCAAGCCACGAAGCCGGCCTGCAGATCAGCATCGGAGACTGCGGGCAGGGCTTTCCAGTCGACCTTGGCGTAAGTGGCCGCCGGCGGCGAGGTCGGCGTGGGCGCTTCGGAGCCTGCGCGCGGAGCGGTGGTGGAGCAGCCTGCGAGCACCACCGCTGCCAACAGGGTCCAGTGCATGCGCTTGAAGAAGGTAGCGGAATCGATCATGCCGCCATGGTGGAGTGCCGGCCGCTGGGCGGCAACCCAGCGCGGGGTCAAGCGTTCATGCGCGGGGTCACGGCATCTGCAGCAGCAACGAATGCAGGATGCGGGCGTCCTCGGCATCCAGCGTCTTCGGCAGGTCGTCGCGGCCACGGAAGCGGCGGTGGAAGGCGGCGACGGTGGCTTCGCGGTTGTCGAGCGGATAACCGAAGCGGGCCAGCGCATTCCACCCATCGAAGCCTTCCGGTGCGGCACCATCGGCCGCGCGCGGCCACACGCCGAAGCCGGCCTCGGCCAGCTGCTGCCATGGGAAGAAGCGGCTCGGATCCTGCTTGCGCGTCGGCGCCAGGTCGGCATGGCCGATCACCTGGCGCGGCGGGATGTTCAGGCGCGTGGTGAGGTCGCGCAGCAGCACGATCAGCGATTCGATCTGTGCCGCACTGAACGGGCTGCGGCCATCGTTGTCGAGTTCGATGCCGATCGAGGCCGAATTGAGATCGGTGATGGTGCCCCAGCGCCCGGCCCCGGCGTGCCAGGCACGGCGCTCATCGGCGACCAGCTGGTAACGATGGCCATCGGCGCCGATCAGGTAGTGCGCACTGACCGGTCCACCGCTGTTGGCGGTGCGCAACGTATGCAGGCTCTGCTGCACCGACTTCTGCTCGGTGTGGTGGATGACGATGATGACCGGCGTGCGCGCGTTCTGGTTGGGTGACGGCACCCAGGTGGCGAGCGGGTTGCGGTTTCCTGCGGCGTGGAGGCGCAGGCGGCCACCAGCAGGCAGGCCGAGAGCATCAGGGACGTGCGGATCGGGTGCATGGCCCGATTGTGCGCGATCAGGCCCGATGATGCATGCCGCCGTGCCAACCAAGCTTGGCACCCACCAGAGAGGATGCGGTAGATCCACGCCATGCGTGGATGCGCCACTCCGGCCGTGCCGACCAACGGTCGGCACCCACCAGAGCAGGAGCAGTGCCAGGCAAGCCTGGCACCGACCAAACGCAAAAGGCGGCCCCGCAGGGCCGCCCGTCATGCCTCAGGCCTCGTAGGCAGACTCGCCGTGCGAAGTCACATCCAGGCCGGTGCGTTCAGCCTCTTCGGTCACGCGCAGACCGACCACGACCTTGACCACCAGCAGGATGACCGCGGTCATCACCGCCGACCACGCCACGGTCAGGCCGACGCTGACCACCTGCACCCACACCTGATGGGCGATATCCAGATCGGCCTTGGTACCGCCCAGCGACTGTGCACTGAACACGCCGGTGAGAATCGCGCCGACGATGCCGCCGACACCATGCACACCGAACACGTCGGCCGTGTCGTCCACTTTGAGCAGGCGCTTGAGGCCGGTCACCCCCACACGCAGACCACGCCGGCGACGAAGCCGATCACGATCGCGCCAAGCGGGCCGACCGTGCCGCAGGCCGGGGTGATGCCGACCAGGCCGGCCACCGCACCCGAGGCCGCGCCCAGTGCCGACGGCTTGCCCTTGCCGATCGCTTCCACCAGCGTCCAGCCGAGCACCGCGGCAGCGGTGGCCAGCACGGTGTTGAGGAAGGCCAGCGAGGCCACCGTATCGGCGGCGGCGGCGGAACCAGCATTGAAGCCGAACCAGCCCACCCACAGCAGCATGGCGCCGATGTAGGTAAACGGTACGTTGTGCGGCTTCAGCGCGGTCTGGCCGTAGCCCAGGCGCTTGCCGACGAACCACGCGCCGACCAGGCCGGCCACGCCCGCGTTGATATGGACCACGGTGCCACCGGCGAAGTCGATCGCGCCCAGTTCACCCAGGTAACCGCCACCCCAGACGATGTGTGCCATCGGGATGTAGCTGAGGGTGAACCACAGTGCCGAGAACAGCAGTACCGCACGGAACTTGATGCGCTCGGCAAAGGCTCCGACGATCAGCGCGGTGGTGATGCCGGCGAAGGTCGACTGGAAGGCGACGAACAGGTAGTCCGGCAGGCCCTTGATCGGCGTGTTGCCCACCGAGTCGGGCGTGAAGCCCTTGAGGAAGGCGAATTCGGTGAACGAACCGAAGAATGGATTGCCCGCACTGAACACTGCGCTGTAGCCGTAGGCCACCCACAGCAGCAGCACCAGCGAGAACACCACCAGGATCTGGCTGAGCACCGACAGCACATTCTTCGAACGCACCAGCCCGCCGTAGAACAGGGCCAGACCGGGCACCACCATCAGCAGCACCAGCAACGTGGAGGTAAGCATCCAGGCGACGTCGCCACGATCATAGGCGGCGGCCGCTTCGGCCACGGCCGGCGCAGCGGCGCTGGCGGCCGGATCGTGCAACGGCTCGACCGCCACGCTTTCGCTGGGCAACGGCGAGACCTGGGCCTGGGCGTGGGCGCTGCTAGGCCAGGCGCCGGCGGCCAGCGCGCTGAGCAGCATCAGCAGGCACACCAGGTGGAACCGGGCTTGCCACCCGGTGAGAAGGCGCATCTTCATGGGGGGAATCTCCGGAAGGGGGTTACAGCGCGTCGGCACCGATTTCGCCGGTGCGGATGCGGATGACCTGTTCAACGGCGGTGACGAAGATCTTGCCGTCACCGATCTTGCCGGTGCCTGCCGACGACTGGATCGCTTCGATCACCGCGTCGGCACGCTCGTCGGTGACCACCGTTTCGATCTTGATCTTGGGCAGGAAATCGACGACGTACTCGGCGCCGCGATACAGCTCGGTGTGGCCCTTCTGGCGACCGAAACCTTTCACTTCGGTCACGGTGATGCCCGACACGCCTGCATCGGACAGGGCCTCGCGGACCTCGTCGAGCTTGAACGGTCGGATGATGGCGGAGATCAGTTTCATGCGCATGTCCCGAGGGTGGATGGGGCCAGCGCGCCAGCGCGCGTTGGCATCGGGCAACCACGGGTCATCAGGTGATGACCGTGGCTGTTGCACCGGACACGTACAGGGCCGGGACGGCCGTGCCTCTCTCCTTGCACGACCGACGCGGGAGGGAGGGCGGCCCTGGTCGCGTATCCGGTCTCTCTTGCCCCTGTTTCAGCGGACCGGCAGTCCGCTGTACTGCAGCGGGCCAGCGACCCGCTCTACAACGGCGGGCCTGCGCCCGCCTTGCGGCTCCCCAGCCGCGAGAACGGAAGCGATGGCGGCGGGTGGGAGGGGGGACCCACCGCCATCGCGCCCGGTCAGCTGGCGTAGTACAGCTGGTATTCCAGCGGGTGGGTGGCCGCGCGGAACTTGGTCACTTCCTGCATCTTCAGCGCGATGTAGCCGTCGATGAAGTCATCGCTCATCACGCCGCCGGCCTTGAGGAACTCGCGGTCCTTGTCCAGTGCTTCCAGCGCCTGGTCCAGCGAGGAGCAGACCTGCGGGATCAGCTTCTCTTCTTCCGGCGGCAGGTCGTACAGGTCCTTGTCGCTCGGTGCACCCGGGTCGATCTGGTTCTTGATGCCGTCCAGACCGGCCATCATCAGCGCGGTGAAGGTCAGGTAGCCGGACTGGATCGGATCCGGGAAGCGCATTTCGATGCGGCGCGCCTTCGGGTTGGAGACCCACGGAATGCGGCACGACGCCGAACGGTTGCGGGCCGAATAAGCCAGCATCACCGGGGCCTCGAAGCCCGGCACCAGGCGCTTGTAGCTGTTGGTGCCCGAATTGGCGAAGGCATTGATGGCCTTGGCGTGCTTGAAGATGCCGCCGATGTACCACAGCGCCAGCTGGCTCAGGCCACCGTAGCCGTCACCGGAGAACAGGTTGGTGCCGCCCTTGGACAGCGACTGGTGCACATGCATGCCGCTGCCGTTGTCGCCGACGATCGGCTTGGGCATGAAGGTGACGGTCTTGCCGTTGCGGTGCGCGACGTTCTTGATGACGTACTTCATGCGCAGCAGCTCGTCGGCCTTCTGCACCAGGGTGCTGAACTTGGTGCCGATCTCGCACTGGCCCGCAGTGGCCACTTCGTGGTGCTGCACTTCCACTTCGATGCCGACCTGTTCCAGGGTCTTGCACATTTCCGCGCGCAGGTCGTGCAGGGTGTCGGTCGGCGGGACGGGGAAGTAGCCGCCCTTCACGCCCGGACGGTAGCCGCTGTTGGCGCCGTCATACTTGGCGCCGCTGTTCCACGCCGCTTCTTCCGAGTCGACCTTGAAGAAGGTGTTGCCCATTTCGTTGGCGAAACGGACCGAGTCGAAGATGAAGAACTCCGGCTCCGGGCCGAAAAACGCGGTTTCGGCGATGCCGGAGGACTTCAGGTAGGCCTCGGCACGCTTGGCGATGCCGCGCGGGCAGCGGCCATAGGCCTGCATGGTGGCCGGATCGAGGATGTCGCAGCTGATCACGATGGTCGGATCGGCGTAGAACGGATCGACGTACGCGCTGGACGGGTCCGGCAGCAGCACCATGTCCGATTCGTTGATGCCCTTCCAGCCGGCGATCGAGCTGCCGTCGAACATCTTGCCTTCTTCGAACAGCGACGGTTCGACGATGCTGACCGGGAAGGTGACGTGCTGCTCGACGCCACGCATGTCCACGAAACGCAGATCGACGAACTCGATCTGGTTGTCCTTGATCAGCTTCTCAACGTTTTCCACGGACATCGGTACGACCTCGGATGGGGATGAATGCCTGCTGAGGTACAGCAATGACCGTGCCAACTTTTTGATTCCCGCAAGTTGTTGATTTCAATATGGCTGCTCCGCGCCGGTGCAGAACGGTGCGCACCAAACCGGTGCACCCGCCATCAGACGCACCCGTTTGGTGCAGCAGGGATCGTCTATCCTCTCGACCTCCTTCCTTCCGCCGCCCGTGCCCGCACCGTCCATGTCCGACCTGCTCTCCGCCCTGCTGCTGGGCATCCTCGAAGGCTTGACCGAATTCCTGCCGATCTCCAGCACCGGCCACCTGCTCATCGCCCAGCACTGGCTGGGTGCCCGCTCGGACTTCTTCAACATCGTCATCCAGGCCGGCGCGATCGTGGCCGTGGTGCTGGTGTTCCGCCAGCGCCTGCTGCAGCTGGCCACCGGCTTGAACCAACGCGAGAACCGTGAGTACGTGTTCAAGCTGGGCGCTGCGTTCCTGGTCACCGCCGTGGTCGGCCTGGTGGTGCGCAAGGCCGGCTGGTCGCTGCCGGAGACGGTCAGCCCGGTAGCCTGGGCACTGATCATCGGTGGCGTCTGGATGCTGCTGGTGGAGGCCTACACCGCGCGCCTGCCCGACCGCGACCAGGTGACCTGGATCGTGGCGATCGGCGTCGGCCTGGCGCAGGTGGTGGCGGGCGTGTTCCCCGGTACCTCGCGCTCGGCCTCGGCGATCTTCCTGGCCATGCTGCTGGGCCTGAGCCGCCGCGCCGCTGCCGCCGAGTTCGTGTTCCTGGTTGGCATTCCCACCATGTTCGCCGCCAGCGCCTACACCTTCCTGGAACTGGCCAGGGACGGGCAGCTGGGCAGCGAGAACTGGACCGAGGTGGGCGTGGCCTTCCTTGCCGCGGCCATCACCGGCTTCGTCGTAGTGAAGTGGCTGATGGGCTACATCAAGTCGCACCGGTTCACCGCCTTTGCGATCTACCGCATCGCGCTGGGCGCTGCGTTGCTGCTGTGGTTGCCCTCCGGCAGCTGAACAGCGCCGGCCGCACGGTAACCCCATTGCCGGCCCCACCCCGTTTTCCCCACGGTTCCCCAAGGAGAATCACCATGAACCGCAAGCTCACCCTGCTCCTCCCGCTGGCCCTGATGGCCGCCTGCAGCCAGACCCCGGCCCCGGCCGGCAATGGCGGCGACGACGTGGCCCCGTCCGCGACCAAGGCAGCGGACCAGCAGACGCTGGCGCACCTGGATGCGCAGCGCCTGCAGAGCCAGCACTGGCTGCTGCAGCAGGCCACCGGCGCCGACGGCAAGCGCATCGACGCGCTGTTCGCCCGCGAAGACAAGCCGGTCACCCTGGACTTCGCTGATGGCCGCCTGTCGGTCAGCAACACCTGCAACCGCATGGGCGGCGGCTACACCCTGGCCGACGGCAAGCTGACGGTCAGTGCGATGGCCTCGACCATGATGGCCTGCACCGACAAGGCGCTGATGGCGCTGGACGAAGCCGTGTCGAGCCGCCTGCAGGGCGAACTGAAGGCCGAGCAGGATGCCGATGGCAAGCTGACCCTGACCAACGCCAAGGGCGACGTGCTGGTGTTCAACCCGGAACCGACCGCTGAAACCCGCTACGGCGGCGCCGGCGAAACCGTGTTCCTGGAAGTGGCCGCGAAGACCGAGAAGTGCTCGCACCCGCTGATCCCGGACTACCAGTGCCTGCAGGTGCGCGAAGTGAAGTTCGACGACAAGGGCCTGAAGCAGGGTGAGCCGGGCAAGTTCGAGAACTTCTACGGCAACATCGAGGGCTACACCCACGAAGACGGCGTGCGCAACGTGGTGCGCGTGAAGCGCTACGAAGTGAAGAACCCGCCGGCCGATGCGCCGTCGCAGGCGTATGTACTGGACATGGTGGTCGAGTCGGCCATCGAGAAGAAGTAAAACCACAGGAGGGCGGCCGCGAGGTCGCCCTTCTTCGTGGTGGGTAGAGCCGGCCGCTGGCCGGCTGCCTTGCGGAGCACCGCCAACACACGGATGTTGCCGGCCAACGGCCGGCACTACCCGCATGCATCAGGGAGATCGGCATGAAGCACGTCCCCGCCCTCATCATTGCCGCGCTGCTGGCCATGTCTACGGATGTGGCCGCTGCCAGCACGCCCACCACCGGGCAGCTCGAGGCACATCCGTGGCAACTCGCGCGCGCCACCGACGCGCAGGGCCGGCGCATTGATGCGTTGTTCGTGCGCGGTCGACCGCCCTACACGCTGCGCTTCCAACCCGGCTACATGAGCGAGTTGAACCTGTGCAACCAGTCAAGCAGCACCTATCACCTGCAAGGTGACCGGCTGGTTCTTGAGGGCGGCATCATCACCACAGCCGCTTGCATGCGGGCCGAGGTGGCCGAACAGGAACGTGTCGCCGGCACGCTGGTGAATGCACGCGCAGAGATGACGCTTGCGCTGGATGAGCGTGGCCGCCTGCTGCTGCGCAATGCGCACGGCGATGTGCTGGTGTTCGCGCCGGTAGCCGGTACGGACGAATGAAAAGGGCGGCCGCAGGGTCGCCCGTCTTCGTCAGCGGTAGAGCCGGCCGCTGGCCGGCTGCCACGGGCGAATGCAGCAGCACACGGGCGTTGCCGGCCAGCGGCCGGCACGACCCGTTATGCCGCCTCAGCCCAGCGCCGGATTCAACGTGTAGGTGCCGTGCAGTGCCGCTTCGGCCAGCACGTGGCCGTGCATGGTCCGGTAGGCGTCGGCGGCGGTAAAGCGTTCCGGCAGCTGCAGCGATGCCACGTCCAGCGCGAACACGCGGAAGAAGTAGCGGTGCACGCGCTCGTCGTTGAACGGCGGATAGGGGCCGTCGTAGCCCAGGTAGTCACCGGCCATGTCCGGGTTGCCGGCGAACCAGCCGGTGAAGTCGTTCAGGCCCTGGCGGCTGCCGGCCGGCCCGGCCGGCGTGGTCTTGCCCTTCACCACGAAGCCGTCGCTGCAGCTGCCTGCGGCAATCTCGCGCACCGAAGCCGGAATATCGGCCATCACCCAGTGCACGAAATCACAGCGGGGCTGGTCGCGCGGCACGCTCATGTCGGTGCGGCCGACCGTCTCCGGCACGGTCGGCACGTCCGGATCGACGCATACCAGCAGGAACGAACGGGTGCCCTCCGGCACATCGCTCCAGGCCAGGTGCGGATTGCGGTCCGGTGCGAAGCCCGCGGCATCGCCTGCGGCGAATTCGCGGTCGATCGGTGCACCGTTGGTCAGGCTGTGGCTGCTCAGTTGCATCGGCGTGTCCTCACTCTTCCGGGTAACCCAGGCGCACCGCGATCGGGGTGAGCTTGGCGAAGGCGGCGCTCATCACGTCGCGGTAGTTGCGCCAGTGGCCCGGCGGGAAGCGCGGCGCGCCCAGCTGCGCGGCCGGCGGCATCGGCCGCTCGAACAGTCGGCCCAGCAGTTCGGCCATCGCCTGCGGATCGTTGCCGATCTGGTCGATGCGCAGCAGCACCTGCGGGTACAGATCGTCCTCGTGCAAAGCGGCGACCTGGGCCAGCGCGCGCGCCAGCCATTCGCTGGCTTCGGCCAGCGAGGTCATCGCCAGCGGCGCGGCGGCACCATAGGCCACCCAGTCCAGCAGCATGTCGCGCGGGTCGCGCAGCACCACCAGCAGGCGGCCCTGCGGCAACTGCGGGCGCAGCGCCCACAGCAGCGCGTTGTCCCACCACAGCAGCCAGTCGATGATCGCGTCGTCCTGCACGCCGCGCGACGGCAGCTGTTCGCGCCAGCGCTGCACCAGCCGCTCCGGCGTCAGCACGCCCGAAGCGAGGTCCTGCAGCGTGTGGTAGTTCTGGAAGGCGTCGTCGGGTGCGTTGGAGGTATAGCGGTCGCTGCGCAGCACCGGGCTGGCCGCGGCCAGGCCGGTCGCCACGCGCTCCACGCCCGACCCTGGCGCGCCCCACAGGAAGATCGGCGCGGAGGTGGCATCGCCGTCGATCTCGCCCTTGTCCGGCCAGCTCGGCGGTGCCTTGGCCTGCGGCGGCAGCGGCAGGCGCTGCGGGGCCTGGTCGGCCTGCAGGGCCAGCCAGGTCTGCAGCGCATCTTCGTGCTGCCCGGCGCGATCCTGGATCTCACCCAGCCAGGTGCGCAGGTCGGCGCGGTGGCCTTCCGGTGCCATGCCGATCAGCGCCTGCACGCGGGCGACCGCAGCGGCCGGATCGCGCTGCAGCAGGCCTTCGACCAGGCGGGTTTCGCCGCTGACGCGGCCCGGTTCGAGGCTGACGATGCGCTCGGCGATCGCTTCGGCCTGGGCGTGTTCGCCCACCATGTCGTGCAGCCGCAGGCGCGCTTCCAGCGCCGGCAGGTGGCCCGGCATCGCGTCCATCCAGCGCTCGACCGTGGCGGCGGCGGTGGCACTGCCGACCTCCTCCACCGCCAGGCGTGCCAGCCACAGGTCGTGCAGCTGCGGGTGCTGCTCCAGGGCTGCATCCAGGCGGGCGCGGGCCTCGTCTTCGCGGCCCAGGCGCTGCCAGGACATCAGCAGCAGCTGCAGCACGTCGCGGTCATCAGGCAGCGATTCCAGCAACGGCAGCAGGTGCTCCAGCGCCTGCAGCGGCTGGCCGCTGCGCAGTGCCAGTTCGCCGGCCAGGCGGCGCATCGAAGGCGTATCCAGGCCTTCCTGCTGCAGCGCGATCTGCATCGCCTCTGCCGCAGCTTCCAGGTTGCCCTGGCGCATGGCCAGCTGCACCACCAGGCCATGCAATGAGGCGATGGTCGGGTTCAGTTCCAGCACGCGCCGGAACGCCTGCTCGGCGAAGGCCAGCATGTTCTTGCCCAGGTAGGCGAAGCCCAGTGCGTAAAGCACGCGGATGTCGTTGGGCAGGGCCTGGTTGGCGGCCGACAGCAGCGTCAGCGCGCGATCGGCATCATCGCGGCGCAGCGCGATCATGCCATCGATGGTCAGCAGCTCCGGGTGGTCCGGTTCGACACGCGAGGCCAGCGTGGACAGGCGCTGCGCTTCATCGAAATCGTTGCGACCGATCGCCAGGTGGGCCTGCATCAGGTACGCGGCGAATGCGTTCGGGTCCAGCCCGGTGGTGCGCGTCAGTGCTTCGCCTGCGCCGTCGAACTGGCGCAGGGCCAGCAGCAGGCCGGCGTGCTGCAGGTGCAGCTGGGCGTTGTCCGGGGCCAGCTGCAGCGCCTGCTGCAGGGCCTCCATCGCGTCCTCGGCCTTGCCCTGCTGCTGCAGCGCAAGCGCCAGCCAGCGGTGGGCCTCGGCCTGGCCGGGTTCATCACGGGTCCACGCCTGGGCCAGCTGCACGGCCCGGTCGGCCTCGTTCTGGCGCAACGCTTGGATGATCTGGTCTTGCATGGCGGTCCGGTTCAAGGGCAAACCCGCATTGTAGCGGCCTGCGCGCCCGTGCCGGTTCAGCCTTGCAGCACGCGCTGCAGGCGCTGCGCCACCCAGCGCTCGGAGAAGCCGTCACCGCGCCAGTTTTCCAGGAAGCCACAGTGTCCGCCCCAGCTGGCGGTTTCCAGATGCGCCTGGTGCGGCAGCTGCCAGTCGCTGAAGGTCGCGTAGGGGATCACCGGGTCGTCCTGCGCCATCAGGATGTCGGCCGGCACCTGCAACGTGGACAGGCGATCACCGGCAATCGAGTAGCCATCGAAATAGGCCTGCAACGAACCGAAACTGGTGTGGCGCTCGACCAGCCAGGCGGTCAGCGCGCGGATGTCCAGTTTCAGTACGCGGTCGTCGCAGTCGCTCAGTTCGGGGAACAGGTCGCGCTTGCGCCGCAGCGAACCGGCCCACTTGCGGCGGAAGTACCAGTCGTACATCGCCGGGCCGTTCTCGATGCTCTCCATGGTCAGCGCCGGGTCCAACACCGGGCATACCGAGGCCACGCGCAGCAGCGGCACGCCGGCCGCTGGCGCGCGCAGGGCCAGGCGCAGCACGAAGTTGCCGCCCAGCGAGTAACCGGCGGCCACCAGCGGCAACTGCGGCCAGCGCTGGGCGATATCGCCCGCGGCATGCACCACTTCGTCGATCAGGTTGGAGTGGAAGATGCCAGGGTTGAGATGATGGGTATTGCCGTGGTCGCGGAAATTCAGCCGCACCACGTCGAAGCCCTGTTCGAGCATGCGCGCGGCCGCCATGCGCATGTAGCTGGATTCGGCGCTGCCTTCCCAGCCGTGCAGCAGCAGGGCCATGCCTTTGGGTTCGCGGCCTTCGATGTGGCTGTGCCAGCCTTGCAGGCGCACGCCATCACCGCCGTCGAGGATCAGTTCTTCGCTGATCGCACCGGTCGCGGCCAGCAGCAGCAGGCCGCGCTGCAGGCGCATGCGGCTGGAGCTGAGCATCGACTGCAGGTGCGGATTGCGCAGCCAGCGCGGGGGCTGGTAGTCAGCCGCGTGCAGCGTCGGCGTGCCGGCGTCCAGGACGGGTGGCGGGATCAGGGCCACCGCACCCTCACTCGGTGCTCATGGCCGCCACGATGCGCGCGCGCGACGTCTCCGCGATGCGCCGACGGCCTTCCAGGTCCTGCGCACCGATCGGTGTCAGGAAGTGCACTTCTGCACGCCGCGCCGGCTCACCGAGCAGGCGCAGGAAATTGGCGAAGAAACTCTCGCCGGGGCCGAACGCGACAATGGTCTGCGCATCGCCCTTGAGCCCGTACACCAGTGCCACCGGCTGCACCGGCACGCCGGTTTCAACCGCAGCCTGGAAGATGCGGGCATGGAACGGGCCTACTTCGTGGCCGCCGCGGGTGCGCCCTTCCGGGAACACGCCCACCGCCTTGCCTTCGCGCAGGCGGTCAGCCATCACCTGCATCACGCCACCGAGCGATTCGGTGTTGCCGCGCTGGTGGAAGATGGTCTGGCCACGCGCGGCCAGCCAGCCGACCAGCGGCCAGCTGGCGATCTCGCGCTTGGCGACGAAGCCCATCATGCGCTGGCTGTGCAGGATGCAGATGTCGACCCAGCTGACGTGGTTGGCGACGAACAGCACGGCGCCGGGCAGCGGCGTGCCGATCTGCACCAGGCGGAAGCCGAAGATCCACATCAGCCCGCCCTGCCACCAGTTGACCACTTTGGCCCCCAGGGTCGCCTCGCCCACGCGCAGTTCGCCCCACGGCCGAAGCATGCCGATCAGGATGAGCGGCAGGAACACGATGATGTGGACCAACAGCAGCGGTACGCGGTACAGGTAACGGCACACACGCGCCACGCCGCCGCGGGGGGCCGGAGTGGGGGAAGTCATCCGCGCACGATACCGGAGGGCCGTCATCGCTGCCAGCCGATTTAGGCCATAACACCCATCGACCGGGGCAATCGGCGGGGAACGCTGGGTTCCGCTGCCGTCACCGGCCGTCCGGGACTCAGCCGTGGCCGGCCGCCACCACCGCCAGGGTCAGCCGCGAGATGCACACCAGGCGGCCCTGCTCGTCCTCGATGCGGATCTCCCACAGCTGGGTGCTGCGGCCGACGTGCAGTGCACGAGCGGTGCCGGTCACGGTGCCCGAGCGCACGGCGCGTACATGGTTGGCGTTGATCTCCAGCCCTACGCAGATCTGTTTGGCCGTATCCACGCACAGGTTGCCGGCGCTGCTGCCCAGGGTCTCGGCCAGCACCACCGACGCGCCGCCATGCAGGATGCCGTAGGGCTGGCGGGTGCGCTCGTCCACCGGCATGGTGGCCTGCAGCCAATCGTCGCCGGCCGCGCTGAAGACGATGCCCAGCGACTCGATCGCGGTGTTGCGGCTGAGCGTGTTGAGCTGCTCGAGGGAAACGGCTTCGCGGAACACCAGGGTCATGCGGGCACCTTCAGAGGATGGGAACGAGGCCGGCGCCGAATGCGGTCAGCATTCGGACCAGCAGCCATTTCGGGCCGACATTGACCTCGGGGAAATCGCCCACGGCGACATAGCAGCGGTGGAAGTCCGGGTCCTGCCGGGGCAGCGGCTGCGGGCAGTCCGGGCCGGGCTTGAACTCGTAGTCGGTGGCATAGCGCCACGGCCAGAAGTCGAGGATCGGCAGTGCCTCGGAGGCCTTGCCGACGCTGTAGTTGAGCCCGGACAGCACCGGCGGCTTGGCCCGCGGCGCCACCGTCCACGAGTTCTGCGGGTGGGTATCGCGCAGGATGCTCTCGGCCAGCTGCTCGGCGAAGGCCGGGTCGTCGATGATCACCGCACCTTCGGTGTTGTAGTTCTCGCTGCGCGGATCGAAGTTGTGGGTGCCGACCACGCCGATGCGGCGGTCGACCACCAGCGACTTGGCATGCAGGCCCATGCGCGCGCCCTTGCGGGTGACCGGCAACGGCTTGTTGACCGCCTTGCTGCCCAGGAAGGAGGGCCGGGTCTCGGTGCGCAGCAGGCGGGTCTCGACCTCGCTGCCGGCCGCGCGGCGGCGCTCGCGCGCGTTCTGGTAGGCACTGCCGGTGCGCGGGTGGTTCACCGGCCCCTGCTTGCCGGTGGGTGCCGGATGCTCATCGCGATCGCGGCTGTCGCCGGCATTGCTGCCCGCGGCGCTGCCGCCAATCAGCGGATTGCGCCCGCCGTCGTCGTCACCTCCGGGCGCGGCCATCGGATCAGGCAACAGGTTGCGGTAGTCGACCGGTGCATCCAGCGGGAACGGCTTGTATTCGAAGATGTTGAAGCCCAGTTCGCGCATGTTGCGCCGCTTGTACTTGTACGACAGCGCATACACGATCGGGTTGTCGGTGGCCGCCAGGCTGTTGCTGGACACCACCACCCGCGGCGGCTGCGGGCGCTTGCGCAGCTCGCGGAACAGCTTCTGCGCCGGCTTGGACAACACCAGGTACGGCGTCTGCAGGATCACCTCCTCCTGCGCGCCGGCGATCAGCGCATCCAGCTGCGGCTCGGTCACGTGCTGGCCCGCCAGTGGCGCATCGGCCTTCTCGCGCCGGTGCTTGCGCGGCAGGTCGGCGACATAGCGCACCGAGGCCACCGGCAAGGCGGTATCGACGAAGGAACGGCTGACGAAGTCCATGTCATTGGCTTCGGCACTGACCCGCTGCACCCGCTCGGGGCGGCGGAAGCTGGCCGGCGGCAGGGTCGGCACGCCCTCGCGCAGCAGGGTGCGGCCGACATCGTTAAGGCGCTCGGCCGGCACGCTGCGCCTGGCATGCCAGAAGGCATCGAAGTTGGCGGCCATCGCCCGCGCCTCCGGGCCGGCGATCAGCACGTCGCGGTCGCGGAAGTTGTACTCGCGGTCCCAGTCGTAATAGTCGTCCTGGTAGTTGCGGCCACCGACCACGCCGATCGCATCGTCGATCACCAGCAGCTTGTTGTGCATGCGCTGGTTGAAGCGGCGGAAGCAGCACAGCACGCTGCCGGCATAGTCGAAGTAGTTCAGCCGGGCCTTGCCGAAGGTCGGGTTGTAGACCCGCAGCTGGAAGTTCTGGTGCGCGCCGGACAGCGCGCCGAGGATCTGCAGGTCGGAGATCGCCGAGAGCTGATCGATCAGCACGCGCACCTTCACCCGCGCCGCGATGCAGCCAGCAGCTCGTCGATGACCAGCCGGGCGCTGTCGTCCTTGTCGAAGATGTAGGTCTGCAGGTCGATGCTGCGGGTGGCGCTGCGCAGCAGGTTCAGGCGCGCCACCAGCGCACCTTCGCCCTCGTCGAGCAGGGTGGCGTAGTGGCGCGGCTGTTCCGGGGTGGATTCGGTGAACGCCCGGCCGGCCAGCGCACGCAGCGGTGAGTCCTGCGCGCAGCGGTCGGCGCGCTGGCAGCCGACCACGGTCGAGCGCGCCTGCACGGCGATCGCTTCGGCGCGGTCGCGCTCGGCATGCGAAAGCGATGCACAACCGCTGCCCAGCAACACCGTTGCCAGCGCCAGTAAACGCAGCAGGAGGTTCACGGTTTCGGCGCCTCGCTCAGGCGCGCACGCAATACGAAGGTCACTCGGTCACTCAGGGCTAGCTGCCAGCTGTCCATTCCATACCGGCCTCGCTGCACGGTACCGCGGCTGACGACATCGCAATCATAGCCGGGTCGGGCGCACTCCGCCTTCTCGACCCGCAGCGACTCGGGATGGCTGACGCCGCGCAGGGTCAGCCGGCCGTTGATGTCGCCACCCTGTTCCACCGTCTCCGGCCAGTATGGCAGCGAGTCGAACTCGACCACCGGATGGCGCCCTGCATCGAAGAACTCTTCGCCGCGCATCCAGCCGGTGTAGCGCGCCTTGCCAGGGATCTCCACCGAACGGGTGAACATCTTCAGGTGCACCTGGTGGCGCCCGTCGGACAGGATCTCGATGCGCCCCTCGAAGTGCGGGAATACGCCTTCGATGCGCTGGCCGAAACGGGTCCGCACCTCGAAACCGATCCGCGAGCGCTGGGTATCCAGGCGCAGTACCCGCGGCGCTTCGGCGGACACCGGCGGCAACGGGGTTGGTGGGGGCACAGCCGCCCAGGCCGGGCCAAGCGCCAGCAACGCGGGCAGCAGGAAGCGGCTGCGCCGCGCCTGGCTCATCGGATCACGGCCACCAGAACGCGTTCAGGCTGGCCACGCCCGGCTCGATCGAGACCTCGCGCGGGAAGCCGAGGACGGCCACGCCGCCCGGCGGCATGCCCCGGTAGTCGCTGCTGGTGCCGTCGGTCATCAGGGCCACCAGCTGCTCCAGGCCCGGGTTGTGGCCCACGATCAGCACCCGGTCCAGGTCGCGACGTTCGTCCACCAGCGCCGCCAGGGTGCCCGGGGTGGCTTCGTAGATCCGGTCTTCCAGGCGCTTCTCGACATAGCCGATGGCCGTCATCACCGCTTCCAGGGTCTCACGGGTACGTCGCGACGGCGAGCACAGCACGCAGTCCGGCAGCAGGTTGTTTTCCTTCAACCACTTGCCGGCGGCTTCAGCTTCGGCCAGCCCCACCGGCGACAGCGGCCGGTCGAGGTCGGCCTGGCCGGAAACGGCGGGTTCGGCATGGGCATGGCGCAGCAGGATCAGTTCACGCATCGCGGGTTTCCATGGAGAAGAGGATGCAGCAGGAGAAGTGAGGCAGGCATCAAAGCTTGAGCCAGGACAGCAGCGGTTCCCAGTCCGCCTGGTGTTCGCGCACCTGGGCGGAGCGATAGTCGAACAGGCTGCGGCCCAGGCCGGTCATGACCACGTAGCTCTGGCTGTCACGCAGCTGCGCGACCACCGGGTACGGCCATTCGGCCAGCATCTGCAATGCCTGCTGCGAGGTCTGGGTCCAGGGTTTGGTGCGGTTGAGGACCAGCCCTACCGGCAGCTTGCGGCTGTGCACGCGCGGGTTCTGGGCCAGGCTGTTGAGGAAGCCGACGATGGCTTCGATATCCAGCGCCGAGGGCAGCACCGGCACCACCACGGCGTCGGCCGCGTCCAGGAAATGGGGGATATCGTCGGCCAGCGCACCGGCGGGTGCATCAATGATGACGGTATCGGTACCGTCGGGCAGCTTCTGCGCCCACTGCTTCTTCCGATACACATCGATGGGGAGCACCGCGCTTTCCAGCCCGGCACGCCGTTGTGCCCAGCGGGTGCTGGAGCCCTGCGGGTCGGCATCGGCGATCACCGTGGCCTTGCCCTGCAATGCCGCGTACGCGGCCAGGTGGGTGGCGACGGTGGTCTTGCCCACCCCGCCCTTGGAACCGGCCACCAGGATCGTCTTCATGCCAGCCTCGCTTCCGGGTACGTGCCCCGAGCGTACACCGGCGGTGGTGACGGGAGGTAGCGCCGTGCTGAACCCGTGGCCATCGCCTTTGCTATCGTGGCGCCCCCGAAGGATCGAACCGGCATGAGCGAACTGCAGGACCTGAGCGCACTGATCCGCGCCAATACCCCCCTGATCGTGATCGAGACCCAGGATGAGGGGCGCATCGTTGAACTGTTCCGGCAGACGCTGATGCACGTGTGGCGGGCCCTGCACCGCTGGTCCATCACCGAGGGCCTGCGCCGCATCGACCTGGACCGCGAGGATCCGCCGGTCGGCCCGCCCGATGCCAGCGCCGCGCTGCAGATGATCCGCCAGGCTGATCAGCGCGGTGTCTACCTGCTGCTCGATTTCCACCCCTACCTGGGCTATGCCAGCCACCAGCGCGCACTGCGCGACCTGATCCAGCGCCGCCACAGCGAACCGCACGTGCTGGTGCTGATCGGCGCCAAGGTCGAGCTGCCGGCCGAGCTGGAAGCACTGGCGGTGCGCTTCAACCCGCGCCTGCCCGATGCCAACGCCCTGCTGAAGATGCTGCGCGAGGAGGCCGACGCCTATGCGCGCGAACACGGCGGCCGCCGCGTCGAGGTCGACAGCGAGGCGGTGAAGAAGATCCTGAAGAACCTGCAGGGCCTGAGCCTGGTCGATGCCCGGCGCATCGCCCGCCAGCTGATCTACGCCGATGGCGCGCTGCGCGACGACGACCTGCCGCAGCTGGCACGGCTGAAGTTCGAGCTGCTCAACCGCAGCGGCCACCTGTTCTTCGAGCACGACAGCGCACGCTTCGGCGACGTGGCCGGCGCCAACCGGCTCAAGCGCTGGATCAGCCAGCGCCGGGTGGCCTTCATCGCCGGCTCGGCACCGGCCGGCCTGGACCCGCCGCGCGGCATGCTGCTGCTGGGCGTGCAGGGCTGCGGCAAATCGATGCTGGCCAAGGCCACCGCCGCCGGCTTCGGTGTACCGCTGCTGCGCCTGGACGTGGGTGCGCTGTACAACAAGTACCACGGCGAGACCGAGGCCAACCTGCGCCAGGCGCTGGCCTCGGCCGAGCAGCTGGCGCCCTGCGTGTTGTGGATGGACGAGATCGAGAAGGGCCTGGCCAGTGGTGGCGAGGACGGTGGCGTATCGCGCCGCGTGCTCGGCTACCTGCTGACCTGGATGGCCGAACGCAAGGCGCCGGTCTTCATCGTCGCCACCGCCAACCAGGTGCACGAACTGCCGGCCGAGCTGCTGCGCAAGGGCCGTTTCGACGAGATCTTCTTCGTCGACCTGCCCACCCCCGAAGTGCGCGTGGAACTGCTGCGGCTGCATCTGGGGCGACGCCAGCTCAATGGGGACGACTTTGCACTGCCGGCGTTGGCGGCCGCGGCGAATGGTTTCTCCGGCGCGGAGATCGAGCAGGCGATCGTGGCCGGACTGTACGCAGCGCACGCCGAAGGCCGGCCGCTGGACACCGAGCTGCTGATGAACGAGATCCGCGCGACGAGGCCGCTGTCGGTGCTGATGGCCGAGCAGGTCGAGGCCTTGCGCGCGTGGGCGTCGGGGCGGACGGTTTCCGCGGACGATTGAGGTTTCCCGCGAACGGCGCAGCCCCTCGTGGTTGGTCGCTCAAAGCGACAGTCGTGGTTGGCCGGGTGGGTAGGCTGCGCAGGGGGCGCTGCAAGTACGTCCCTGTAAGCTCGGTCGCCGCATCCATGCGGCTCACGCCCCTGCGCAGCCTACCCACCCGCCCCCTGACAGTTTCCGGGGGCGTCCGCCACGGAGAAGAAAAAAGATGATCAAAAGCAAAAGCCGGTCGGCTGGCCGCTTTCTGTAGAGCCGAGCCCACGCTCGGCTGCATTTCGATCAGATATCGAATAGTTGATTCCGATGCGGATTCATCCACGCATGGCGTGGATCTACCCACCGCCGCCGATAACCTGTCGGGGTCGACGCGGTCTGGGGCTGCAGGACCGATGGCGCCATGGATGGCGCCATCGAGCCCCCATGGGTGAGGGCGCTTTGCTTGCGAAGCACTGCTTCGCAAGCGCCCGAACGCCCAGCCTCCAGCGGCTGGGCCGGGCCGCGGAGCGGGGTTTACGGCGTGTCCTGCCAACCCACACCACCCCGCCATCCCGCGGATTGCCCGCTGTTGCTGTTGCTTCGGCTGTTGCCTCTGCGGGTGCCGGGTGCAACCCGGCGCAACCCCCTCCCTCAGGGCCAGGCCGGCGGCGCGGCCGCCCAGGCCTGCTGCACTTCGGCCAGCGAGGCACGCTCGTCGTCGCGCCACAACGGCAGCAACTGCGCATAGCGGCTGCTGTCGCTCCATTGCGTCGGCTCGGTACGCACTGCGGCGGCATACCACTGCACCGCCTCCTGCTTCTGCCCGGCCCGCCACAGCGCCAGCGCATAGGTCGGTGGCAACCAGCCCGGCTTGCTCAGCGAACCACCGGCAGCGGCCTGCCATTGCTCCAGGGCGGCTTCGGGCTGGCCCTGACGCAGCAGGTCCCAGCCGTAGTTCCAGCGCACGCCACGGCCCAGGCTGCCCTGCACCGGCGCATCCTTCAGCGCTTCGCGATACAGCTGTTCACCCAGTTCGGTACGGCCCTGGGCAATGGCCACCGACGCCAGCTGCACGGTGGCCTCCACGGTCCGCCGGCCGCGCTCGCGCTGCTTGAGCAGCTGCGCCACCAGCTCATCCCCGTCGGACTGGACCACGATCATGGGCACGGCGGCCGCATCGCTGTCGAAATAGAACTCCTGTGGTGCCGGCACCGCCGGCGCGGCCCACACCGGGGCCGTTCCCGAGACCAGCAACATGCTGCCCAGGATCTTTCCTGCAACTGACATCCCTTCTCCCCAGGCCGCAACCGCAGCCCCCTCTCTCTCTCCCCGATCCTAACCCCAGCATGGCCGCCGGCGCGAGTGCCGGGGCGGCCGGGCCTCGCTGCTACAATTCGCGCCTTTCCCGTCGCGTGCCTGCACGCGGCCGGTGCCAGCCGATCCTGACCGGGCCAGCCATGACCAGTACCGCGCAACTCACGTCGCCCTCCTCCACCGACCTGATCGACCGTGACTACACGCTCGACCACAAGTACACCCGCAACGAGGGGCGGATCTATCTGAGTGGCGTGCAGGCGCTGGTGAAGCTGCCGCTGATGCAGCGGCTGCGCGACGCACACGAAGGCATCGACAGCGCCGGCTTCGTCAGCGGCTACCGCGGCAGCCCGCTGGGCGGCTTCGACCTGGAGCTGTGGCGCGCACGCAAACACCTCGACGCGGCCAAGGTGAAGTTCACCCCCGGCCTGAACGAGGACCTGGGCGCCACCATGGTGTGGGGCACCCAGCAGACCAACCTGTTCCCCGGCGCCAACGTGCAGGGCGTGTTCGGCATGTGGTACGGCAAGGGCCCGGGCGTGGACCGCTGCGGCGACGTGTTCAAGCACGCCAATGCCGCCGGCACCTCGCGCTACGGCGGGGTGCTGGCACTGGCCGCCGATGACCATGCCTGCCGCAGTTCAACCCTGCCGCATGGCAGCGAGGACGAGTTCGTCAGCGCGATGATGCCGGTACTGAATCCGGCCGGTGTGCAGGACATCCTCGACATGGGCCTGCTGGGCTGGGCGATGAGCCGCTATACCGGGCGCTGGGTCGGCTTCAAGACGATCGCCGAGACAGTCGAATCGTCGGCCTCGGTCGAGGTCGACCCGATGGCGCGCCGCATCGTGCTGCCGGAAGACTTCGAGATGCCGACCGGCGGGCTCAACATCCGCTGGCCGGACCCGCCGCTGGACCAGGAAATGCGCCTGCACCGCTATGCGGTGAAGGCCGCACAGGCGTTCGCCCGCGCCAACGGCATCGACAAGGTGGTGATGGACGCGCCGCGCGCGCGGCTGGGCATCGTCACCACCGGCAAGAGCTACCTGGACGTGCTGCAGGCGCTGGAATACCTGGGCCTGGACGAAGCCGCCTGCGCCGACATCGGCATCCGCGTGTACAAGGTCGGCATGACCTGGCCGCTGGAGCCGCAGGGCATCGCGCGCTTCGCGCAGGGCCTGGAAGACATCATCGTGGTGGAGGAAAAGCGTGCCTTCATCGAGCGTCAGATGAAGGAACAGTTCTTCAACTGGCCGGCCAGCTGGGGCCAGCGCCCGTCCATCGTCGGCAAGTATGACGAGACTGGCGAATGGATCCTGCCGTCCACCGGCGAGCTGACCCCGGCCACCATCGCCGGCGTGATCGGCCGCCGCATCCAGAAGTTCTTCAACAACGCATCGATCGAGCAGCGGCTGCAGTGGATGCAGGAGAAGGAAGCCGAGCTTGCGTTGCCGCGCGCCAGCTTCCCGCGCGTACCGCATTACTGCTCGGGCTGCCCGCACAACACCTCCACCAACGTGCCGGAAGGCTCGCGTGCGCTGGCCGGCATTGGTTGCCATTACATGGTGACCTGGATGGACCGCAGCACCGACACCTTCACCCACATGGGCGGCGAAGGCGTGACCTGGGCCGGGCAGGCGCCGTTCACCGATACCCCGCACGTGTTCCAGAACCTCGGCGACGGCACCTACTTCCACAGCGGCTCGCTGGCGATCCGCCAGGCGGTCGCCGCTGGCGTCAACATCACCTACAAGATCCTCTACAACGATGCGGTGGCGATGACCGGCGGCCAGCCGGTGGACGGTCCGCTGAGCGTGCCGGACATTGCAAAGCAGATGCGCGCCGAAGGCATCCACACCATCGTGGTGCTGTCGGACAACATCGGCAAGTGGACCGGCCAGCGCGAGCACTTCCCCAGCGACGTCGAGTTCCATGACCGCAGCGAACTGGACGAAGTGCAGAAGCGCCTGCGCGAAGTAAAGGGTGTGTCGATCCTGATCTACGAACAGACCTGCGCCACCGAGAAGCGTCGCCGCCGCAAGCGAGGCAAGCTGGAAGACCCGCAGAAGCGGGTGATGATCAACTCGCTGGTCTGCGAAGGCTGCGGTGACTGCGGGAAGAAGAGCTTCTGCGTGTCGGTGCTGCCGAAGGAAACCGAGTTCGGGCGCAAGCGCGAGATCGACCAGTCCAACTGCAACAAGGACTATTCCTGCGTGAACGGCTTCTGCCCCAGCTTCGTCACCGTGCACGGTGGCCAGCCGCGCAAAGGCAGCAAGCGCGATGCGTCCACGCTGCTGGACAACCTGCCGGCGCCGACCCTCCGCGGCAGCCTGGAACAGCCCTGGAACATCCTGATCACCGGCGTCGGCGGTACCGGCGTGGTGACCATCGGTGCGCTGCTGGGCATGGCCGGCCACCTGGAAGGCAAGGGTGCAACCGTGCTCGACCAGACCGGCCTGGCGCAGAAGGGCGGCGCGGTGACCACGCATATCCGCATTGCCCGTCGCCCTGAAGACATCCATGCCGTGCGTATCGCCGCTGGCGAGGCCGACCTGGTGCTGGGCTGCGACATGGTGGTGGTCAATGACTACTGGGCACTGTCGAAGGTGCGTGCCGGCCGTTCGCAGGTGGTGCTGAACACCTACGAAGCGATGCCGGGCACCTTCACCACCCGCCCGGACATGCAGTTCCCCGCCGCCGACATCATCGCCGGCGTGCGCGTGGCACTGGGCGGCCAGGAGCCGCTGCTGCTCGATGCCACCCAGCTGGCCACCGCGCTGCTGGGCGATGCCATTGCCGCCAACCTGTTCATCCTCGGCTACGCCTGGCAGCAGGGCCTGGTGCCGCTGTCGTTCGATTCACTGATGCGCGCCATCGAGCTCAATGGCGCCGCCGTGGCGATGAACCAGCAGGCCTTCGCCTGGGGCCGCCTGGCCGTGGTCGATCCGCAGGCCGTGCAGCAGGCGGCCGGCCTGGTGCGCAACCGCCATACCGATACCGAATCCACCCCGGGCCCGCTGCATCCGCTGCCGCCAGGCGAGTGGGAGGGCAATGAATGGGGTGCCACTGCGGCACCGCGCAACACCGGCGACGAACGCGAACTGCGTGGCCTGCCCTCGCACGGTGGCGACGTGGCGTTCCTGCCGCTGGACGACGCCCGCCTGTCGCGCTCGCTGGATGAAATGATCGAGCGCCGCGCCGCGTTCCTGGTCGAGTACCAGGATGCCGCCTACGCCAAGCGCTACCGTGACCTGGTAGCGCGCGTACGCGCCACCGAAGCCGACCGCATCGGCGGTTCCACTGCGCTGACCGAGACCGTGGCGCGCTACCTGTTCAAGCTGATGGCCTACAAGGACGAGTACGAAGTGGCGCGCCTGTACACCAGCGGTGACTTCCAGCGCCGCCTGCAGCAGCAGTTCGAGGGCGACTACCAGCTGCGCTTCCATCTGGCACCGCCGCTGTTCGCGAAGAAGGACGAGCAGGGACGGCTGTTGAAGAAGGAATACGGCCCGTGGATGTTCAAGGTCTTCGGTCTGTTGGCGAAGCTGAAGTTCCTGCGTGGCGGCCGCTTCGATGTGTTCGGACGCACCGAGGAGCGCCGCATGGAGCGCAAGCTGATTGCTGATTACGAGGCGACGGTGCAGATGCTGCTGGACGGGCTGGAGGATGACCGTCTGTCGCTGGCGGTGGAGATTGCCAGCATTCCCGAGCACATCCGCGGCTTCGGCCATGTCAAGGAAGCGCATTTCGAGCAGGCCAAGGCGCGCGAAGCGGCCCTGCTGGCGCAGTGGCGCAATCCGAAGGCGCTGCATATCGTGCAGGTGGCCTGAAGGTGGTGCCGGCCGCTGGCCGGCATCTTCCTGGCAATCGGTTGCCGGCCAACGGCCGGCACTGCCGGTGGTTCACCCCAACCGCCACAGCAATAGCCGGTTATTGGCCGGCATCGCCACGTCACCCAACCGGGTAAACCCGTTGTCCGCCGCCAGCGCCTGCACCGCTTCGCTGTCACGGATACCGCTGCGCGGGTCGCGCGCCTTCAGCCAGGCATCGAACTGCGCATTGCTGTCACTGGTATAGCGGCCGCCATAGTTGAACGGACCGTAGATCGCCAGCAGCGCACCGTGACGCAACAGTGGCGGCAGCGCGCCGAACAGCACCTGCACGTACTCCCAGCCCATGATGTGCAGCGTGTTGGCGCTGAATGCGGCGTCGAACGTGCTGCTTTCTGGAAGGTCCAGGCCCGTTGCCGGTGGCAGCTCCACCTGCAGCGCCACCGGCGGCAGCAGGTTCAGCAGCGCGGCCTCCGCACGCCAGGCTTCGATGCCGGGCAGATGGTCCGGATGGTCGCTGGGCTGCCAGCGCAGCCATGGCCAGCGCTCGGCGAAGAAGGCTGCGTGCTGGCCGGTACCACTGCCGATCTCCAGCACCCGATGGCGGTCGCCCATCCACGGGTCGAGTGCGGTGGCGATGGGTTCGCGGTTGCGCTCGCAGGCTTCTGAATACGGCTTGCTCGACATCAGGACGGTGTCCAGGCGGGGTCGGCCCCATTGTGCACGAGGGGGTGTCTGCAGGGCTTGCAGCCCTGCACCCGCCGGAGCCAGAGCCAGAGCCAGAGCAACGTCAAAAGCTGGCATTCCGTGGGATGGCAGGGTTGGTCCGGTTGCGGGGACGCCGTAAACCCGTCCTTGGGGCTTGGCCGCGGCATCCATGCCGCAGCCAAGCCCGCAGCCGGACCCACCCCGCCTTCGACAGTTTCCAGCGATCTGTTGGAACGGCTCTTGGGGTCAGATCCGTTTTCCGCAGGAAAACGGATCTGACCCCGGATTCATTTCGATATCTGACAGAAAAATCGTGTCGACCAAGGTCGACACCTACCAACAGCCGCAGGAATCTGTCAGAGCTGGGGCGGTGTCGGATTGCGGGGTGTCAGCCGCATGGATGCGGCTGCCAAGCCTCCATGGACGGATTCACGGCGTCCCCGCAATCCGACACCGCCCCGCCCACCCACGGAATGCCGCTCTGGCTTTGGCTCTGGCTCTGGCTCTGGCTCTGGCTCTGGCTCTGGCTCTGGCTTTGGCCGTTGCCGTTGCATTGAGCAGGTGCAGGGCTGCAAGCCCTGCCGAAACCCTCCCCAACCATGACTGCAGTCACTTGCCCGGTTGCGCCGCGCTGGCGAAAGTCGAGGAGTGGACGTGATCGGTCCGGCGCGTTGCCGACCGCAAGCGAGAGAGAGAAACGCTGTGCAACGACGTGAGTTCCTGGCTTTTTCCGGCCTGGGCCTGGCCGGCCTGCTGCTGCCGCATTCCCGTGCCATCGCCGCCGAGCAGCTGCTGGCGCCGGTCGATACCGCCCAGCGCCGGCGCTTGGCCGAGGTCGCGCTGGCCACCGCACGCACGGCCAAGGCCAGCTACTGCGATGTGCGCATCGGCCGCTACCTCAACCAGTCGGTCATCACCCGCGAGCACCAGGTCGGCAATGTGACCAACCGAGAATCGTCCGGCGTGGGCGTGCGGGTGATCGTCAACGGTGCCTGGGGCTTTGCTGCAACCCATCAGCAGACCGAGGCCGCCGTGCGCGCGGCAGTCGAGCAGGCGGCGGCAATCGCCCGCGCCAACGCCAGCATCCAGACCCGGCCGGTGCAACTGGCGCCGACGCCGTCGGTCGGCGAGGTGCGCTGGCAGACCCCGATCCGCAGGAACGCAATGGCGGTGCCGATCCAGGACAAGGTCGAACTGCTGCTGGCGCTCAACGCCGCCGCGCTGAATGCGGGTGCCGACTACATCAATTCCACCCTGTTCCTGGTCAACGAACAGAAGTACTTCGCCTCCAGCGATGGCTCGTTCATCGACCAGGACATCCACCGCATCTGGCTGCCGTTCACCGCCACCGCCATCGACAAGGCCAGCGGCAAGTTCCGCACCCGCGCCGGTCTTTCCTCGCCGATGGGCATGGGCTATGAGTTCCTTGATGGCGATGCGCGCGGCAAGGTGCATCTGCCGGGTGGCATCACCGCCTACCGCGATTCCTACGACCCGGTCGAGGACGCCATCGCCGCTGCCCGCCACGCCCGCGAGAAGCTGAAGGCGCCGTCGGTAAAGCCCGGCAAGTACGACCTGGTGCTGGACCCATCCAACCTGTTCCTGACCATCCACGAGAACGTCGGCCACCCGCTGGAGCTGGACCGCGTGCTCGGCTACGAAGCCAACTACGCCGGAACCAGCTTCGCCACGCTGGACAAGCGAGATGCCGGTTTCCGCTGGGGCAGCGACATCGTCACCTTCTTCGCCGACAAGACCCAGCCGGGCAGCCTCGGTGCGGTCGGCTACGACGACGAGGGCGTCAAGACCCAGCGCTGGGACCTGGTGCGCGACGGCATCCTGGTCGACTACCAGGCCACCCGCGATGAAGCCCACATCCTCGGCCGCGATGCATCGCATGGCTGCAGCTATGCCGATTCCTGGTCCAGCGTGCAGTTCCAGCGCATGGCCAATGTCTCGCTGGCGCCGGGCAAGCAACCGCTCAGCGTCGCGGACATGATCAAGGACGTGGAGAACGGCATCTACATCCACGGCCGCGGTTCGTATTCGATCGACCAGCAGCGCTACAACGCGCAGTTCGGCGGCCAGCTGTACTACCAGATCAAGGACGGAAAGATCGCCGGCATGGTAGAGGATGCGGCCTACCAGATCCGCACGCCGGAATTCTGGAATGCCTGCACGGCCATCTGCGATGAACGCGACTTCCGCCTGGGCGGTTCGTTCTTCGACGGCAAGGGCCAGCCTGGCCAGGTCTCGGCGGTCTCGCACGGTTCGTCCACCACCCGCTTCAACGGCATCAACATCATCAACACCGCGCGCAGTCTCGGCGCTTGAGCCACCCATCCTTCGATATGGAGAGCAGCCTTGCAAAGACGTGACTTCCTGGCCCTGACCGGGCTTACCGCGGGCGGGCTGATCATGCCCTCCTTCTTCGGCAAGGTGATCGCCGCCGAGCAGCTGCAGAGCACGCTGGACCTGGGGCTGAAGAAGCGCCTGGCCGATGCGGCGCTGGCTGCCGCCCGCCAGGCCGGTGCCACCTACTGCGACGTGCGCATCGGCCGCTACCTGCGGCAGTTCGTGATCACCCGCGAAGACAAAGTGCAGAACGTGGTGAACACCGAGTCCACCGGCGTGGGCATCCGCGTGATCGTCAATGGTGCGTGGGGCTTTGCCGCCACCAATGCGCTGGGCACCGCCGACGTGGCCAAGGCGGCGCAGCAGGCGGCCGCGATCGCCAAGGCCAATGCCGGCGTGCAGACCGCACCGGTGCAGCTGGCCAAGGCACCGGGCGTGGGTGAGGTGAGCTGGCGCACGCCGATCCACAAGAATGCGATGGAGGTGCCGATCAAGGACAAGGTCGGCCTGCTGCTGGACGTCAACGCCGCCGCAATGGGCGCCGGTGCCAGCTTCGTCAACTCGATGCTGTTCCTGGTCAACGAGCAGAAGTACTTCGCCTCCACCGATGGCTCCTACATCGACCAGGACGTGCACCGCATCTGGGCGCCGATGACGGTCACCGCCATCGACAAGAGCAGCGGCAAGTTCCGCACCCGATCGGGCCTGTCCTCGCCGATGGGCCTGGGCTACGAATACCTGGACGGCGCCGCCGCGGGCAAGGTGGTCAGCCCGAATGGCGTGGTCAACTACAGTTCTTCCTACGACATGAAGGAAGACGCCATCGCCGCCGCCCGGCAGGCGCAGGAAAAGCTGAAAGCACCGTCGGTGAAGCCGGGCAAGTACGACCTGGTGCTCGACCCGTCGCACACCTGGCTGACCATCCACGAGTCGATTGGGCACCCGCTGGAACTGGACCGCGTGCTCGGCTACGAAGCCAACTACGCCGGCACCAGCTTCGCCACCCTGGACAAGCGCGAACAGCGTTTCCAGTATGGCAGCGAGCTGGTCAACATCTTCGCCGACAAGACCCAGCCAGGCAGCCTCGGCGCAGTGGCATACGACGACGAAGGCGTGAAGTGCAAGCGCTGGGACCTGATCAGCAACGGCAAGCTGGTGGACTACCAGACCATCCGCGACCAGGCCCACATCCTCGGCAAGACCGAGTCCGACGGCTGCTGCTATGCCGACTCGTGGTCCAGCGTGCAGTTCCAGCGCATGGCCAACGTGTCGATGGCACCGGGCAAGAAGCCGCTGAGCGTGCCGGACCTGATCAAGGACGTGGAGAACGGCATCTACATCATCGGTGACGGTTCGTTCTCGATCGACCAGCAGCGCTACAACGCGCAGTTCGGCGGCCAGCTGTTCTACGAGATCAAGAACGGCCAGATCACCCGCATGCTGGAAGACGTGGCCTACCAGATCCGCACGCCGGAATTCTGGAACGCCTGTACCGCCGTGGCCGACGAGCGCGACTACCGCCTGGGCGGTTCGTTCTTCGACGGCAAGGGCCAGCCGGGACAGGTCTCGGCGGTCTCGCACGGCTCGTCCACCGCGCGCTTCAACGGCATCAACGTCATCAACACCGCACGCAGCCTCGGCTGACCGGTCAGGAGCCCTTACACATGAGTATCTTCACCGAAGCCCAGGCCAAGGCCATCCTCGACAAGGTCATCGCCCTGTCCAAGGCCGGCGAGTGCACCGCCGTGCTGGCCGGTGCAATCAGCGGCAACATCCGTTTCGCGCTGAACAATGTCTCCACCAGCGGCATCGTCGACAACACCGAACTGGCGGTCACCGTCGCCTTCGGCAAGCGCGTCGGCACTGCCTCGATCAACGAGTTCGACGACGCCGCGCTGGAACGCGTGGTACGCCGTGCCGAAGACCTGGCCCGCCTGGCCCCGGAGAACCCGGAGTTCATGCCGGCCATCGGCAAGCAGAGCTACCGCGCCAGCCCGACCTTCAGCGAATCCACCGCCGCGATCGATCCGGCCTTCCGTGCCAAGGTTGCTGCCGATTCGATCGCCCCGTGCCGCGGCCACGGCCTGGTCGCCGCCGGCTTCCTGGAGGACGGCCAGGGCTTCCAGGCCACCGCCAACAGCAACGGCAACTTCGCTTACCAGCGCACCACCAACTTCGATTACACCTGCACTGTGCGCACCGAAGATGGCCGCGGTTCGGGCTGGGTCGGCCGCAACCTGAAGGACGCGGCGGACTTCAAGGCTGACCAGGACATCCGCATCGCCATGCGCAAGGCCACCGAATCGGCCGAAGCCAAGGCACTGGAACCGGGCAAGTACACGGTCATCCTGGAGCCGGCCGCAGCGGCAGGCCTGATCAGCTTCATGATGAATTTCTTCAGTGCACGCTCGGCCGATGAAGGCCGCAGCTTCCTGTCGAAGAAGGGCGGCGGCAACAAGCTGGGCGAGCAGGTCTACGATCCGCGCGTGACCATGATCGCCGACCCGTGGCATCCGGATGCACCGGTGCTGCCGTGGGACAACGAAGGGCTGCCGCGCGAACGCATGGCCATCATCGAGAACGGCAGGATCGCCAATCTGGACTACTCGCGCTTCTGGGCGCAGAAGCAGGGCAAGACCGCCAAGGCCTCGCCGGGCAACCTGCTGATGAGCGGTGGCGACAAGAGCACCGCCGAGCTGGTGCGCGGCACCCAGAAGGGCATCCTGGTCACGCGTACCTGGTACATCCGCATGGTCGATCCGCAGACCGTGCTGCTGACCGGCCTGACCCGCGACGGCACCTTCTACATCGAGAACGGCCAGATCAAGTACCCGGTGAAGAACTTCCGCTTCAACGAGTCGCCGGTGATCATGCTCAACAACATCGAAGAGCTGGGCAAGCCGGTGCGGGTGGCCGGTGATGAATCCAGCTACGTGATGATGATCCCGCCGATGAAGCTGCGCGATTTCACCTTCACCTCGCTGTCCGACGCGGTCTGATGGATCGCCGGGCCTGCCTGCGCTGGTTGGCCGCTGCCGCTTCGGCGGCGGCGCTGCCGGCCTGGGCACAGGCAGGCCCGCGCAGTTCGCGCTATGACTTCTGGTTCACCCGCCTGCAGTACGACTCCGGTGACTGGGACGTGGACGCGCGCATGCCATCCAACCTGATCACCTCGCTGATCGACTACACATCGCTGCGCGTGGACCCGCAGGAACACGTGGTGGCCCTGGCCGACCCGCGCATGCTGGAAGCGCCGTTCTGCTACCTGGCCGGGCACACGCTGGTGGAGTTCAACGCCGCCGAACGGCAGAACTTCGTGCGCTACGTGCGAAATGGCGGCTTCGTCTTCGTCGATGACTGCAACCATGACATCGACGGGCTGTTCGCCACCTCGTTCGAGGCACAGATGGGCCGCCTGTTCGGTCCGAAGGCATTGCAGAAACTGCCCAACAGCCACGCGCTGTACCGCAGTTTCTTCCGCTTCCCGGACGGTCCGCCCGCCACCAGCTTCGAACTCAACGGCTGGGGCGACGACCTGGTGCACGACTATCTGAAGGGCATCGAGGTCGATGGTCGGCTGGGCCTGCTCTACAGCAACAAGGACTATGGCTGCGAGTGGGACTACGACTGGCGCAACAAGCGCTTCCTGGCCGAAGACAACACCCGCTTTGGCGTCAACATCGTGATGTACGCGTTGAACAATTGACAGGACCTGCACGCCCATGAATTCCTCCGACCTCGATTCCCTGCTGCCGCGCCTGGATGAACTGCGCGCCGCGCTCGCACGCGCGGTGGTGGGCCAGCACACCGTGGTCGAGCAGCTGCTGATCGGCCTGCTGGCCGGCGGCCACTGCCTGCTGGAAGGTGCGCCCGGGCTCGGCAAGACCCTGCTGGTACGCTCGCTCGGCCAGGCATTGGAACTGCAGTTCCGGCGCGTGCAGTTCACCCCCGACCTGATGCCCAGTGACATCCTCGGCACCGAGCTGCTGGAGGAAGACCATGGCACCGGCCATCGCCATTTCCGCTTCCAGCAGGGCCCGATCTTCACCCACCTGCTGCTGGCCGACGAACTCAACCGCACCCCGCCCAAGACCCAGGCCGCACTGCTGGAGGCAATGCAGGAACGCACCGTCAGCTACGCCGGAACCACCTACGCGCTTCCCGCTCCGTTCTTCGTGCTGGCCACGCAGAACCCGATCGAGCAGGCCGGCACGTACCCGCTGCCAGAGGCACAGCTGGACCGCTTCCTGCTGCACGTGCTGGTGGATTACCCAGCGAAGACGAGGAGCGGCGGATCCTGGAACAGACCACCGGCGGTGCCACCGACGCGGTGCCGAAAGTGATGGATGCCGAGGCGGTGATCGCCCTGCAGGGGGCTGTGCGGCAGGTGCATGTCAGCCCCGACGTGCTGGCCTGGATCACCCGCCTGGTGCGCGCCAGCCGCCCAGGCGAAGGCGCCCCGGCGGCGATCAACCAATGGGTGAAGTGGGGCGCCGGTCCGCGCGCCGGCCAGTCGCTGGTGCTCGCGGCAAAAGCGCGCGCACTGCTGCAGGGCCGCTTCGCCGCCACCCGCGAGGACGTGCAGGCGCTGGCCGCACCGGTGATGCGCCATCGCCTGCTTCTGTCGTTCGCCGCCGAGGCCGAGCAGAAGCGTGCCGACGACGTGGTCGCCGCCCTGCTGCAGGCCGTGCCGTTCCCGGGTTGAGCCACGCGTGAACGCCGGTACCCCGCTGACCTTGCCTCCGGAACTGCGTGCGCGCCTGCGCCTGCTGCGGCTGCGGCCGCGCCTGGCCAGCGGCGCCAGTGGCATCGGCCAGCACGCCAGCCGCAGCCGCGGTGCCGGCCTCGAATTCGCCCAGTACCGGGCCTACGAACCGGGCGACGAGCTGCGCCAGATCGACTGGAAGCTGTACGCGCGTTCGGACCGCTTCTTCGTGCGCGAATCCGAACGCGAAAGCCCGATCACGGTCTGGCTGCTGCTCGATGCCACCGCCTCGGCCGGCCAGGCCGATCGCGCGGCACCGCAGCGCACGCGCCTGGATCACATGCGCGGCGTGGCCGCCTGCGTGGTGGAACTGGCGCTGCAGCAGGGCGACCGTTTCGGCCTGCTGGCGATCAATGGCGATGGACTGCAGTTGGTGCCCGCAGCGAACGGCGTACGCCAGCGTGACCGCGTGCATCTGCAACTGCATGCCCTGCATGCGCGCGGCACCTGGCCCGTGGCCGATCGCCTGCGCCCGCTGTGGGAGCGTGTGCGCCCGGGCGACCTGCTGCTGGCGATGGGTGATGGCTTCGACGCGGCCTGCATCGTGCTGCTGGAGCAACTGGCCAGCGCACGCCGTGAAGTGGCACTGCTGCAGATCCTCACCGCCGACGAGCGCGACTTCCCGTTCGACGCCGGCCATCGCTTCTGCGATCCGGAAACGGGCGAGGAACTGCTGGGCGATGGCGCGGCGATCCGCGCCGATTACCTGCAGCGCTTCGCCGACGCACGCAACGCATTGCAGTCGCGCCTGCAGGCCAGCGGCATCGCCAGTGCCACCGGCTGGCTCGACCAGCCGCTGGATCATCCACTGCAGGTGCTGTTCGGTCGTGGGGGCGGTGCATGACCCTGCTGTTCCCGTTGGGCCTGGCCGCGCTCGCTGCGTGGTTGCTGCCGCTGCTGATCCATCTGGCCCGGCGCCATCCGTACACGCCGCTGGATTTCGCCGCGCTGCGCTGGCTGCGTGCACAGATCCGCCCGCGCCAGCGCATCCGTTTCGATGACTGGCCGTTGCTGCTGGTGCGCCTGTTGCTGCTGGCTGCATTGGCCATGCTGCTGGCGCGCCCTGCGTTGGTCGGCCCTGCCCCGGTCCCCACTGCCTGGACGGTAGTGGCTCCCGGACTGGACGCGACCGCACTGCGCGGCACCGCCGAAGAGGGCAACTGGCACTGGCTGGCACCCGGCTTCCCCAGCATCGATCAGGCACCGCCGGCATCCAGCACATCGCTGCCCAGCCTGTTGCGTGAGCTGGATGCACAGCTGCCCGCCGGCACCGCGTTGACCGTGCACGTTCCCGATCCCCTGCCCGGTCTGGATGGCGCCCGCGTGCAGCTGTCGCGCGAAGTGCAGTGGCGGCCGCAACCGATACCGGCCACTCCGCAACCGAGTGCCGCGACGATGCCGCGTCTACGCGTGCACAGCGATGCGCCGGCCGCCGCCCAGCACTGGGTGAACGCACTGCAGCGCGCGTGGGGCATGCAGGCGCCGCTCGCTCCTCTGTCGGCCGATGCCCTGCCCGAACGCGGCGAGATCGGCGTATGGAGCCGCAGCGATGCACTGCCGGCGAGCTGGCAGGCATGGCTGCGCCACGGCGGTCGTGCAGTGAGCGCCGGCAAGCCTGCTGGCGACGCCGGCATCCTGCTGCGCAACGCCGACGGCTCACCAGTGCTGTGGCAACAGCGCATCGGCCACGGCGTCCTGTTGTCACTGCCGGGCGACTGGGATGCCTCAGGCAACGCTGCGCTGCGCGACCCGCGGTTGCCGCGTGCCCTGCTGCTGGCGCTGCAACCGCCAGCGTCACCGCGCCTCGGCGATGCACAGGACCAGGCACCACGCCGGGCCGCACTGCCCGCCATAGCGCCCCCAGCGCGTGAGCCAACCACGTGGTTGCTGCTGGCCATCGTGCTGCTGTTCGCGCTGGAGCGCTGGATGGCCAGCAGTCGCCGGCGCAGGGGGCCGCATGAACACCCTGCAGTACGCCTGGCAACGCGCACGCCGTCGCCGTGCACTCGTTACCCTGCTGCTGGGCCTGCCGTGGGCGCTGGCCGCGACGACGCTGGCGCTGCGCCTGGCGGGCTTCGATATCGCCTGCGTGGTCGGCACGGTCAGCGTGCTCGCCTGCGCAGCGCTCGCCACGGCACGTGCCCGCCAGCTGGACCCACAGTGGGTGCAGCGTCAGCTCGATGCCGGCGGTGCCAGCGAGGACAGTGCCGACCTGCTGTTCGCCGATATGGCAACGCTCAATCCGCTGCAGCAGCGCCAGCGCGCGCATGTGCTGGCCACGCTGGAGCGCGCGACACCGGACCTGCGTCCGCGCTGGCCGCGCAGGGCGTTGGCCCTGAGCTGGGTCGCAGGCCTGGCGATCACTGCGCTGGCATTCGGCTGGCCACGTTCCGGCCCCGGCTCCGCACCGGCGCGCACATCGGCGCCTGTCAGCATGGCTGCCGCCGGCCCGCTGCACCTTCAGTCCACCCGCCTGCGGATCGACGCGCCGGCCTATACCGGCCAAGCCACGCGCACCCAGAACGCGTTGGATGCCAAGGTCGCCGCGGACAGCCGGCTGTCGTGGTCGTTGCGCTTCGATCGCGCGCCGGACAAGGCATGGCTTCAGTTCCACGACGGCCGCCGGCTGCCGCTGAGCGAACAGGATGGGCAGTGGCTGGCGCAGGATGTGGCGCGCGTGCCTGTGCTGTACCGCGTGGTGAGCGAACCTGCACTGGCCCAAACCCACCTGCATCGCCTGGATGTGGTCGCTGATCGTGCGCCCAGCGTGCGCGTGCTGGAGCCCGCCGCGACCCTGGTGCTGGGCACGCCCGGGCAACGCCAGTGGTCGTTGCGCTTCGAAGCCAGCGATGACTACGCCGTGGCCACGCAGGCAACGCTGTCGATCACCATTACCCAGGGCAGCGGCGAGAACATCACCTTCGTTCGCCGCAGTGTCGGCCTCACCGGCAGCGGCGAAGCGACTGCACGGCGTTTCGCGTACACCCTCGACCTGGCTGCGCTGGGCGCGCAGCCCGGCAGCGATGTCATCGCCCAGCTGGAAGTACGCGACAACCACGCGCCAACACCGCAGGCTGGGCGCAGCAGCAGCGTGATCCTGCGCCTGCCCAGCGCCGAGGTTGCACTCGGTGCCGAACTGGAAGGCCGCATCAAGAAGACGCTGCCGGCCTACTTCCGCAGCCAGCGGCAGATCATCATCGATGCCGAAGCGCTGATCCGGCAGCGACGCAGCCTCACTGCCGAGGACTTCGTGAAGCGCAGCGATGCGATCGGTGTCGACCAGCGCATCCTGCGCCTGCGCTACGGCCAGTTCCTGGGTGAGGAAAGCGAAGGCGCACCGAAGCCGCCGCCGACCAGCGACCTGCCCACCAGCGATGCGCCAGCTGCAGGCAGCCACGACACCGAGCACGAGCACGACCATGGCACCGAGGCCGGGGCACACGATGAGAATGGCCACGATCACGGCGGCAAGGCGTCCAATGCCGATTCGCCACCGGTGTTCGGCAGCGCCACCGATGTGCTCTCCGAATACGGCCACACCCATGACCATGCCGAGGCCGCGACCCTGCTCGACCCGCAGACCCGGGCCACGCTGAAGGCCGCGCTGGACCAGATGTGGTCGGCCGAAGGCGAGCTGCGCCAGGGCCGGCCAGAGCAGGCGTTGCCGTTTGCCTACAAGGCGCTGGGTTTCATCAAGCAGGTGCAGCAGGCCGAACGCATCTATCTGGCGCGGGTCGGGCCAGAGCTACCACCGATCGATGAAGGCCGTCGCCTCGGCGGTGATCGCGCCGGACTGGCCAGTCGTGAACTGCCGTTGGCCGCCCGAACCCCGCCCGACCGGGCCATCGTTGAAGCTTGGCAGCGCCTCGGTGATGACACCAGCGTGCCCGACCTCAATGCACTCGCTGCCTGGCAGCAGCACAATGCCGCCTACCTGCCCGATGCACTGGATCTGGCCGCCGCCATCGAGCAGCTGCGCATCGAGCCCGGTTGCCACGACTGCCGCCTGCGCCTGCGCGCACAGCTGTGGCGGGCACTGCAACGTCCACTGCCACAGGCGATGCGGCGCAGTGCGGCCGATGCGATGGGCCAGCGCTACCTCGATGCGCTGGAGGCGCAGCCATGACCCCCTCCAGCCCGAACCTGTGGATTGCGCTGGCACTTGCTGTGGTCGTGGTCATCGCCAGCGTGCGCCAGTTGCGTGGAAGCACAGCGCACCGAGGTCGCCGCTGGATCGGCATTGCGCTGCAGATCGCCGCTGCCATGCTGCTGTATGTCTGCCTCGTACCCCTCAATCGCCAGCAGCCCGCAGGCGAGTTGGTCGTGCTGGGAATCGATGCCGACCGGGCTGGCGCACTCCCGGCCAGCGAAGGCCCACTGTTGCTGTTGCCCGAAGCTGCCGATGTGCCCGGCGCACAGCGCGTACCCGACCTGGCCACCGCGCTGCGCCAGCATCCAGCCTCCACGCTGACGCTGGTCGGTGCGGGCCTGGCCGCGCGTGACCGCGACGCAGTACTGCCACGCGACGTACGTTGGCAGCCGACAGCACCGCCGCGCGGCTGGGTCGCCTTGCAGCCACCGGCCGACGCCGCGCCCGGCGCACGCTTCGAGGTACAGGCACAGGCGCGTGGCGTTGCCAGGGCAAAGGCGGAACTGCTCGACCCGGCCGGCAGCGTGGTCGATCGCGCGGATGTTGCCGAAGACGGCCACGTTCAGTTGAGTGGCATCACCCGCGCCGAAGGCCGCAGCGTATTCCAGCTGCGCCTGCTCGATGCCGACGGCCATGTGGTGGACAGCGCACCGGTGCCGCAGCAGACCCTGCCGGCGGCGCCGTTGCGCCTGCAGGTGCGTGCCAGCGCGCCGGGCCCCGAACTGAAGTACCTGCGCCGCTGGGCAGCCGATGCCGGCATCCGCGTGCAGGTGCAGGCCGATACCGGGGCCGGCCTGAGCGTTGGCGACGGGGCCTTGCCGCTGGACGCGGCGTCGCTGGCGCGCAGCGATCTGCTGCTGCTGGACGAGCGCAGCCTGGCGGCATTGAATGCCGCCCAGCTGGCCGCTGTGCGGCAGGCGCTGCGCGAAGGACTGGGCGTGCTGGTACGCAGTGCGGGCGCCCCTTCGGCCAGCGCGCGCCAACGCCTGCACGATCTGGGCCTGCCGCTGCGGGGTGATGGCAGCAGCCAGGTCCTCGAACTTCCCGGCGACGGCGAGAGCGCGGTCCTCGCCGCACGACGTGGCCCGCTCGCCGCGGGTACGCTGCCGACCGGCTACGGCGAAGAGGCAGACCGCAGTTCGCACGACGCCGCGCTGCCCACACTGGAAGCACTGGCGCTGCAGGTACCTGGCAGCAACGCGCTGCTGCACGATCGCATTGGCAAGGCTGTCGGTGGCTGGCGCGCTACCGGCAAAGGCCGCATCGGCCTGCTGCCCATCACCGACAGCTGGCGCTGGGTACTTGCCGGCCGCGATGACCGCCACGGCGAACTGTGGAGCGGCGTGGTTGCCACGCTGGCGCGGGCGCAGGGCAGCGCTGAGGCGTTGTGGTCGCCACAGCCGATCAGCTGGGCGGGCGAACGGCAGGCGCTATGCGGCGTGCAGGCGCCGCTGCTGGCCTTCAACGCACGCGGCGAAGGCACGCCGCTGATCGTCGATGGCGCGACGTCAGACCTGCGCTGCGCGGGCTGGTGGCCGCGCGAGGCGGGCTGGCAGCGCCTGCAGCACGGCGACGCTACCCTCTGGCGCTATGCATTCGACCCGAAGGACGCGCCCGCGCTGCATCAGCAGGCAATGATCGATGCAACCACGCAGGCGCTGGCGGGCAGCTCCCCGGCAACCGCGTCGCTGATGCAACCCGTGCCGGGATCGCGCTGGCCGTGGTGGCTGGCGTTCGTGCTGTGCGCATCGCTGCTGTGGTGGCTGGAGCGACGGCGCTGATCCTGGGGTCAGAACCCTTTCGCCAGCGAAAGGGTTCTGACCCCACCGATCGGATCGCGAACGGCATCCACGCATGGCGTGGATCTACCAGCCCCACCCTCATGCGTCCTTCAACGCGTTCCCGCGCGCCGATACACGCCATTGAAGCGCACGTTCATGCCACCGCATTCGCTGTTGTCGGCCACGATCAGCACCTCACCCAGCGAGTGCACACGCACCCGGCACGTATCCTCGGCGAACTCGACATCGGCACCCTGCGGTGTGGCACGCGCTTCCACCTGGCCCAGGTTCGGCCCATACGGGCGCTGTTCCGGCGTGGGGTTGGCGGAGGGCCAGTAGGCGTCGCCATCCACGTGCAGTTGCCCCCCTGCACGGTGATGCGCAGGCCGTTGTCGCCATCTTTCCAGTGGCCCGTCCAGTCCTGCAGCGTGGGCACGGCCACCGGCAACGGCTGCAGCTTGCTGCGGTCGACCCAGCCGGCGCTGCCGCCCACCTTGTTGGGGAAGAACGCGCAGCGGTAGCGGCCCAGGTCGCGACCGGTCACCACCGTATCGCCGCTGACCACATAGCTGCGCTGGCGGCAGGCCGGTTCGCCCTTGGCGGGGCAGCCCTCCATGTCGCCGAGCAGGTACAGGCGCGGTGCATCGACCACCCGCGCCAGCGCGAACCGGCTCTGTTGGGAGGGGAACGCGCCATTGCGGCAGGCGCCGCCATCGGCGATATCGGACGCGAACGCGGAGGCCGGCAGCAACGCGGCCAGCAGGCAGAATGAACGCAGGGACATGACAGCATTACCGGTGGGGGAGCCCGCAGGATATACCGGCCTACTTCACTGGCGCTGTGTCGCCGGCATCCTGCTCCTGTGAGAACCGCAGCGCGCGCTGCTGCTGTTCGGCACTGAGCTCTGGCGGTGGCCGCGCCACGGCCGCCTGGATCTGGTCGGGACCCCCGGTGAGTTTGTTGATGCCTTTGGCTGCCGCCAGCACACCCTTGACCACGCCCATCATGATGTAGCCACCGCCCATGCTGACCTGCTCCGGCGATGGCGGTTCGCTCCAGTCGCGGCTGAAACGGTTATCGCCGAACTTCACCGGGTTCTTGAAGCGGTACAGGTCCAGCGGCTCGTCATCGGGCTTGAGCGCACGCACTTCGCCGAGGGTGGTGACGTTGTCCTGCGGCAAGGTGGTGGAGATCGGTGCGGTGGGGCAGACGGCGCATCTGCGGGGGGAACGGGTGCAGGATCGGGCACCGCCACCGGCGCGGCCTGCTGCGCCTGTGCGATGCCGGCCAGCAGCATGCCGGCCAGGAGTGCTCCCTGCGTTCCACGTCGTGCCACAGCCATCCACCCTGTTGGTTGTGTCCAGCGCCCAAGCATACGGATGCCGGCTTCAGATTTCGTTGCTGCACTGGCCGCTGTTCAGCCAAGGGAGATGCGGCCACACCACGGGACGCGAGCACTGAACGGTTCACGTCTCCGTGTGTGGTGTCTCACATCCTGAGACACGGATGTGGTGCCATGTGACCCCTCGCAATCCGTCCCGGCTCCCTCCCTCTTCCATGGCCTACGAACTCGCCAAGCGCACCGCCGATGCCGAGCAGAAGCTCGCCACCCGCGATGGCCTGCCCGCCCGCGATGGCGCGCTGCTCAGCGCGCGCCTGCAGCGCCGCTACCAGGACCGCATCACCGGCAGCTTCGCCATTCCCGGCCGTGAAGGCCGCTACGCGCCCGTTCCCGACTCGGTACCCCCGGCGCTGGCCGCTGCACTGAAGGCACGCGGCATCGAGCAGCTCTACAGCCACCAGGCCGAAGCCTGGGAGGCCAGCCAGCGCGGCGAGCACGTGGCCATCGTCACCCCCACCGCCAGCGGCAAGTCGCTGTGCTACACCCTGCCGGTGGTCAGCGCGGCCATGCAGGACAAGGCCAAGGCGCTGTACCTGTTCCCGACCAAGGCACTGGCCCAGGACCAGGTGGCCGAGCTGCTGGAACTCAATCGTGCCGGCGATCTCGGCGTCAAGGCCTTCACCTTCGACGGCGACACTCCCGGCGATGCGCGCCAGGCGATCCGCCTGCATGGCGACATCGTGGTGTCCAACCCGGACATGCTGCACCAGGCCATCCTGCCGCATCACACCAAGTGGGCACAGTTCTTCGAGAACCTGCGCTACATCGTCATCGACGAGGTGCACACCTATCGCGGCGTGTTCGGCAGCCACGTCACCAACGTGCTGCGCCGGCTCAAGCGCATCTGCGCGTTCTATGGCGTGCAACCGCAGTTCATCCTGTGCTCGGCCACCATCGGCAACCCGCAGGCGCATGCCGAGGCGTTGATCGAGGCACCGGTCACCGCCGTCACCGAATCCGGCGCGCCCACCGGGCCGAAGCAGGTGCTGCTGTGGAACCCGCCGGTGATCAACCCCGACCTGGGCCTGCGTGCCTCGGCGCGCTCGCAGAGCAACCGCATCGCGCGCATCGCGATCAAGTCCGGGCTGAAGACCCTGGTGTTCGCGCAGACCCGCTTGATGGTCGAGGTGCTGACCAAGTACCTGAAGGACATCTTTGACCACGACCCGCGCAAGCCGCCCCGCATCCGCGCCTACCGCGGCGGTTATCTGCCGACCGAACGCCGCGAGACCGAGCGTGCGATGCGAGCCGGCAACATCGACGGCATCGTCAGCACCTCGGCGCTGGAACTGGGCGTGGACATCGGCAGCCTGGACGTGGTCATCCTCAATGGCTACCCCGGCAGCGTGGCCGCCACCTGGCAGCGTTTCGGCCGTGCCGGTCGCCGCCAGCAACCCGCACTCGGTGTGATGGTGGCCAGTTCGCAGCCGCTGGACCAGTACGTGGTGCGGCACCCGGACTTCTTCGCCGAAGCCTCGCCCGAACATGCGCGCATTGCGCCGGACCAGCCGCTGATCCTGTTCGACCACATTCGCTGCGCGGCCTTTGAACTGCCGTTCCGGGTCGGCGATGGCTTCGGCCCGATCGACCCGGAAGTGTTCCTGGAAGCGCTGGCCGAAACCGAAGTCATCCACCGCGAAGGCGAGCGCTGGGAATGGATCGCCGACAGTTATCCGGCCAACGCGGTCAGCCTGCGCGCGGTGGCCGATGGCAACTTCGTGGTGGTCGACCGCAGCGACGGCCGCCAGCAGATCATCGCCGAGGTCGATTACTCCGCCGCTGCGCTCACGCTGTATGAAGGCGCCATCCACATGGTGCAGTCCACGCCCTACCAAGTGGAGACGCTCGACTGGGAGGGCCGCAAGGCCTACGTCACCCGTACGCATGTGGATTACTACACCGACAGCATCGACTTCACCAAGCTCAAGGTGCTGGACCGCTTCGATGGTGGCGTGGCCGGGCGCGGTGATTCGCACCATGGCGAAGTGCACGTGGTGCGGCGCGTGGCCGGCTACAAGAAGATCCGCTACTACACCCACGAAAACATCGGCTACGGTCCGGTGAACCTGCCCGACCAGGAACTGCACACCACCGCAGTGTGGTGGCAGCTGCCGCAGGCACTGCTGCTGCGCGCCTTCGCCAGCAGGCAGGATGCGCTCGATGGCTTCCTCGGTGCGGCGTATGCGCTGCACATCGTCGCCACCGTGGCGGTGATGGCCGATGCGCGCGACCTGCAGAAGTCGGTCGGCAACGGCGATGGTTCCTGGTTTGCGATCGCCGACCAGAGCGGCCGTGGCCAGTTGCGCGGCAGCGAGGGTGATCCTGGCGTGGTCGAACTGCTGCAGGAATTCGTGCCCACTGTGTATCTGTATGACAACTTCCCCGGTGGCGTTGGCCTCAGCGAGCCGTTGTGGCAGCGTCAGGCGGAGCTGGTGCAGCGCGCGCGTGAACTGGTGCAACGCTGCGACTGCAAGGCCGGCTGCCCGGCCTGCGTCGGCCCGGTGCTGGCTGCACAGGAAGAGGATGAAACCTCGCCACGTGCGCTGGCATTGCGCGTGCTCGACCTGTTCGACGCCGAGGCCTGCCGGCACGTGCCCGACGTGGTGGCGTCCGCGCGCGACCCGATGGAGCTGCTGGCACCGTGAGCCTGAGCCTGGACAAGCTGCGCCTGCTGCGGAAGCAGGCCGGCGACCCTAAAGCGGCCACGCCGGCGGCGTCGGACGTTGCCCCTGCGCCACCGGCACCACCGGCCGCCAACGATGCGCAGCAACCACCGGCCGAGCGTTCGGTGTTCGCCTGGGTCGAGCAGGAGATCCGCCACAAGCCCACAGGTGCTGCGGCAGCCACATCGGCACACACACCGGCCCAACTGCGGCGGCCGGAAGTGGGCAGCCTGCATCGCCTGCTCGGCATGCGCTCGCGGAGCGGCGCCACGCCGGCACGTGCCAGCGCACAGGATCGCCAGCTGCCGGGCGAGGAAATCGCGCCGGGTCTGTTCCTGATCGAATCGCTGCAACCTCAGCCGATCCCAACTGCCCCGCTGTCGCTGGCCTTCGCCAAGCGCGAAGACCAGCACGTGGCTGCACGCGATCTGCTGTTCTTCGACACCGAGACCACCGGCCTGGCCGGCGGCACCGGCACCCGTGCCTTCATGATCGGCGCGGCCGATTGGCATGTGTGCCCGCAGCGTGGCGAGGGCCTGCGCATCCGCCAGTTGCTGATGGCCACCATGGCCGCCGAGGACGCGATGCTGGCCACCTTTGCCCGCTGGCTGCAACCGTCCACCGTGTTCTGCAGCTACAACGGCCGCAGCTACGATGCGCCGCTGCTGAAGGCGCGCTACCGGCTGGCCCGGCAGCCGGACCCGATCACCGCACTGGACCATGTCGACCTGCTCTACCCCACGCGCCGTCGCTATCGCGGCAGCTGGGAGAACTGCAAGCTGTCCACCATCGAACGCCAGCTGCTGCGCGTGGTGCGCGAGGACGACCTGCCCGGCTCGGAAGCACCCGGTGCATGGCTGCGCTTCCTGCGCGGCGGCGATGCGGTGAACCTGCGCCGGGTGGCCGACCACAACGACCAGGACGTGGTGACCCTGGCCCTGCTGCTGCAGCGGCTGGTGCGCGAGGAACAGCGCGAGCGCGAGACACTGGCGCTGGTCGGCCGGTAATGACACACGGGGCCGCGTTGACATGCCCTGACGGTGGCAGCGGTGACACTGCCACCACCATCCACGCCTGGAGCCCGACGATGCGCCTCAATCCGCTTGCCCTGCTTGCCATTCTGCCACTGGCCGCCTGCAGTCACGCCGGCGGCAGCACCGCCCCCGATCCCACGCCGGCGCCCGTGGCCGACGCCGCGCACGAATGCAAGCCGGAGGCGCTCGAGGCCTTCACCGGCAAGACGGCTGACGAAGCCACCATCAAGAAGCTGGTGGCCGCCAGCGGCGCGCGCGGTGCACGGGTGGTCAAGCCGGGCATGGCGGTGACCATGGACTTCCGCCAGGACCGCGTGACGGTGCAGGTGGATGCGCAGAACCGGATCGAGCGCGCCAGCTGCGGTTGATCGCCCCAGGGTAGTGCCGGCCGCTGGCCGGCACCCCACATTGCCGGCCAGCGGCCGGTACTACCGATCAGAGTCGCTCGGCCTTGCCACTGGCCAGGGCGCGCGCGATCACCTGCTGCGCCTGCTGCGACGCCTGGGCATGCACGCGTGCCTGGCGCTCGCCCAACGCGGCCTGCTGGCTGCCCAGCGCAGCCTGGCGGCTGGCCAGTTCAGACTGCTGGCTGGCCAGGCGCTGCATCTCGCGGGTGTCGCTGGCGCGCGCGGTTTCGTTGTCCACGTCCTGCATCGCACGACGTGCCTGTGCGGCGGCCTCACGTGCCGCCTCGCGGGCAACGGCCACATCGTAGGTCGCGCCCCGCGCCGCCTTTGCCGCTTCCGCCGCCGCCTCGCGGTTGATGTCATGCGCGGCCATCGCACTGCGCGCGGCCTCGGCGGCGATCAGTGCAATGCGGCGCGATTGCTCGCCCTGCAGGCGGCCCATTTCACCCAGCTGCCTGCCGAGTTCGCCCTGCTGGCGACCCAGCACGCTTTGCTGGCGGCCCAGTTCGCTCTGCTGGCGGCCCAGCTCTACGGCACCGCCGTAGGCACGCTGCAGGCTCTGGATCAGCATCGGGTCACGCACCACGTAGCGCTTGTCACCCTGGCGGAACCACAACGCCGGGCCCTTGCCGAGCTGCCTGCGGGCCACCGTCACGTCGTCCATGCCGCCGTTGGCGAAGGTCGAATCACCATCAACCAGAACGAAGGCCTCCCGGGGCGACCTGCCCAGGTCCAGGCGACCGTAGGTGGTGATGGAGGTGGCGGCCGACGTCGTGCCTTCATTGTCTTCGGCCATGCCCGTGGCGTCGCCGACATCGGCCACATCGGCATCGTCGGGCCCGGTCGCGTCAGCGGGTTCGGCCGGCGCGGCCGGTGCTGCAGGCGCGGCCGGGGCCGCCGGCACGCCCGCGGCGGATGGCGGTGCGGCCGGAGCCTTGGGAGCCTTCGGCGGTGCTGGCGCCACGACCTTGGGTGCCGCCGGTGGCGCGGGCGGTGCCGGCGGCACCGGCGCTGCGACCAGTCGCATCGGCGCCACGCCCACCACCACCACCACAGCAGTCAGCGCCATCGCCAGGATGCGGGGGCAGGCACGGCGTGGCTGCAACGAGAGCAGGCGACGCTTGAGGCTGGTGGCATCCGGTGCGGCACTGGCCACGCCCAGGTGCGGCTGCGGTGCCACCCCAGCTGCAGCAACAGACGGCCATAGGCCTGGCGGCTGGCAGCGTGCTGGCCCACCACCGCTGCGTCCACCGCTTCTTCGCGCGCTTGTGCATATTCACGCACCGACAGGCGCAGCAGCGGATGGAAGAAGAACAGGTGCTGGGCCAGCGCAGGCAGCAGGCCCCACTGCAGGTCCCGCCGCTGCAGGTGCTGCAGTTCGTGGGTCAGGGCCAGGTCGAGCGCGTCGCCCTGCAGGGCGTTCTCGCCCGCCGGCAACAGCAGCACCGGGCGGAACGGACCGACCAGCTGCGGTGCGTCCACCTGCGTGCTCATCCACAACCGCGGCGCAGGCCGCACACCATGTGCATCGGAAGCCAACTGCAGGGCCTGCACCAACGCTTGGTCCTCGCAGGGATAGGCCGCTGCCAGCAGCGCGCGACAGCGACGCCACTCACCGAAGGTGCGCAGGGCCGTCAGCAGCACGCCGGATGCCCACAGCGCGGCCAGTGCGACGGCCCACCACGCCACTGCCGGTGCGTCCGCTGCAGGCATCGGCATCGCGGCCAGCAACTGTGCCGAGGCCTCCGGGGCCAGCGGGTAGACGATGTCAGCGGCCACGTCGGTCGCGGTCGTCGCCACCGCCTGCGGGGCAGGCAGCCAGGCCAACTGCAACGGCTGGCTCCAGAACAGGCCGAGCACGGCCTGCAGCGAGACCAGCCACCACAGGCGGCAGCGGGTCGCCGCCGACAGCGACGGCAGCGCGCGGCACAGGCCGTACACCAGCGCCACCAGCAGCACGGTCTGCAGGCTGGTCCAGCCCAGGCGTTCCAGCATCGGGATCAGCATCGTGGTGTCCATGGCTCAGCCCTCGTGGCGACGCGATTGGAGTTGGGCGACCAGCGCTTCCAGTTCGGCCAGCTCGTTGTCGCTGACCTTCTGCCGCTGCGACAGATAGGCCACGAACGGCGACACCGAGCCCTGCAGGGTGTTGTCGACGAACTGCGCCACCGCGCCCTGCAGCACGCTCTGCGGGCCGCGGGTGGCCTGGTAGCGGTAGATACCGTCCTGTTGCCGGCGCTGAAGATACCCCTTCGCCCGCAGGCGCTCCATCATCGTCAGCACAGTGGAGCGGGCCAGCCCGCGGGCCTCGCCGTAGCCACTGGCGACCTCGCCGACACTGGCCGGCGCATGTTCATCGATGTACTGCAGCAGGGCCAGTTCCTGGTCCCCGATGGTCTTGCCGCGCATGACACCACTCCCTTGACTACACGTGTCGCCACTGTCAGCTTGACGACAGCTGTAGTCAACCCCCCGGAAGTCACGGGCCGACGAACGGTAGGGCACCGAGCGCTTAAACCTTCGACGCGCTGTCTGCATCCGATTCGCAACGCCCGCTGGAATTCCGCATGTTCCGCCCAACGCTCCGAGTCGTGCTCATGCTCATCAGTGCCCTGCCCTTCGCCGCCGTCTCTGCCAGCCAGGACCAGGCCAACGACCAGACCCGCCGCCTGATCCGCCAGATCATGCTGGAGCAGCGCATCCCCGGGCTGCAGGTCGCGGTGGTCAAGGACGGGCAGATCGTGCTCTCCGAAGCCTACGGCCTGGCCAACGTCGAGAACGGCGTGCTTGCCTCGCGGGACACCCGCTTCCCGCTCAATTCGGCCACCAAGGCGTTTACCGGCGTGGCTGCCGCGCAGCTGGCTCAGCAAGGGCAGCTGGATCTGGACGCGCCGGCCTCGCGATATCTGGGTGATCTTCCGCCAGCGTGGAGAGACGTACGCGTACACCAGCTGCTGGCGCATACCTCCGGCCTTCCGGACATCCTTGATGCGAACGGGCTGCTGGGCGGAGGTTCCGAAGCACAGGCATGGGCGGCGGTGACAGCTCGACCGCTGGAAGCGGCGCCTGGGCAGCGCTTCGCCTACAACCAGACCAACTACGTATTGCTGGCACGGATCATCGCGCAGCAATCCGGCATGCCCTACGAACGTTTCCTCGCCACCGGCCAGTTCAGCAGCGCGCGGATGGCCCGCACCACCTTCGGCGACAGCTACGACCTGATTCCGGATGCTGCGACGATGTACAGCCTGGCCCCGCGTGCCACCGACGATGTAGATGCGCCGTCCCGCCTGTCGCATTGGTTCTACGACATACCGCCTTCGCTGTGGGCGGGTGGCGGCATCCTCACCACCGCCGACGACACCGCGCGCTGGCTGGTCGCGCTGACCGAAGGCCGCCTGCTGCCGGAGACGGCCCTGCGGCGGATGTGGAGCGTAGAGCGCCTGGCGGATGGCCGTGCCGGCCCGTGGGCGGGTGGCTGGCCGGTGTTGCACGCATCGCCCGACCTTCAGGTGGCCGGTATCGGCGGTGCGCGCTCGGCCTTCGTGGTCTATCCCGAGCGCGGCGTGGCGGTGGTGGTACTGACCAATCTTGTCGGTGCCAATCCACAGCAGTTCATTCCACGCATTGCCGATTTCTATGCGCGCGATGCCTCAACGCCCGGTCACGAACGGGTCGCCCTGGCACGGCAATAGCGGGCTGTCATCGCAGGGCCATAACCCGGCCGGCACGGTCCTGGACACTTCAAAGTGATCCTGGTTCCAGCGCAGGAAACCGCCGTGCATGGCATTGCCATGGTCGAAGCTGCGTGCATCGGCGGTCAGTGGCTGTTCGGGGTCGGCTTCGGCCACCCAACGCAGCACGGGCACTTTGTCCAGCACGCCGATGAAGGCGAACAGATCGCCCGCGCCCTTGTCCTCGTAGGCCGTCATGGTCGCCGCATCGGGCAACCCGGCCTGCGCCAGGATGGATGCGGTGACATCCTGCAGCGGTGCGGCTCCCTCTGCGATGTAGGCGCGCATGCCCGTGGTGGTTGCCGGGCAGTCCTGCAGCTGCACCAGATACCCGGTGGTACCGCCACTGCCGGAGAACGACCGCATCCAGTAGCGGAAACGCGGCCCGCTGCTGTCGGTAACCATGAAGTCCTGCTGGCCACCCTGCGCTGGAATGGAAAGCACCTGCACCTTGCTGGCGCCCTCCACCTTGCACTTCAACTGCGCCAGCACCTGCCTGGCCGGTTCCGGCAGTGCTTCGCAGCGGCCGCCGGGGTGGGCGCTGCCAGAGGCTTCCGGCAGTGCGGGCAATCCGCGATCAGCGGGCAGGGTCTGCAAAGGCAAGGCCTCCGGTTTCGCCGGTGAGCTGGCGGCAGGCGCTACCGGTGCGACGCGCTCTCCAGCGGGCGCGCAGGCGCTGCAGGCCAGCAGCAGCATCAATGAAACGGTCAGACTCAGGTGTGATCGGATCATCACTCAACGCCCTCCCATCGCCGGCGCTTCCTGCTGCTGTGCCGGCGCGGGCACAGGTGCAGCCTGTTCGCGCGATTGCTGCTGCAGCTGGCGCAGGCTGGATTCCACTGCGGTCTCGCGCACCTCGGCCGCATTGACCCCTGCGCGCAGCGCCGCAGGATAGCCCGGACTGCCCTGCACCAGGAACAGTGTTTCGCCCGCCGCACGTCCAGCACTGGGATTGCTGGCCACGATCTGGTCGACCCGGGTGATGCCCGCGGCCTTCGCTTCGCGCAGCATCACCAGACTGTAGTCGTCGGCATGCTCGGCGTAGCGTCCACCCAGGGCGTGCAGGCGGGTGCTGATCTGCTGCTGCAGGGCATGGTCGCGATGCTGCGGCTGACGGGGATCGTCGTTGGCCGCGAGCGGCACATCCTGCCCCAGCTCGCGCGCCTGGCCGGGTGCAACCGAGGTCAGCACGTACTGCCAGCGGTTCTGCCCAGGCGTGCCGCGCACCGTCGACACGAAGTCGTCGTACTCGCCGCCGCCGATGGTCTGGCAGCCGGCCGAATCGGTGTTGGACCGGCTGCCGCGATGGATCTTGAAGGTGTCGTTGAGGTCCTGCACGCCCTGGGTATCGCGCGCATCGAACCAGCCGTCGCCATTGCTGTCGCGCTCCACCCGTCCGGTGCCCGCCGTGATTGCATCCTGCGAAGGACGCAGCGCGAACTCATCGGGATGGCCATTGCGTGGATGAGTAGTCGCGCGCATCTCCGTAGTGCCTTCGCCCAGGCGTCCGAGGTCCTTGACCCGGTCGCCGTTGACATCCTCACCCTCGGTCTTGGTGCGTGGCGCCACATTGCCGAACCCCGGGCTGCGCGGCGTGGTCTTGGCATGACCGTCGTACTGGGCGGTCGGCTCGGTCGTGGCCTGGTTGAACTCGCGCACATGGCCTTGGCCCTGCGCATCCTTCCACAGCACTACGATGCGGTCGTCGTAGACCCCACGCCCACGTGCCTCGGTGGTGCGGTTCTCGTCGCGCAGCCCCAGCACCACGCGGTCCTGCGTCGCCATCGCGTCATTCGCCGCGGTGTTGCCGCGCTGGGCCACGATGCTGCCATAAACGTCGTAATGCTGGGCCTGGCTCAGGCCTGCGGTCTCAGCCGCGTCGGGCATCCGTGGTGGACGCTCCGCGTTGCTCAGACGGTCCAGCATCGGGTTCACCGTCGTCGCATCAGCTGCGGCAACACCTCCGCTGCGCCGCAATGTCTCAAGCTCGGTGGCGGCGCGCACCGACACGTAGCGATCCAGCGCTTCCTGCACCACGGCGCTCTGCCCGTCGTGCAGGGCGTTCAGGCGGGCGGCTGCAGCGCGCGCGTCGTTCTGTCGCAGCAGGGCGACGACTTCGTTGGCCGCCGCATCGATATCCATCTCGGGCATGGTCGTTCCTTGGACGTGATCAGTACGGAGTCAGCCTACCCAAGCCACCTGCTGGGGCTTTTTGACGCACCGCACACCTTCGCCGCCACGCCGCATTCAGGCAGATCACGCCATCACTCAGCCCCGTGGCCCGCCCATCACCGGCAGGATCACCCCACTGATGTAACTGGCACAGGCCGGAGAGGCCAGGAACACATACGCCGGTGACAGCTCTTCAGGCTGTGCAGGCCGGCCCATGTCGCTGTCCTTGCCAAACTCCGCCACGTCTTCGGCCTGCTTGTCGGCGGGGTTCAGCGGCGTCCATACCGGCCCCGGCGCCACGCAGTTCACGCGGATGCCGCGCGGCAGCAGCTGGCTGGCCAGCGCCTTGGTGAACGCATGGATCGCGCCCTTGGTGGCCGAGTAGTCGATCAGCGCCTTGCTGCCGAAGATCCCCGTTTCCGAGCCGGTGTTGATGATGCTGGCGCCTTCGCCCAGATGCGGCAGTACCGCACGCGCCATCTGGATGTAACCGCCGATGTTGGTCTGCAGGGTTTCCTGCAGGTGCGCATCCTCCAGATCTTCCAGGCGCTCGCAGTGCAGTTGGAACGCGGCGTTGTTGACCAGGATGTCGATGCCGCCGAACGCCTTGGCCACCTGCTTGACGGCCTTGTTGCAGAAACGCGGATCGCGCACATCGCCGGCGATCACCACGCAGCGGCCGCCTTCGCGTTCCACGTGCTGGCGGGTGATGTCCGCGTCTTCGGCCTCGTCCAGGTGCAGTACCGCCACATCCGCACCTTCGCGCGCGAACAACACTGCCACCGCACGGCCAATGCCTGAGTCGCCACCGGTGACGATCGCACGCATGCCCTGCAGCTTGCCGCTGCCCTTGTAGTCGGGCGCAAGGAAACGGGGCGCCAGCTCCAGTTCGTGCTCGTGCCCGGGCTTGGCCAGCTGCTGTGCCGGCATCGCCTCCGGCTGCCGGCGTGCGCCGGCCTGGGTGGCGGTCTTCTTCGTTGCCTTCTTGGCCGCGCGGGCGTCCTTGGCCTTCTCCTGGTCCTGCAGGCGCCGCTGCCGTGCAGCGACGCGTGCCGCCCGTGGATCACTGGCGGCTGCCTTGCGGGTTGCGGTCTTCACCACGCGCGGGCGATCAGGGTCGGCGACCGTCTTGGTCGGGGTGCTGCCTTTGCGCACTTTCGGCGATGCCTTACGGCGGGCGGGGGTCTTGCTGGTGGTGGCCATGCAGGTCTCCTCGGGAGGGAAAGGGGCTGCCGGCCAGCGGCCGGCACTACCGGGGGCGGCCCATGCCGCTCCTGCAGTGTCTCCACCCACGCTGTTGGCGGCGGTGAGCGCGCCGTGTCCACGATGTGCACGGCATTCATTCCGCCACCACGTCTGACGTCGCACCCTGCACGCAATCACACCAGGAGTGCCTCCATGAAACATGCCATCGCCACCGCCGCCGCCTGCTTTGCCCTTGCCGCCTGCAGCAGCACACCGATGGCCCAGGTGCAGCCGATCGACGGTGTGATTTCCGGCCAGTGCCATAGCGACAGGGTGCGCGGCGCGGTGGGCCTGGCCGCCTCGGACGCCACTGTGGCCCGCGCACGCGTGGACAGCGACAGCCTGCACGTGCGGGTCCTGCGCCACGACGGCCCGAGGGTGCCGCCGGCCAGCGAAGGCGGCGACCGCCTGATCATCGAGAAGGGCCGGACCAACAACATCGTTGCGATCTACTGCGGCTGACGACTGCGACTGAGCCGCCGCGCCCGGCGCAGCACTTTCAGGGTGGCCTGCTCCCACTGCCGCGGGCCGCGCAGGCCGGCCAGCGAGGCCAGCTCACCGCGCTCCCAGCCGGCAAACACGCACGGGTCGATGTAGGCCTTGCGGCACACGGCCGGCGTGTTGCCCAGCCGTGCCGCCACTTGGCAGACCACTTCGCGCTGCGCCTTGGCCAGCGCGCGCTGGCTGGCCGGTTCCGGCAGTTCGGTGGCGGCCAATGCCTGTACCGCCGCCAGCGTGCCGCCCCAGGTGCGGAAGTCCTTGGCGGTGAAGTCTTCGCCCATCACCTCGCGCAGGTAGTCGTTCACCGCGCCGGAATCCACCGGCTGCAGCGCGCCTTCGTCGTCGCGGTACTGGAACAGCGCCTGCCCGGGCAGCTGCTGGATGCCGCGCACCAGCGTGCCCAGCCGCCGATCGCCCACCACCACCTCGTGCAACTGCCCGGATTTGCCCCGGAAGCGCATGCGCACGCGACCACCGCGCAGCAGGTCCAGGTGGCGGTTGCGCAGCGTTGTCAGCCCGTAGGATTTGTTTTCCTGTGCATAGCTTTTGTTGCCCACCCGCATCAGGGTGTCGGCCAGCAGGGCCACCACCACCGCAAGCACCTTGTCGCGCGGGAAGCCGGGCTGCTTCAGATCGCGCGACAGCCGCCGCCGCAGCGTGGGCAATGCCTCGCCAAAGGCGATGATGCGGTCGAACTTGCCGGCATCGCGCTCCTTCGCCCAATCGGCATGGTAGCGATACTGCTTGCGTCCACGCGCATCGCGGCCGGTGGCCTGCAGGTGGCCATTGGCGTGGGCGCAGATCCACACGGCGGTATACGCAGGTGGAATCGCCAGCGCACGGATGCGCTGCAGGGTGGCGGCATCGCGAACCGCGTGGCCATCGGCATCGCGGTAACTGAAGCCCTTGCCGGCGCGACGCCGGCTGATGCCTGGCTGGGTGTCATCGACATAGCGCAGGCCGGCCGCGCGCGCGGCCTGTCGTTCGGGGTAGAGGAGGTTGGCATGACCGCAGTGTCGCCGTCGCGATGCCGCGAACCTGTCGATAACAGAAGACAAACACGTGAGGGTCGGTTCGCCGCTATGCTCGGGCTTTCACAATCCCTTCCGGAGTCATGATGTCGTTCCCGATTCGCGCCCGTTCGCTCTCCGCCCTGCTGCTGCCGGCCGTGCTGGCCCTGACCGCCTGCCAGGCTCCGGCGCTGGATGAACAGGATTCGGCCACTGCCCATGCCCAGCAGGCGGCCGAAGCCGCCAAGGCACCGGCCGACGAAACCGGCAAGGCCACCGAGGCACCGCCGGTCGGCACCTGCGATGCCAGCCAGGTGCAGAGCCTGGTCGGCCAGGCCTACGCCGACGCGCTGGGCAAGCAGGCGCAGGAAGATGCCGGTGCCCACCAGCTGCGCGTCATGAAGCCCAATGACGTCGCCACCATGGAGTTCCTCGGCGACCGCCTGAACATCGAAGTGGACGACAAGGGCCTGGTCAGCGGCGTGCGCTGCGGCTGAGCCCGACCGCGCGCCGGCACGGGATGCCGGCGCGTTCTGTTGCACCTGCAACCGTGTATTGCGGCGCTGCAGCAACCTGTGATCTAGTCGAGGCATCCGGTGGCCTCACGATGCGCTCCAGGGAATGAGCGGGGACGAGTGTCGCCGCCAACCCTATACGCATCGAGGTAGAGATGGCCCCCGCAACCGCCAAGGGCTTTACGACCCGCGCTCCGAGCGCGATGCCTGTGGATTTGGCATGGTCGCCCAGCTCGACGATCAACCTTCGCGCCTGTTGGTTGATACCGCCATCGCCGCGCTTTCGCGCATGACCCACCGTGGCGGCGTCGCCGCTGATGGCCTGACCGGCGATGGCTGCGGCCTGCTGCTGCGCCGCCCCGATGCGTTCCTGAAACTGCTGGCCAGTGAAGCCGGCATCGCCGTCGCCGCACGCTTCGCTGCCGGCCTGGTGTTCCTGCCGCACGATGCCGAGGCTGCACACGCCTGCCGCACGCAGCTGCAGGCGCAGGTCGAAGCGGTCGGCTGCAAGGTCGCCGGCTGGCGCGAGGTACCCACCGACGACAGCGTCTGCGGCCAGCTGGCGCGCGACACCCTGCCACGCATCGAGCAGGTGTTCGTCGATGCCGGCGTCGGCCAGGATGATGCCGGCTTCGCGCTGGCGCTGTTCCTGGCCCGTCGCCGCAGCGAACAGCAGCTGCGCGACCATGCCGACTTCTACGTCACCACCCTCACCCGGATGCGATCAGCTACAAGGGCATGGTGCTGCCGGACAAGCTCAGCCGCTTCTTCCCCGACCTGCAACGCCGCGAACTGGCCTCCAGCGCGATCGTGTTCCACCAGCGCTTCTCCACCAACACGCTGCCGCGCTGGCCGCTGGCGCACCCGTTCCGGATGCTCGCCCACAACGGCGAGATCAACACCATCGAAGGCAACCGTCGCTGGGCGCAGGCGCGCAGCAAGGTGTGGAAGACGCCACGCTTCGACATCGCCGAATTCGATCCGGTGATCTCCATGCACGGTTCGGATTCGCAGAGCCTGGACAACATGCTGGAGCTGATGGTTGCCGGTGGCATGGAGCTGATCCAGGCGCTGCGCATCCTGGTGCCGCCGGCCACCCAGTCGCTGGAGTTCAAGGACCCCGACCTGGCAGCCTTCTACGAATTCCACGGCCTCAACAGCGAGCCGTGGGACGGCCCGGCCGGCATCGTCGCCTGCGACAGCCGCTACGCGGTGTGCACGCTGGACCGCAACGGCCTGCGCCCGGCGCGCTGGATGCTCACCGCCGACCGCCACTTCCTGGTCGCCTCCGAAGCCGGCGTGTGGGAAGTGCCGACCGAGCGCGTGGTGCGCAAGGGCAAGCTCGGCCCCGGCGAAATGGTGGCCATCGACCTCAAGCGCGGCGACCTGCTCGATTCGGACGCGGTGGACCGCATCAACCGCGGTCGCGCGCCGTACAAGCAGTGGCTGCAGCAGGGCGTGACCTACCTGCAGACCGAACTGATCGACCCGTCGCTGGTGGAAGAGCCGTTCGACGAAGCCACCCTGCGCAGCTATCACAAGCTCTACCAGCTCAGCAGCGAGGAAGTGGAACAGGTGCTGCGGCCACTGGCCGAGACCGAGCAGGAAGCCACCGGCTCGATGGGCGACGACACACCGATGGCGGTGCTGAGCCAGCGCAGCCGTCCGCTGTACGACTATTTCCGCCAGGCCTTTGCGCAGGTCACCAACCCGCCGATCGATCCGCTGCGCGAAGACTGCGCGATGTCCCTGTCCACCCAGCTCGGCAAGGAGACCAACATCTTCCATGCCGGCCCGGAGACGGTGAACCACGTCATCCTCAACTCGCCGGTGCTGAGCCAGCGCAAGCTGCGCCAGCTGCTGAAGATGGACCAGTACGTGCAGGCCAACCGCCTGCTTGATCTGTCCTACAGCGAAGACGAGGGCCTGCGTGCCGGCATCGAGCGCATCTGTGCCGAGGCCGAGCAGGCCGCGCGCGAGGGCATGGTGATGCTGCTGCTGTCCGACCGCTACCCGGTGGCCGGTCGGCCGATGGTGCATGCCCTGCTCGCCACCAGCGCCATCCACCACCACCTCTCGCGGCTGGGGCTGCGCTGCGACGTCAATCTGATCGTCGAAACCGGCACCGCGCGCGACCCGCACCACATGGCCTGCCTGCTCGGCTTCGGTGCCACCGCGGTATATCCGTACCTGGCCTACCAGACCCTGTTCGACCTGGGCCGACGCGGCATCCTCAAGCTCAGCAAGGGCGGCGAGCAGTCGCAGATCGGCCGCCGCTACCGCAAGGGCATCTACAAGGGCCTGTCGAAGATCATCTCGAAGATGGGCATCTGTACGGTGGCCAGCTATCGCGGCGCGCAGCTGTTCGAGATCATCGGCCTGGAACGCGAGGTTGTGGACATGTGCTTCCCGGACACCGCCTCGCGCATCGGCGGCGCCGGTTTCGCGCGCCTGGATGCCGACGCGCGCGAGCTGTGCTCGCAGGCGTGGGACGCGCAGCAGGACGTGGATGTCGGCGGCCTGCTGAAGTACGTGCACGGCGGCGAGTACCACATGTACAACCCGGACGTGGTCACCACCCTGCAGCGCGCGGCGCGCAGCGGCGATCCGCGTGCCTGGCAGCAGTACTGCGATGCGGTGCATGCGCGTCCGCCGTCGGCGCTGCGCGACCTGCTGGATCTGGTGCCGGCCGCCACGCCCGCGCCGCTCGATGAAGTGGCTCCGGCCAGCGAACTGTTCCCGCGCTTCGATACCGCAGCGATCAGCCTGGGTGCGCTGTCGCCGGAAGCGCACGAGGCGCTGGCGATTGCGATGAACCGCCTAGGTGGCCGCAGCAATTCCGGCGAAGGCGGAGAAGATCCCGCACGCTATGGCACCGCCAAGCGCAGCAAGATCAAGCAGGTGGCCTCGGGCCGCTTCGGCGTCACCGCCGAATACCTGGTCAATGCCGAAGTGCTGCAGATCAAGGTCGCGCAGGGCGCCAAGCCCGGCGAGGGCGGCCAGCTGCCGGGGCACAAGGTCAACGAGCTGATCGCACGCCTGCGCTATGCGCGCCCGGGCATCGGCCTGATTTCGCCGCCGCCGCACCACGACATCTATTCGATCGAGGACCTCGCGCAGCTGATCTACGACCTCAAGCAGGTCAACCCGACCGCGCTGGTGTCGGTGAAGCTGGTCAGCCATGCCGGCGTCGGCACGATTGCCGCAGGCGTGGTCAAGGCCGGTGCGGACCTGATCACCATCTCCGGCCATGACGGCGGCACCGGTGCCTCGCCGGTCAGCTCGATCCGCTACGCAGGTGTGCCGTGGGAACTGGGCGTGGCCGAAGCGCACCAGGCGCTGCTGGCCAACGACCTGCGCGGGCGCACCCTGCTGCAGACCGATGGCGGCCTGAAGACCGGCTTGGACGTGGTCAAGGCCGCATTGCTGGGTGCGGACAGCTTCGGTTTCGGCACCGCGCCGATGATCGTGCTGGGCTGCAAATACCTGCGCATCTGCCACCTCAACAACTGCGCCACCGGCGTGGCCACCCAGGACGAGCGCCTGCGCGAGAACCACTTCACCGGCCAGCCCGAGCGCGTGGAGAACTTCTTCCGCCTGCTGGCCGAGGAAGTGCGTGGCTGGCTGTCGTACCTGGGCGCGCGTTCGCTGGAAGAAATCGTGGGCCGTACCGACCTGCTGCGCCAGATCGACGCCGCGCCGCGCGACGGCGTGCGCGTGGACCTGTCGCGGCTGCTGGCCGACAGCCGCTACGAAGGCAGCCACTGCGCCGCGCAGCGCCTGTACGAATCGCCGGACAGCCTGGCCACGCAGATGGATGGCCTGCTGGCCCCGGCCATCGAGCACAAGCGCGGTGGCGAGCATCGCTTCCTGATCCACAACACGGACCGCAGCATCGGCACCCGCCTGGCCGGCGCGGTGGCGCGCGCGCACGGCAACCAGGGCATGGCCGAAGCACCGCTGGAACTGCGCTTCCGCGGCAGTGCCGGGCAGAGCTTCGGCGCCTTCAACGTCGGCGGCCTGCACCTGGAAGTGGAAGGCGAGGCCAACGACTACGTCGGCAAGGGCATGGCCGGCGGCCGGCTGGTGGTGCGTCCGCCGCGTGGCGCCCGCTTCGAGGCACGCAGCACCGCCATCATCGGCAATACCTGCCTGTATGGCGCTACCGGTGGCGAGCTGTTCGCCGCGGGCCGCGCCGGCGAGCGTTTCGCGGTGCGCAATTCGGGCGCGCTGGCAGTGGTGGAAGGTGCCGGTGACCACTGCTGCGAGTACATGACCGATGGCGTGGTGCTGGTGCTGGGCAAGGTCGGGCTGAACTTCGGCGCCGGCTTCACCGGTGGCCTGGCTTACGTGCTGGACGTGGACCGCGATTTCGTCGACCGCTACAACCACGAGCTGATCGACATCCATCGCGTCTCCGCCGAAGGCTTCGAGAACTACCGCCAGCACCTGCACCGCCTGATCGGCCGCCACCGCGAGCTGACCGGCAGCATCTGGGCACAGCAGATCCTGGACGAGTTCCGCGACTACATCGGCAAGTTCTGGCTGGTCAAACCCAAGGCCGCCAGCATCGAGTCGCTGACCGAAACCCTGCGACGCGCCGCATAACGGTAGTGCCGGCCGCTGGCCGGCAACCCAGGATCACGTAGTGCCGGCCGCTGGCCGGCATCCCAGGATCACGTAGTGCCGGCCGCTGGCCGGCATCCCAGGATCACGTAGTGCCGGCCGCTGGCCGGCATCCGGAAAACACCACAGAGTCCGCCATGAGCCGCAAGCACGCCTTCCAGTTCCTCGACCTGCCCCGCACCATGCCGCAGCGCATCCCGGTGGAACTGCGCACGTCCGGCGACTGGGGCGAGCTGTACGGCAAGTTCGGCAAGGAAGACGCCCAGTACCAGGCGGGCCGCTGCCTGGACTGCGGCAACCCGTACTGCAGCTGGAAGTGCCCGGTGCACAACGCCATTCCGCAGTGGCTGCAGCTGGTACAGGAGAACCGCATCCACGAGGCCGCCACGCTGTGCCACAGCACCAATCCGCTGCCGGAAGTGTGCGGCCGGGTCTGCCCGCAGGATCGGCTGTGCGAAGGCAGCTGCACGCTGGAGGAGTTCGGCGCGGTCACCATCGGCGCGGTGGAGAAGTACATCGTCGATACCGCACTGGCCAGTGGCTGGCGCCCGGACCTGGGCGCGGTGCAGCCGACCGGCCACAGTGTGGCGGTGATTGGTGCCGGCCCGGCCGGGCTGGCCTGTGCCGACCGCCTGGCACGCGCCGGCATTGCCGCCGTGGTCTACGACCGCTACGAGCAGATCGGTGGCCTGCTGCAGTTCGGCATTCCCAGCTTCAAGCTGGACAAGGACGTGATCCATCGCCGCCGTGAAGTACTGGAAGGCATGGGCGTGCAGTTCCGCCTCGGCGTGGAGATCGGCCGTGATGTCAGCGTGCAGCAGCTGCTGGACAGCCACGATGCGGTGTTCATCGGCACCGGCGCCTATCGCTATACCGAGGGTGGCCTGGTCGGCCAGGACCTGAAGGGCGTGCTGCCGGCGCTGCCGTTCCTGGTGCAGAACAGCCGCATCGTCGGTGGCGATGATCCGAAGGGCCGGCCGATCGCCGGCTGGGAAGACACCATCGCCCTGCCCGACCTCAACGGCAAGCGCGTGGTGGTTCTGGGCGGTGGCGATACCGGCATGGACTGCGTGCGCAGTGCGGTGCGGCTGGGCGCGGCCAAGGTCACCTGCGCCTATCGCCGCGACGAAGCCAACATGCCCGGCAGCGCGCGCGAAGTCGCCAATGCACGCGAGGAAGGGGTGCGCTTCCTGTTCAACCGGCAGCCGCTGTCGATCGAAGCCGGCGCCGACGACGAGGTGATCGGCGTGACCGTGGTCGAGACCCGGCTGGGCGAGCCCGATGCCAATGGCCGCCAGAACGCGGTGCCGATCGAAGGCAGTGAGTCGCTGCTGGAAGCAGACGTGGTGATCATCGCCTTCGGCTTCTCGCCGAGCGTGCCGGCGTGGCTGGCGGAACTGGGGGTGGAAGGCCAGCCCAATGGCCGCATCCTCGCCGGTGGCAAGGACCGCCTGCCGTTCCAGACCGCGCATCCACGCCTGTTCGCCGGTGGCGACGCGGTGCGTGGTGCCGATCTCGTGGTAACCGCGGTGGCCGAAGGCCGCGACGCCGCTGCCAGCATCGTCCGCCTACTGGCACACTGAGTCCGGCAACAGCAGCACTTCCAGCAGCGCGCGCAGTTCGTGCACCTCCAGCGGCTTGGCCAGGAAATGGTCGATGCCCGCATCACGGCAGGCCTCACGGGTGCGCTCCAGCACGCTGGCAGTCAGCGCAATGATCGGGACCCGCGCACGGGTGGCGCAGGCGTCGCTCCGGATCGCCCGGGCCAGCGCGAAGCCATCCATGTGCGGCATGTGGCAGTCGGTGATGACCAGGTCGAACGGTTGCGCCTGCCAGGCCTCCCATGCCTGCAGGCCGTCGCTGCAGGCGTGCACCTGCAGTCCCAGCTCGCACAGACGTTGTGCCAGCAACTGCAGGTTGGTCGGATGATCCTCGGCCACCAGCTCCCGCGCCGGCGGCAACGGTCGTTGCGCGGGCCGTGCCGTCGCCGGGCACGCAGCGGGGGCCGCACAGGCCGCCAGGTCCAGCTCCAGCCACACGGTGGTGCCCTTGCCGGGCACGCTGCGCAGGTGCAGACGCCCGCCCATCGACGTCGCCAGCTCGCGGCAGATCGACAGCCCCAGGCCACTGCCGCCGAAACGGCGCGTGGTCGACGCCTCGGCCTGCTCGTAGGCGGCAAACACCGCCTGTTGCCGCTCCACGCTGATGCCCACGCCCGTATCGGTCACCTGCAGGCGCAGTCGCTGGCCGCCGTCGCGCTGCTGCAGCACGCGGACCTGCAACACCACGCTTCCCTGCAGGGTGAACTTGAGCGCATTGCCGGCCAGGTTGAACAGGACCTGCCGCAGGCGCAGCCCGTCAGCCAGCGACCAGGGCTGCAACGTCGGGTCGATCTCGCTGCACAGGTGCAGCCCGCGGCTGGCCGCGACGGGCATCAACAGCTGCTGCACCGCGCCCACCAGCGCCGCCAGATCGGTCGGACGCAGCTGCAGGGGCGCCGGTTGCAGGCGCTGGCTGTGCAGCACATCGTCGAGGATCTGCCGCAGCATCTGCGCAGCGTCACCGACGGTGGTCAGCACCTGCCGCTGGCCCGCATCCAGGTCCGTGCCAGCCAGCCGCTCCAGCATGCCCAGCAGGGTGCTCATCGGCGTGCGGATCTCGTGGCTCATGGTCGCCAGGAAATGGCCCTTGGCCAGTGCCGCCTGCTCGGCCGCGCGGCGCGCCTCGGCCAACGCCGTTGCACGCGCCTGGGCTTCGCTGACGTCCATCCAGTAGCCGCTCCACTCCACGCTGCTGTCATCGCACGGCAACGGTCGTCCCTGTGATCGGACCCAGCGCCAGCCCTGTGCCGACCGGGTGCGGAAGGTGACGTCGATCGGACCGCGCACGAGCGCGGCCGCTTCGATGCTCGCCATCACCCGGCTGCGGTCACCGGCATGCACGGCCGCCAGCAGCTGCAGATGGTCGATCCGCTCAGTCTCCACGGCTACGCCGAACAGCGCCTGCACGTCGCCGGCGATCTGCGCCAGGCTGTAGTGGCCGGTTGCCGAACGGCGCGCCTGGTAGACCACCGCCGGCAGGTTCGCGGTGACTTCATGCAAGCGCTGCTCCAGCACCCGGCGACGCACGCTCTCGCGATGCACGCGCCAGTAGCCGAAGGCATGCAGCAGTATGAGCGCGAGCAGGATCAGCGACACCGGCACCAGCCAGCGCAGTGCCGAACCGGCGGGACGCGCACGTGGCAGTTCCGGCAGCCAGGCACTGCGAACCGATGCCCGACGCGCATCGCCCTCCCGCTGCAGCTCCCGGTCGAAGGCAGCGACCACCGCGGCACAGGCCGGTACAGCGGCCAGCACCAGTGCATCGCCGAAGCCAGCGGGTGCTGCGATCACCAGAGGGTCACCCGGCACGGCGCGAAGCGCGGCTTCGACTTCGGCGAGATTGGCCACCACGGCATCGACCAGCCCGGCGCGCAGCAGTGACAGCGCGTGGTCCAGCGGCGCCGGTGCCAGCAGCTGCGCACCCGGGGCCTGTTCGGCCAGCAATGCGTCCAGCGGCAGCCGGTCCGGGCTGGCCACGCTGCGGCCACGCAGTCCCTCCAACCCCAGCACTGGCGCTGCACCCTCGCGCCGCACGATCACCTGTGGCACTTCCAGGTAGGGGCTGCTGGCCACCCAGCCGGTCGGCAGCTGTGCGCGCGGCCAGCCCAGCAGCACCTGGGTGCCAGCCGGCAGCGGGTCATCGGTGAGCACCGCTGCGGGCAACGGCCGCGCATGCTGCACCGCCTGCGGGCCCAGCAGCGGCAGGTAATCCGCAGCCAACCCCGCAAGGTCGCCCTGCGCGTTGTATGACAGCGGCGGCCGATCGGAACGCCATGCCACCTGCAGTGGACTCGCACAGCCGGACGCAGCAGCGATGCCGGGCAGCAACAGCGATGCCATGACAGCGGCGACGGCGCGGCGGCCGGCGACATTCACGGTAGACATCCTCATTTCGCGGGCAGGAACCACGGCCGCGCAGCGGTACCGCTGCCAGCCACGCTAGCGAGGCGCGCTTCCGCGACAATGAGAAAAATTGGAAAAACATCCCTATCGGCGAATGCCGACATACACTGCCGCTTCTACCCGTCCCTACGGAGCGCTCGATGCGTATCGGCCTGGCCGCCAACCGTCTCCATCACCACGATGCGCGCGCCGCGCTGTTCCGCTGGCTGCGTGCCAGCGAGGCCGGGCTGCGTGAACTGGGCGTATCGCTGCACGCGGTCGGGCGCACCCACGATGCGATCGAACGGCAGGGCTTCCTGGCCGGCTACGGCGGCCTGCACCGCTACCCCTACGGGCGCGAGGGTGGCCTGATGAAACTGGTGGCCGAAGTGGTTGGCATGGGGCCGGATCGCACCCTGGACGGTGCGATCTACCTGATCGACCCGGTCGATCCTTCCTCGGTGTTTCCGGAGGCAACCGCGCTCAAGCGGCAGTGCGTGATCCACGGCAAGCCGTTCATTTCAACCGTGGCCACTGCGCGTGACTGGATCGAGGTGGAGCGCATCCACGCCGGGCTGGCTGCTGATGCCGGTGCCGACGATCTGCATGCCTTCCAGCACCAGACGCTGGCGCTGATCGCGCACGACGCGATGAAGCCGGCGATGCTGGCCTTCGCTGACGAGCACTTCGATGTGCTGGCACGGTTCGGCGAGCGCGTGGCGACCGGCACCACCGGCCAGCGCTTGAACGAGCTGGCCTGGAGCCGCGGCTGGCCCAGCGATACGCCGTGGGTGACGCGCTACCAGAGTGGCCCGATGGGCGGCGATGCGCAGATTGCTGACCGTGTGCTGGAGGGGCGCTGCCAGCGCGCGATCTTCTTCGAGGACCCGCATGTGGCACGCCAGCACGAGGCCGATATCCAGCTGCTGGAGCGCGCGGTGACGACGGTGACCGACCAGGCGGTGTGCCTCACCGCGCCGCGGGTGGCGGCACGCTGGGCGGCCGCGGCGGCATTGCGGGCGGGTGAGGGTTTCGGCCAACGGCTGCGCCCCTCGTGGTCGGTCGTTCAAACCAGAAGCCGTGCTCGGCCAGGCGGGGTGGATTGCGCAGGGGTCGCTGCAAGTACGTCCCTGTAAGCTCGGTCGCCGCATCCATGCGGCTCACGCCCCTGCGCAACCCACCACGCCCGGCCACGGACAGATTCCGGTGTGCCCACCACGGAAGAAAGAAAGAAGAGCAGGAGCGGGTCGCGCGCTGCGCGCGCTTGTGTAGAGCCGAGCCCATGCTCGGCTGCATTCAACGGCAGCCGAGTGTGGGCTCGGCTCTACAGCAGCTGGCGTAGCATGGCTTTCAGGCGCCGACCTTCCAGCTGGAAGTAGTCGCGCTGTTCGCGCCAGGCAGGGAAACGTTGTTCGACTTCATGCCAGAACGCGGCCGAATGATTCGGCTGGATCAGGTGGCAGAGTTCGTGCACCAGCACGTACTCGAACGCTTCCGCACGACCCAGCACCAGGGCCAGGTCCAGGGCCATGCTGCCATCGGGGGCCAGCGAGCCCCACTGCGAGGACATCACCTTCAGGCGCAGGCGGCTGGGAGCGCGCGGCAGGGTGGGCAGGTACTTCGGCAGCCAGCGGCCGACGTCGGCGCGGGTCTGCGCTTCATAGAACTCGCGCAGCAGGCGGCGCAGGGTGGCGTCACCACCACGGGTCGGCCACTGCACGCAGGCACCGTGCCCGTCGATCTCCAGCCGCGCGTAGCGGCCTTCCTGCCAGCGCAGCGGCAACAGTTCACCGCGCAATGGCAGCACGCCGTCTTCGCCGGGCTGCAGCGATGCCGGCAGGCCCTGCCCCTGGTACTGCCGCAGCTGCAGCGCCAGCCAGTCGCGGTGCTGTTCCAGGAAGCGCTCGCCCATTACCAGGCTTGCGCGCGGTGGCAACGTCAACCGCGCGCCACGCTCGTCCACGCTCAGCTTGATGCGGCGCGCGCGCGGATCGCGCACGCGCAGCACCTCGATCTCGGCATCCTCCAGGCGCAGGCGAACGGTGTCGCGCTGTACGGTGGCGGGCAGGGTCGGCGTGATCAGGCGGCGCAGCAGACGGCTCATGCGCCCAGCATAGCGCTGCTTCGGGCCGCCGGATGACCGGCGACCGTCGAGCTGCCTGTTCAGTCAGCCTTGCTGAGCTTGAACGCTTCTTCCAGCAACAGGAACAGGCGGCGGATCTCGGCGCTCTGCAGGGCGAAGCGGGCATCGAACTCGGCACGGCGGCCGTCTTCGTCGGCATGCTCCAGCTGGTCCAGGGCGCCGTCGAGGAACTTCAGCTTGCGCACGATCAGGTCGTCGCCGATCACGAAGGACAGGTTGTCCTCGAAGATCAGCGCCAGCTTGGTCACCTGCTTGCCGGCGTCCAAGTGCTTGTCGATCTCGTCGCAGCGCAGTTCCTGGTGCTGGCACTTGACCACCGCGCCGCCTTCGACCGGATCCTTCATCTCGCACTCTTCGCCCAGGCTCAGCCCGGTCGGCAGCGGCTCTCCGGCGATCCAGCCGGTCAGGATCGAGCGCGGCGCGACTTCGGCGTTCAGCGGCATCGCCGGGAAGCTGCCGAGCAACCCGCGGATGTCGGACATGAAGTATTCGCCGGTCTTGCGGCTGGAGGTATCCACCGCCACGTAGCCGTGCTGCAGGTCGATGAAGGCGTCGTTGCGCGAGGACTTCACGAAGGCGCGCGGCAGCAGTTCATGCAGCAGGTCGTCCTTCATGCGCTTGCGCTCGCGGCCACCCGGGCGCCGCCCTTCCTTCTCCTCGATCTCTTCCAGCTTGCGCTCGAGCAGGTCGTTGACCACCGCCGCCGGCAGGATCTTGTCCTCGCCGCCCACGGTCAGCCACAGGTGTTCGGCGATGCGGTGGGACAGCAGTTCCTTCTCCTCGCGGCCGAACGGCGAAATGAAGCCGCGCGAATTCATTTCCAGCGCGCCAACAGGCTTGAGCACGGCGTGCGGCAGCAGGGTATCGACTTCGGAAAAATCGGTGGTGGTCGGGAAACGGAAGAACGTCAGGTTGCGAAAGAACATGGAATTCCGGATGGCGAAGAGGAAGGGCGACCGACCTTAAACGGTGGGCGTCTCGGGATCTGCGTCGGCATCGGCCGGGGAGCCGGCCAGCCAGGCATGGGCGTCGGGCAGCGGCGTGTCGTCGCGACGGCCCAGCGCCATGAAGTCGAACAGGGTGGTGTCGGCCAGCTGCGAGGGCCGGACTTCACCCATGGCGCGCGCGATCTGCTCGATGCGGCCCGGATGGTCCTTTTCCCACTGCTTGAGCATCAGGCCGACCTGGCGGCGCTGCAGGTTCTCCTGGCTGCCGCACAGGTTGCAGGGAATGATCGGGAACTGGCGTGCCTGCGCGTAGTCGACGATGTCGCGCTCGCGCACGTAGGCCAGCGGCCGGATCACCACGTGCCTGCCGTCGTCGCTGCGCAGCTTCGGCGGCATGCCCGCCAGCTTGGCATGGTGGAACAGGTTCATGAAGAACGTGGCCACCATGTCGTCGCGGTGGTGGCCCAGCGCGATCTTGGTGAAACCGTGGGTCTCGGCGTAGTTGTACAGCGCGCCACGACGCAGGCGCGAGCACAGCGAACACATCGTCTTGCCCTCCGGGATGACCCGGCTGACCACCGAATAGGTGTCCTGCTCGATGATGTGGTACGGCACGCCCAGCCCTGCCAGGTACTCCGGCAGGATGTGCTCGGGGAAGCCCGGCTGCTTCTGGTCCAGGTTCACCGCCACCAGCTCGAACGGCACCGGCGCCTTCTTCTGCAGCTGCAGCAGTACGTCCAGCAGGGTGTAGCTGTCCTTGCCGCCGGACAGGCAGACCATGACCTTGTCGCCGGCCTCGATCATGCCGAAGTCGGCAATCGCCTCGCCGACCTGGCGGCGCAGGCGCTTGGCCAGCTTGTGCTGCTCGCGCTCGGCCACGCGTGGATCGCGGGCGGCGCGCGGCTGGGGATCGGGAAGGGAAATCACGGCACTCATGGGTTCCATTCTAACGGCTCGGAGCCGCCCCGGCCGGGGATCGGGTTTCCCCTCTCCCGGCAGTCATCAACGCTGTGTATGCTCGGAGGCTGTGGATACCTACAGCCCCGCCGAGATCGTCGAGCACCTCGCCGCCCTGCGCGCCGAGCACCGCCTGCTGGATGAACAGATCACCCGCATGGCGGCCAACGGCGAGGACGAACTGGAAGCCAAGCGCCTGAAGCGGCGCAAGCTGCAGCTGAAGGACTGCATCGCCAGGCTGGAAAGCCTGCAGATTCCCGACGAGCCGGCCTGAGCCGGGTCCGGGTGGGTGCCAACCTTGGTTGGCCTCCCTCTCCGGTAGGTGCCAACCTTGGTTGGCACGGGTGGAAGTGTGCGGACCAAGGTCCGCACCCACCGCATTGTCCGGCGCGACCTTCAATCCTGCGGCGCAGGCTCGTCCGGGCGCGCTGCTTCCGGGCTGACCCGCTCGATGGTGTGGCGCAGCTCGCGCCCCAGGATGAACTTGGCGTCCTTGGCCCAGGCATCCAGGCGTTCGTCGAACAGCAGCTTGCTGTTCTCGTCCGGCCACACCAGGCGCAGTTCGCGCAGCTTCTGGATGAAGCCGCGGAACAGGGCCTTGTCGAAGAACTCGGGAGCGGCCGGCGCATAGAGCAGGCTCAGGCGCTGCGCGGCCTGCTGGCACAGGCTTTCCAGCTCGGCCGCACCGAGCACGCCCGGGCCGTTCTTCACCAGCACCGAGATGGCGATGTAGTAGCGCTCGAACGCCTGCTGCAGCGAATGGCCGATCGCCCGCAGGCGGAACACCTCGTCGGTCTGCCCGGTGTTGCGCGCCAGGATGCCGCCGTCGTCATCGTTGACGTTCTGCAGCAGGCCTTCGCGCACGAACACGTCGATGGTGCGGTCAATGCGCTGCGCAAACTCGTCCTCGCTCCACGGCAGGAACAGCTCGGCCTGCAGGAACGGGTACACCGTGCGGCCCAGCTGGACCAGGCCGGTACGGCTCATGCGGCGGTTGTTCTGGAAGCAGCAGGCCACCCACGACGATGCGGTGAACAGGTGCACCACGTTGTTGCGGAAGTAGCTCAGCAGCACCGCGGTGTCGCCGCTGACGCTGAGCACATCGCCGAGCGGATGCTTGATGCGGGTGAGGACGTTGATCTCCTCGGCATGGGCGATGATCCGCTCCGGCGAGTGCGGGGTCACCGTCACCCGGTCCGAGTACGGCATCTCGACCAGCAGCGTCTTGCACAGCTCGATCTGCGCGATCAGGTCGGCCTCGCCCATCGCGTGCTTCGGCGTGGACAGCAGGGCCAGCGCCAGCAGGTTGATCGGGTTGACGTCGGCAGCGCCGTTGATGCGTACCTGGATGCGTTCGGCCAGCGTATCCACCGTGGTCGACAGCCAGGCCGGCTTCTCGTCCTCGGGCACCGCCTCGCCCTTCCACTCCGGGGCCTTCTCGGCCAGCACATCGTTCAGCGCGATCGGCTCGCCGAAGTTCACCACCACCTGGCCGTAGTTCTGCTTGAGCACCTTGGGGATGCCCCACAGCAGCGACCAGATCGACTCCTTTTCCTTCGGCCGGCCGGACAGTTCGTCCAGGTAGCTGCCGCCCTCCATCAGCTTCTCGTAGCCGATGTAGATGGGCTGGAACAGGACCGGCTTGCGCGGCTGGCGCAGGAATGCACGCAGCGTCATCGAGATCATGCCGCCCTTGGGCTGCAGCAGGCGCCCGGTACGCGAGCGGCCGCCTTCGACGAAGTACTCCAGCGAATAGCCACCGGCCACCAGCTGCGCGACGTACTCACTGAGCACCGCAGAGTACAGCGCATTGCCACGGATCGAACGGCGGATGAAGAACGCACCGCCCTTGCGCAGCAGGGTGCCGACCACCGGCAGGTTCAGGTTGATGCCGGCCACGATGTGCGGCGGCACGATGCCACGGTCGTACAGCAGGTAGGACAGCAGCAGGTAGTCCATGTGGCTGCGGTGGCTGGGCACGTAGACCACTTCGTGGCCCGGCGCGGCGGCCTTGAACTTGTCCAGGTGGTGCACCAGCACGCCCGCATAGATGCGGTTCCACACGTGGCTGAGCATGAAGCTGGCCGAGCGCACCACCGGGCTGGAATAGTCCGCAGCGATTTCCCAGGCGTAGGCGTGCGCCTTCTTCCAGGCATCGGCCGGCTTCGAGTTGTCGCGCTTGGCCTGTGCGGCGATCGCTTCGCGGACCGGCTCGGCGGCCAGCACCTGGTCCACCAGCAGGCGCCGGGTCGACAGGTCCGGGCCGATCACCGATTCACGGATGCGGCGGAAATGGGTGCGCAGCACGCGCTGCAGCTTGCGCACCGTGCGCTCCGGCTCCAGGCCTTCGTCGACGGTGCTGCGCAGCGAGATCGGCGGGGCGAAGCGCACGATGGTATTGCGCCCGTTCAGCAGCAGCCCCAGCAGGCGGCGGAAGCGGCCCACCAGCGCCCAGTTTTCCGAGAACAACACCGCGAACCAGCCGCTCTGCTTGTCCGGCGCGCGGCCGACGAAGATCGACACCGGCACCAGGTGCACATCCAGGTCATCGCGCACGCGGTGCGCCTGCAGGACCTTGGCCAGCGAATCGGAGTGGGTCTTGGCGCCGCGCTGCTCGGGAATCAGCGAGTTGCTGGAGCTGCGCCGCGACAGCGCCAGATAGGCGCGCTTGCGGCCGGTCGGATCACCGGCCAGCGGCACCAGCGGCGACGGCAGGCCGGCCTGGCGGCAGGCCTTGTCCAGGATCAGCGCGTTGGACAGGCCGTAGTCTTCCAGCACGTACATGACCGGGCGGCCATCGTTGTACTGGCCCGGGTCTTCCGGCTCGATCTTCAGCGACAGCCACGGCTCGATCAGGCGGCCCAGCAACCGCGCCCACAGCGGGCGGCGGCCAGCCGGACGCGCGTGCGCGGGCGGCGGTACCGGGTTCGGGCCGGTACCGGTCGAGGGGGACGCCGGCACCGTATCGGCGGGCGTCGACTGGGATTCTTCGCCGGGGAACGGCAGCGGGTTCTGTTTCGACATCGGCGCCATTATGGCTTAGCCGGCGGTGTTGCCGCTTCCCCACCCTCGGCGGGGGCTTCAGCCGGTGCTGGCGACGCAGCCGCGCGGGCCGCATCGGCCTTGCGCAGCAGCGCATCGGTATCGGCCAGGGTGCGGGTCAGGTACCAGTGGCCCTCGCGCCGGCTCAGTGGCAGCTGCAGGGTCATCTCGCGACCGGCCAGGTCGTAGTGCAGGCGCACCAGCGCATTGTCGCCCTCTACCGAGAGCAGCTCGCCGCGCACGCTGCGCAGCGCGTCGTCCACGCCCAGCCCGTAACTGCCGAGCACCGCCTTGAGGGTGTGGATGAACGGCGCCAGCTGCTGCAGGCTGCCTTCCATGCCGGCCGCCTGCAGGCCGGCTTCGTCATCGAAGCCGACCTTGCTGGCGGCGCCGACCAGCGCGGCGATGGTGCTGCGGGCACGTGCGCGGTCGCTGATCGGGGCAGCCTGCGCCCACCCCGCCAGGGTCTCGACCAGGGCGATGTAGTGGGCCTGCTGGCTGGGCGTGTAGCCCTTCTGGTGGCGCAGGTACTGCACGCCGAAGTTGCCCATCGACTGTGCGGCCTGGCGCACGGCGCCGGCCTGGCCAGCCAGCTGGCGATCGAAGCTGCGCTGCAGTTCGGCGCTGGCACCGGGCTTGCGCAGTGCGGCCAGCATCGGCAGCAGCTGGTCGCCCAGTGGCAGCTCGGTCAGCGGCCACTGGCTGTGGCCCTCCACCCACGCCTGCTGCAGGCGCTGGTACTGGCCCGGCGGCACCGACAGCTTTGCGTAGCCGACCAGATCATCTTCGGCCAGGCGCAACGCCATCGCCTGTACTGCAGCCACCGGCTCGGCCGCCGGCCTGGCCGGATCGTTGGCAGACTCGCGACACCCCGCCACGGCCAGCAGCAGCATGGCCGCCAGCCCCATCCACGCGCAGACTTTCCTCGCACCGCCACGCTCATGCACTCGGACTCCCCGGACCGGCCCGCATCTTGCGGCCTGCGACGTGACAGCGGCAAGCCGGGACGTCACGGTTTCCAGCCGAGGGGGGTCAGATCTCCTCTGCTGCGGCAGAAGGGATCTGACCCCAGCGCCGCCACCGGGATAAAAAAAGAGCCCGGATCACGGGGATCACAGGCTCTTCAAGCCGGCGCGGGGCCGGAGGACAGTGTTGTGGCACATGTCCGGCCCGAGGACCGGATGGCGGCGATCCTACGCTGCCGTTCAAGTTAAGGCAACACTTCACGTAATGCCATGTATGTATTTGATTTTATTGTATCAATCGCGTTGCCAAACCGCTTCGATGAAATCTACGGCGTGTTTTTCGGCGATTCGGGCATAAATCCCCGGATAGCCGGCCAGCGCACAGCCCTCGCCCCAGCTGACGACACCGAACTGGGTCCAGCCTTCACGCAGGCGCAGCAGCAGGGGGCCTCCGGAATCCCCCTGGCAGCTGTCGATGCCCTCGCGGCCGGCGCAGATGACCTTTCCACGTGACAGTTCACCGCCGTAGGCCTGCTGGCATTCGGTGAAGGAAACGAACGGCACCTGCGCGGTCTGCAGCTGAGTCGGATAGACCCGGCCATCGCCGATGTCGGTGTCTCCCCAGCCGATCACCGTGAATTCACGGCCCGGCTTGAGATAGCTGGCGTCGGGCCGCAGCCGCAGTGCCACCGGCTGTGCGCCGTCCAGCGGTGCGCTGAGCTGGATCAGGGCGACGTCGTGCTCCAGCGAATTGCCGCTGTTGAATGCCGGATGGACGTGGATCGCCTTGACGTTGGACGGTCGTGGCGCGGCGTCGGTGGACAGGGTCGTGACCTTGCCGACAACGGCGATGCCACCAGGCGCTTCGCGCTGCATGCAGTGCGCGGCCGTCAGCACCCACGAGGGCGAGATGAGGGTGCCCCCGCAGAAGTGGCGGTCGTGGTCCGAATCGCCGTCGAAGATGCCCTGGATGCTGACCATGAACGGGTACTCGTCGGCCGGCGCCGCTTCGCCGCCGATGATGCGCGGCGCATCGCGCAGCTGCGGCGCAGCGATGGCGGGTACGGCAGACGCGGCCAACAGCAGGCCGATGAACAAAGAGGTGCTGCGATACATTTCCCTGTACTCCTCTGTCGATGGTTGGAACCGGTGCGGCCGCGGTCCGTACCGGTGCATCGATTGGGGAGCAGTGGAGAGGCCCGCAGCGCGAACGTGCGCACAGTTCTCGTGGCTGGCGCTGCGTGCGACAGATGCAGCCCCACAAATGCGAACGCCATCCCGCATGGATCGGGATGGCGTTCGTGGTGCCAGCGTGACCGGCGTCGGTGGTGGGCTCAGCGTGCAGCCAGAGCCGACGCGATTTCCTGCTGGATCGCCCGCGCTGCGGCCTGCGGATCGGCGGCCAGGCGGATCGGGCGACCGACCACGATGGCATCGGCGCCATCGGCAAAGGCCTGCGCTACGCCAACGGTACGCTTCTGGTCATCGCCGACCGGGCCACCGGGGCGGATGCCAGGGCAGACGATCGAGAATCCGCTGCCGGTGGCAGCGCGGATCGGGCCGGCTTCCTGGCCCGAAGCGATCACGCCATCGATGCCGGCGGCCTGGGCAGCCAGCGCGCGCTCGACCACCACGTCCACCGGTTCGCGGTCGATGCCCATCTGTGCGAGGTCGGGGCGCCCCATCGAGGTCAGCACGGTCACTGCCAGCAGGCGCATGTCGCCGCTGTTGGCGGCCGCGCACGCCTCCATCATGGCCGGGTGCCAACCATGGATGGTGGCGTAGCTGACCGGCCACTGCGACAGGCGCTTGATCACCGCCGCAGCGGTGGCCGGAATGTCGAAGAACTTCAGGTCGACGAACACGCGCTTGTCGCGGCGGGCCAGCTCATCGAGCACCTGGAAGTACTCGCCGGAGGCGAGCAGTTCCATGCCGATCTTGTAGAACGCCACGCTGTCGCCCAGGCGGTCGACCCACGCCAGCGCCTGCGCGCGGTCAGGGACGTCCAGCGCGAAGATCAGGCGCTCGTCATCGCGCAGCGGCAGCGGTGCGCGGCTCATGGTGCGTAGTCCAGCGCGGCGCGCTTGGCGTCGTGGCGGGCCTGGCGCGACTGGCTGTAATCGTTGTTGAACTGCGCCGGCTCGAAGCCGCCGTAGGTCGGGTTCGGCAGCATCCACCAGCGCTCGCCGAACCAGTCGTGGTACTGCTGCAGCAGGGCGTCACGGCCTTCGTTGGTGTTGGCGGTCACTTCCACGAAGTCACCCAGCTGGTCGCCGAACTGCATCAGCACGCGGTACTTCTGCCCGGCCAGGCGGCGGCGGCAGTTCTTCTCGCTGCCAGCCTGCTCGCAGCCTTCGACCACGGTGCCCAGGCCCAGGAACACGCTGTCATCGGCCACCGGCAGGCCCTGCTCGCGCAGGTTGGCCAGGGTCGCGTCCTTCAGGTGCACAGCACGGTTGGAGATGTACAGCAGGGTCACGCCCTTGGCGTTGGCCGCCTTGGCGAAATCAACCACGCCCGGGATCGCCTTGGCCTTCTTTTCGGCCACCCACTGGTCCCAGCTCAGCTCGTCGTATTCCTTGCCGTCGCGCACCAGGCGCGCCTGGTAGGGCGAGTTGTCCAGCACTGTCTCGTCCACGTCCAGCACCACGGCCGGCTTCAGGCCCTTGGCCTCGTTGCCGCGTTCTTCCGGCACCAGAGCATCCCAATGGGCTTCCTTCAGCGCCACGTCCAGGTGGTCGGCGGCGGCGCGGTAGGTCTGCTCGGTGATCGCCCTGTACTCCTGCGCACGCTGCATCCACAGCACGGCGTTGAGGTTGTCGTTGGCGGTGGCATCACGCGCGCCATCGGCCTTGGCGGCGGACGCCGGGGCCTGCGGCGCCGCGGCTTCAGCGGCAGGCGCGTCCACGCGCTTGCAGGCGGACAGGCCCAGCGCCGCGGTGGCGAGCAGGGTCAGGGACAGGGAAACAGGACGACGCATGGATTCACCGGCAATCAGATATACCGGCGCATTTTACCGGCAAAGCCGGCCCTGGGACGGCTATGCTTGGTGGTTGACCCGCTGCTCTTCCGGAGGCCGCCATGACCGATTCCACCCAGACCCCTGACGTCCCCCTGCTCGATGCGGTGCAGGCCCGCCTGCTGGGCTGCCTGGTGGAGAAGGAGGCAACCACACCGGACACCTACCCGCTGACGGTCAATGCGGCCCAGTCGGCCGCCAACCAGAAGACCGCCCGGGAGCCGGTGATGAACGTCGACGCCGGCAGCGTGCAGCACGCGCTGCGCCAGCTGGAAGCACTGGGCCTGGCTCGCCAGCACTTCTCCTCGCGCGCCGACCGCTACGAGCACCGCCTGCAGGCCGCGCTGGACCTGACCCGGCAGCAGACCGTGCTGCTGGCGCTGCTGTTGCTGCGCGGCCCACAGACCCTGGGCGAGCTGGTGTCGCGCAGCGAGCGTCTGTACCGGTTCGCGGATATCGACGAAGCCCGCCACGCCGTCGAGCGCCTGCAGCAGCGCGCGCTGCTGGTGGTGCTGCCGCGCGCCAGCGGCCAACGCGAAGACCGCTACATGCACCTGCTGTGCGGTGAAGTGGATGGCGCGGCGCTGGCGGCCAAGTACGCCAGCAGTGGCGGGGGCAGCAGCGATGCGGCCGATCCGGGCCTGGCCGAGCGCGTGGCCCAGCTGGAAACGGCCGTGGCCGAGCTGCAGGCGCAGCTGGCAGAACTGCGCGGTTGAGGTCCACATCCGGTAGTGCCGGCCGCTGGCCGGCAACCCGGTGATGCCTGGATGCCGGCCAGCGGCCGGCACCTACGATCATCAGGGATCAGACCTCCGCCGCTCCCGGCGTGGCATACAGCCGGCTCGGGCTGTCCACGCCCGGCAGCTGGATCACTCCGCGCTCCTGCATGCCCAAGCCCAGCAGGATCTTCCCGGACACCACGTTGTCCAGATCGGTAATGCCATACAGATTCCGCAAGCTCAGCGCTCCGCGTGCATGCGCGAACACCGCACGCGCCGCCTCACCGGCGTAGCCCTGCCCGGCAAATTCCGAGAGCACCGCATAGCCGATATCCGGCCCCGGCAGGCCATCACGCCGCACCAGGCCGGCGTTACCCAGCCACGCGCCATCGGCCAGGCGCTCGATCGCATACATGCCGAAGCCGTTCAACGCATAGCTGCGCAGCACGCGCAGCGCGATGTACTCCCGCGCCTGCTCCTCGCTGCGCACGTTGCGATCACCGATGAAACGCAGGAAGCCTGGATCGTTGAGCAGTGCCAGCATCGGCGCAGCATCCCGGTCTGGTTCCAGGCGGCGCAGCCGCAGGCGTTCGCTTTCGATGGGATGCATGGGTGGGCTCCGGAAGGAATACCTCGATTTTGCAGCGCCCGCCGTGCAGCACGCTCAGGCCAAGTGGGCCACTACGATGCTCAGCCTAGCCACATGCCCCGTCACGCGGGCCGAACAGGATCGGCCAGTAGCGCACGCACAGGCGATGGACGCATGCGGCGATCAGGCAGAACCCCATGCCCATCAGCGCCAACAGCAGCGGTGCGCCCCAGCGCAATCCCGGGTGCTGGATACGAGCCTTGGAAGGCATGCCGCCGGGATACAGCACCTGTACCTGTTCGCCGACCACGTACAGTGGTGCCCCGGTAGCAAAGGACGCGGTGAACTGAATCATCTGCCCCTGTGCGGTCTGGAACCTCACCACCGGGCGATGCAGGGTGATGTCACGTGCGGGCATCCCCTCCATTTCCGACCGGGCATCCTCTGCCTGGACGGCCACCACCGTTCCGGTTACGGAAACGGCCTTGCGCGCGAAACGCTGGACGTCCACGAACAGCCAGGCGGCGGCCAGAAGGGTCAGCAGGCCCACGGCAAAGAAAAACAGCAAAAAACATCTGAGGAGGGTGGGCATGGTGCTGCCGGGTTGATCGATCAGCGTGCAGGTGCCGGCGCTGATCGAATGAAGGAGGTATCGACATGGTAGTAGCGCGGATTGCCCGGCATGACATGGACATCCAGTTCACGCCCACTCACCTGTGCACGGGGATCGGCCCAGAGATACGCACTGTGGAAGACATGCCATCGAGTGGTTTCAGGATCGCGCCAGGCGCAGACGATGACGAACGGATGCCTTCCCCCGAAAATACTCCGCGATCGCGCTTGATCGCCCGGACCTTGGCTTGCACCCGTGTCCCGTGGCGAAGGAGCTGCCTGCGCCGCCATGCCCTCGCCGCCTGCGGCAGGCGCAGAAGTCCCGCCGCCAGCAGGAATGGGCCGCCGCCCAATCCCAGTATGACGCTCAGGCCCCAGGGTGATGAGAGCGAACGCACCAGGGCCTTGTCCGGGCGGTCCGGCAGGTACAGCACATCTACATGATCGCCCGTCATGTAGGCACGACGGCTGGTACGACCTGCGAAGAACCGCATCACTTGCCCGCTGCTGGTAGTGAAGTCCACCCAGTACAGGAACTTCACCCCTGAAGTGCGCGAACCACCGCGATCAACGCTGACGGCATCCACATGGGTGATCCTGCCATCGGCAATGACCGCCGCATCGAGGAAGCGCCTGGCCCCAACGTAGGCCAGAAGCGCTGAAACAAGCAGGACCAGGCCCAGCCCGACGAAGGTACGGGTGAGAACAGGAGGGATGTCGTTGGACACGATGAAAGACACGGCGCGCACTTCGGGTGCGCTCACACTAGGCCTTAACCCGATGCAGGCTCAAGGCCAGAAGCGTCAATCGGACGGATTGGAATACCACTTTAGTGGCTTTTCGATCCTCAATCGAACAGCGCCTCGATCGCCGCCAACCCCGCGCTCGCCCGTTCCTTCTTCCGCGCCGCATCCGCCACCGGGTCCGCGCCATCGCGCTGGATCTCCTCGGCCGGGATCTCATCGAAGAACCGGCTCGGCTTCAGCCGCACATGCTCGCCGAACTTGCGCGTGAGCTTGCTGTAACTCATCCACAGCTGGATCTTGGCGCGGGTGATGCCCACGTACAGCAGGCGACGTTCTTCCTGCAGGTTGCCCTCGTCCAGGCTGACCTGGTGCGGCAACACGCCGTCCTCGCAGCCGACGATGAACACGTACGGGAATTCCAGGCCCTTGGAGGCGTGCATGGTCATCATGCGCACCTGGTTGCCGCCCTCGTCCTTGTCGCTGCGCGAGAGCAGCGCCAGCTGGCCGGCCAGGTCGGCGGCGGTGGCACCGCGCGGGCCGCCCTCGAACCACTGCGCCAGTTCCTCGATGTTGTTCGCCCGGCGCTGGTAGCTGGCCTCTTCCTTGGCCTGCTGGCGCAGCTCGCTCAGCAACCCCGACTCCTTGGCCACCTTGCGGATCATGTCGCCGGACGTCACCTGGCGCATCTGCGCCCGCAGGTCGCGCAGGATGTCGGTGAAGCGCGCCAGGCTGTTGGCCGCGCGCGGCGGCAACTGCTGCAGGGCGCCGATGGTCTCGGCCACATGCGCCATCGGCATGTCCTTTTCCTGCGCCAGCTCGGCCAGCCTGGCCAGCGTACCGGCACCCACATCGCGCTTGGGCGACTGCACCGCCCGCATGAACGCGGTGTCATCGTCCGGGTTCACCAGCAGCCGCAGCCAGGCCAGCGTGTCCTTCACTTCCTGGCGTTCCAGGAACATCGTGCCGCCGGTCAGGTGGTAGGGGATGCGCAGCAGCTGCATCGCCTTTTCCAGCGGCCGCGACTGGAAGTTGCCACGGAACAGGATGCAGAAATCACTCCACGGCACGTTGCGCGACTGCGCCACGAAGGCGATTTCGGCGGCGACCTTTTCCGCTTCGTGCTCACTGTTGCGGCACTCCCACACGCGGATGCGCTCACCGTCGGCCTGGTCGCTCCACAGCTTCTTCAGGTGTTCGTGCGGGTTGTTGGCGATCAGCGCATTGGCTGCACGCAGCACGCGGTTGGAGCAGCGGTAGTTCTGCTCCAGCTTGATGATTTCCAGCGTGGGGTAGTCACGCCCCATCTGCTGCAGGTTCTCCGGGTTGGCGCCACGCCAGGCGTAGATCGACTGGTCATCGTCTCCCACGCAGGTGAAATTGCCCTTCTCACCAGCCAGCTGCTTGAGCAGGCGGTATTGCGCGTCGTTGGTGTCCTGGCATTCGTCCACCAGCAGGTAGCCGATGCGCTCGCGCCAGGCCAGGGCGATCTCGGGGTTCTCTTCCAGGATCTGCACCGGCAGGCGGATCAGGTCATCGAAATCGACCGCATTGAACGCGGTCAGCCGCAGCTGGTAGCGCTCGTAGACGCTGGCCGCTTCCTTCTCGCGGTTGCTGCGTGCGGCGGCCATCGCCTGCTCGGGCGACAGCCCGGCGTTCTTCGCGCGCGACACCAGGTTCTTCATGTCCTCGATGTCATCGGGCTTGGCGCCGTGCATCAGGTCCTTGATCTGCGCGGCGGCATCATCGGCATCGAAGATGGAGAAGCCGCGCTTCAGGCCCACGGCGGCATGTTCGATCTGCAGGAACTTCAGGCCCAGCGCATGGAAGGTGCAGATGGTCGCCTCGTCGGCGTCCTGCTCGCGCAGGCGCTTGGCCACGCGCTCGCGCATTTCCTTGGCCGATTTGTTGGTGAAGGTGATCGCCGCGATGCGGCGCGCCGGATAGCGGCCACTGCCGATCAGGTGGGCGATCTTCTCCACGATCACCCGCGTCTTGCCGCTGCCGGCGCCGGCGAGCACCAGCAAGGGGCCTTCGATGTGCAGGACGGCGGCGGCTTGGGGGGATTGAGACCGTGCATGGGGACAGGATTGTAGCGGGGTGCCGGCGGGCCGACCTGACTTGCATGACGCCTGGCCCTAAGGTATTGAGTCGACTCCGGAACACAGGAGCGTGGTCCATGTCCTTGAACATCATCGCCCGCCCGCTGGTGGCTACCCTGCTGGGCCTGCTGGCCGTGCCTGCGGCCGGGTCCAGCCCGGCACCGCCTGCCGACGCCTATGAAACGATCGTGCTGCAGTCGCACGAGTTCCTCGTCTACCATCCGGACCTGCGCTTCCGTGGGCTCGGCATGCAGGCCCGCGAGCGGGGCCGCCACGAAGAGGCCCGCAACGACTTCCGCAATGCCGCGCGCTACGGCGACAAGCTCTCACAGGCAGCGCTGGCCGACATGCTCTGGAACGGGCAGGGCGGTCCGGTCGACCGCGCCCTGGGCTATGCATGGATGGACCTGGCGGCCGAGCGCGGCACCGAGTGGCTGGTGGTACAGCGCGAACGCTTCTGGGAGGCGCTGTCCGCCGACGAGCGCGAGCGCGCGGTACGCGAGGGCCGCGCGCTGTATGCCGAGTTCGGCGACCCGGCCGCGACGCCGCGGCTGGAACGTGAACTGCGGGCCGGCAGCATGCGGCAGACCGGCAGCCGCGCCGGCTGGAACGGCGCCATGCGCAGCCAGGGCCGTGGCGATGCGGGGGCCCGTGTGCTGCAACCGGAAAAGCACCAGTTGGCGCGCTACTGGGACCCGGTGGCCTACCGGCAATGGCAGGACGAGGAGCTGGCCAGATCGGGGCGATGAGCCACGCCTGCCAGGCCATCGTTGCCTCGGCGCTGCTGGCACCGGGGTACGCGACAGCCGGCACGTGATCGCCCGGCCACGGCCGATCCGCGACGGCGGGCCGGGTGGCGACTAGAATTGGCCGATGGCCAAGCTCTACTTCTACTACTCGGCGATGAACGCCGGCAAGACCACCACCCTGCTGCAGAGCGCGCACAACTACCGCGAGCGCGGCATGCGGGTGGCGATCCTGACCCCACGCCTGGACGATCGTGCCGGCGCCGGCGTGGTTGCCTCGCGGATCGGCCTGCGCGCTGACGGCATGGCCTTCGACCGCGATACCGACCTGCAGCGCTGGGTGGAGCAGGATCTGGCAGCCAACGGCCCGATGGGCTGCGTGCTGGTGGACGAGGCGCAGTTCCTGACCCGCGCCCAGGTCTGGCAGCTCAGTGAGGTGGTCGACCAGCTGCGCATTCCGGTGCTGTGCTACGGCCTTCGTACCGACTTCCGCGGCGAGCTGTTCGAAGGCAGCCAGTACCTGCTGGCCTGGGCCGACGAGATGCAGGAGATCAAGACCATCTGCCACAGCGGCAAGAAGGCGACGATGACCGTGCGCGTGGACGAGCATGGCCACGCCGTGCAGGACGGCCCGCAGGTGGAGATCGGTGGCAACGAGCGCTACGTGTCGGTCAGCCGTGCCGAGTTCAAGAAGATCACCCGCGGCGAAGGCCGGATCGATCCGGCGCAGGCGCCCCTGCCGCTGTAAGGGGTGTTCTTTTGCAGGGCTTGCAGCCCTGCACCTGCTTCAAGCCGAAGCAACGGCAACAGCGGGCATTCCGTGGAATGGCGGGGCGGTGTCGGAGTGCGGGGACGCTGCAAGTACGTCCCTGTAAGCTTGGCAGCCGCATCCATGCGGCTGACACCCCGCACTCCGACACCGCCCCACCTCTGACACAATCCCGCAGCTGTTGGTGGGTGTCGACCTTGGTCGACACATCTGTCAGATATCGAATGAAATTCCGGGGTCAGATCCGTTTTCCTTCGGAAAACGGATCTGACCCCATGAGCTGTTCCGACAGATCGCGGAGGTCTGTCGAAGGCGGGGTGGGTCCGGTTGCGGGGGCGTGAGCGCCATGGATGGCGCGACCGAGGCTACATGGACGTATTTACGCCGTCCCCCTCAACCGGACCCACCCCGCCTTCCTACAGGAAACCAGCTTCTGCCGTTGCTTCGGCTCTGGCCTCTGCAGGTGCAGGGCTGCAAGCCCTGCAAACCCAATCCCCACTTAGTACAGCGTGCGCTCCGGCGCACCGGCCGGCGGCGGGGTGTACTGGTACAGCCAGGTCTCGGTGAGGGTCTTGCCACCACTGCGCAGGAACAGGCGGATGTCGATCTGCTCGGTACTGCCTTCCGGCGGCACCAGGTCGAACATCGCGCGATAGCCGTTGATCTCGCGCAGCGGGCGCGCCGACACGATCTCGACCCGGCCACGGCTGGCTTCCACCACCGCTTCGACCTCGGCCTTGTCGATCAGCCTGGCCAGTTCGCCACCTTCGAAGTCCACCGCGAAGCGCCAGCTGAAGTACTCACGCTTCTTGCCGACCACACCGCCCAGGCCGGTGCGGCTGGCCACGCAGTGCGCCAGCGGCGGGCGCGCCGGCGGTTCGGCGCCCCAGTACAAGCGGTAGCCGACCAGCAGCTCCTGGCCCGGCTGCGGCTTTTCCTTCGGGTTCCAGAACGCCACGATGTTGTCGAACGTCTCGTCCACGGTGGGAATCTCCACCAGCTGCACCGAGCCCTCGCCCCATTCGCCCTTCGGCTCCACCCACAGGCACGGGCGCTTCTCGTAGAACACGCCGTCGTCCTGGTAATGGTCGAAGTTGCGGTCGCGTTGCAGCAGGCCGAAGCCGCGCGGGTTGCGGTCCACGAACATGTTGAAGCGCAGGTTGCGCGGGTTCAGCAGCGGGCGCCAGATCCATTCGCCGGCACCGGTCCACAGCGACAGGCCATCGGTATCGTGGATCTCCGGGCGCCAGTCCCAGCCCATGCGGCGGTCGTTCTCGCCCACCTGGTACATGCTGGTGCACGGGGCGATGCCCAACCGCTCGATCGCCTTGCGCGGGTACAGCGCGCTGTCGATGTCCATCAGCAGCACGTCACCGTTGGTGATCGCGAAGCGATAGGCACCGGCCACGCTGGGCGAATCCAGCAGGCCATAGACCACGATCGTCTCCGAATCAGCCGACGGCTGTTCCAGGTAGTAGGCGATGAAATCCGGGAATTCCTCCGGCTTGCCCATGCCGGTGTCGATCGCCAGGCCACGCGCGGACTGGCCGTACTGGCCTTCCTTGCCGACCGCGCGGAAGTAGCTGGCGCCCAGGAAGGCGGCGAAGTCGCGGTCGGTGTCCTTGCGGGTGTTCAGGCGGAACCCGGCGAAGCCCAGATCGGCCGGCAGCTCGCCATCCTTGATGCCGCTCTTGCCGTAGTTGAACGCCGCGCCGTCATACGCCAGTTCCTGCGCCTTGCCGTCGACCACGTCGAACATGCGCACCGGCGAATGGAAGTACAGGCCCAGGTGGAAGAACTTGGCCTGGAACTTGCCGGGCTGGTCGGCCCACAGCGCATGGTCCTGGCGGTAGCCAATCGACTGGTACTGGTCCCAGTCCAGGCCTTCCAGGCGGCCCGGCAGCACCCGCTTGTGGCTCTTGTAGGGTGCCTGTGCCAGCGCGCGCGCCTGGCCCTTCAGGGTGGCGAAGTCGAACGGCTGCGGTTGGCCGAGGCGGCGCAGGCCCATCTGGCCGCTCCTGCTGGCCGCGCACGCGGGCAGGGACGGAAGGCCGAATGCAGCCAGGGCGAGGGAGGCATTGCGGATGAAGTCGCGTCGTTGCATGCAGGCGCGTCAGGCACAGGGAGGAAGGTCGGCCATCATAGGCAGACAAACGTTAACGGGCAGCGGAGACGCGCCCTGCCCGTTCAGCTGCCGCTGGTCGCCGGCTCAGCGCTGGCAGTGGCTGCACCAGACGCTGGCGCGCTGGCCGATGGTGGCGTGCTTCAGCGCGCGCCCGCAGTTCGGGCACGGCAACCCGTCGCGGCCGTACACCAGCAGCTCCTGCTCGAAGTAGCCCGGCGCACCGTCGGGGCTGATGAAATCGCGCAGGGTGGTGCCGCCGCGGGTGATGGCGTAGCCCAGGATCTCCTTCACCGCGTCGGCCAGCCGCTGGTAGCGTTCTCGCGAGATCTTTCCTGCCTCGCGCAACGGGCTGATGCCGGCCTTGAACAGGCTCTCGGCGGCGTAGATGTTGCCCACGCCCACCACCACCGCCTGGTCCATCAGGAAGGTCTTCACCGGCGCGCTGCGGCCCCGGCTGCGGGCGAACAGGTAGTCGCCGTCGAACGCGTCGTCCAGTGGCTCCGGGCCCAGCCCCTGCAGCAGCGGGTGGATCTCCCCAGCCGGCTGCCAGAGCAGGCTGCCGAAGCGGCGCGGGTCGTTGAAGCGCAGCAGGCGGCCGTTGTCCAGGCTGATGTCGACGTGGTCATGCGCCCGCAGCGGGGTATCACCGGGCAGCACGCGCAGGCTGCCGGACATGCCCAGGTGCAGCACGGCGCTGCCGATGGCGGTATCCAGCAGCAGGTACTTGGCGCGCCGGCGGATGTCCTCGATGCGCTGCCCCGGCAGCAGCTCGGCCACTTCCGGTGGAATCGGCCAGCGCAGGTCGGCGCGGCGCAGGATCACGCCATGCACGCGCCGGCCCTGCAGGTGCGGCGCCAGGCCGCGGCGGGTGGTTTCGACTTCGGGCAGTTCAGGCATGGGGCGATTCTACGCCCGCTCAACGCGGCGGCGCGGACAGCTCGCGGGCATCCAGGAAGCCATCACCGTTGGCATCCTGCTTGTGGAAGCGCTGCACGATCACCTGCCGCTGCTGCTCGCGGCGGATTGCCCTGCCCTTGCCGCCGGGCAGCTCGTCGGCGCTCAGCACGCCATCACCGTTGCGGTCCATGCGATCGAAGGCATACAGCATCCACTGTACGTACTCGGCCTCGCTGACCCTGCCGTCGCCATCGCTGTCCATCCGCTGCAGATAGCTGGCGGTGTCGGTGACCTGGGCCAGCGCCGCACCCGGCAGCAGCGCCGCCAGCAGAAGCCCGTACCCTGCCCTCACGCGCCCACCAGGCTGTAGCCCTTCAACCGTGCGGCGTAGGCCTGCAACGCCGCGATACCGCTTTCCTCGGCCTCCCGGCACCACGCCTGCAGCTGATGCAGGCGCTCGGCGGCGTCGTGGCCACGGGCTTCCAGCAGCGCAGCCAATCGCCCGCGGTACTCGACCAGGGTGCGGATGCGCGGCCGCTGCGCCACCCATGCGCTGAGCTGGGCGCGGCTGTCCGGCTTCAGCCAGCGGCCATCGTTGACCAGGCCACGGCGCAACCGGCGTGGCAGCAGGCGGCGCAGCTTGGCCCCGGCCTGCGCGGCCTCCTCGCGCAGGGCCGGCATGAACACGTTGCGCTGGTAATCGGTCATCGCCTGGAAGCGGTGCGACAGCAGCGCCTTCAGCGTTTCGGCATCGGGCACGGCGATGTTCGGGCGCACGTCCATGGCCGGCGCCACCCGCAGCACCCTGGCCAGGCGCAGCGCCTGCAGCAGGCGGATCGCACTCCAGCCGATATCGAACTCCCAGCGCCGCATCGCGAAGCGCGCCGAACTGGGGAAGGCATGGTGGTTGTTGTGCAGCTCCTCGCCACCGATCCAGAACCCCCACGGCGTGAGATTGGTGGAGGTATCGGCCGACTCGTAGTTGCGGTACCCCCACCAGTGGCCCAGGCCATTGACTACGCCCGCCGCCCAGAACGGGATCCACGCCATCTGGATCGCCCACAGCGCCACGCCGGGCAGGCCGAACAGCACACTGTTGATCGCCAGCAGCACTACCGGCCCCAGCGTGGCGTGCGGGGTATACAGGTGGCGCTCGATCGCGTCGTCCGGCGTGCCGCGCCCGTACTGCTCGATGTCCGCGCGCATGCCGCGCGCTTCGCGGTACAGCTCCACGCCATGCCAGAACACCTTGCCGATGCCGCGGGTGACCGGGCTGTGCGGATCGTCCTCGGTCTCCACCTTGGCGTGGTGCTTGCGATGGATGGCCACCCACTCGCGGGTGATCATCGACGTGGTCAGCCACAGCCAGAAGCGGAACACGTGCGCCAGCGCCGGATGGAAATCGACCCCGCGATGGGCCTGGCTGCGGTGCAGGTACAGGGTTACCGAGAAGATGGTGATCTGGGTGAAGACCAGCAACACCGCCAGCATGGCCCACCCTCCCAGGCCGAGCACACCACCGGTCAACAGGGACATCAGGGCATCAGACATGGCAGCTCTCCGGATCGACGCGGGGATGGCAGACATGATGGGCGCTTGCGTTGCAAACTGCATCCCTGCGGCGATGTATCGCATCGCCATCCGTGGCACCGTTCACAGTTGGGGACCTGAGTTGTCGAGCCTTGATCCACGCGCCAGCACCATGACTGCCGCCCGCCCGTTGCGGAGCTGCCCCCCTTGATCGAACTGGACCGCGCCACCGTGGTGCGCGGCCAGGTGAAGGTGCTGCACGGGCTCAGCCTGCGCATCGCGCAGGGCCAGCACACCGCCCTGCTCGGCCCCAACGGCTGCGGCAAGTCGACCTTCATCAAGCTGATCACCCGCGAGCTGTACCCGCTGGCGCAGGTCGACGGCTCCGTGGCGGTAAGGGTGCTGGGGCAGAACCGCTGGCAGGTGGACCGGCTGCGATCGCAGCTCGGCATCGTCACCGGCGATCTCAGCAGCAATCTGGCCGACATGCCGGGCCTGACCGTGGAACAGGCAGTGCTGTCCGGCTTCTTCGCCAGCTACGTGGTGCCGGCCTTCCGCGAAGTGACCGCCGATATGCGCGCACGTGTGGGCGAGACACTGGCGATGACCGGCGCCCTGTCCCTGCGCGACCGCGCCTACGCCGAGTTGTCCGCTGGCGAGACCCGCCGCGTGCTGATCGCCCGCGCGCTGGTCAACCGGCCGCAGGCACTGCTGCTGGACGAACCCTCCACCGGGCTGGACCTGGTCGCCCGCGAGCAGCTGGTGGCGACCATGCGGGTGCTGGCGCAGCAGGGCATCACCCTGGTGCTGGTGACCCACCACATCGAAGAGATCATTCCCGAGATCGAGCGCGTGGTACTGCTGCGCGATGGCCGCGTGCTGGCCGACGGCACCCGCGCCGAGCTGCTGCGCAACGAACCGCTGTCTGCGGTGTTCGGCGGCGCGATCACCGTCTGCGAGCAGGAAGGCCGGCTGACCGCATACGCGGGGTGATCGGCATGCCGTTGTAGAGCCGAGCCGATGCTCGGCTGCTCCTGATCACGGCAAACGGCCGCCGAGCATGGGCTCGCCTCTACACAGGAGCAGCGGGCCGGACCCCGGCCCGCTGCACGCAACCTCAGAACCGCAACGCCAGCGCGCGCGACTCGATCGGTGCCATCCGGCTCTGGTCCTGCAGCTGCAGGTCGCGCAGCTCGTACGGTGCGCCAAAACCGGCCGGCAACGCGGCCTCGCCGAACGGCAGCACCAGCTGGCCGGCGCCTGGGCCATCGAACCACGCGGCTGCATGTGCCTGCGCGACCGGCTTCATCCGGCCATCGCGGGCCGTGGCATACAGCGTGCCGCGTGCCTCGTAGCGGCCTGCCGCAGCCACCTGCAGCGGCAGCGCCACCTGGCGGCTGGACGGGTCCGGTGCTGCCTGGCCACTGAAACGCGCGGTCGGCCGTGCCACCGCGAAGGCCACCTTGCCATCGCGCAGCACGCCATCGGCCTGGGCGAACACCTGCAGCTCCCACAGCCCCTGCACGGTGCCGATGTCGGTCGGGATCCGCACCTGCGCGCGCAGGCTGCCATCGGTGGTGCGCAGCAGGCGCTGCGGCCAGCTGCGGCTATCCGGTGCGACCAGCAGGGCTTCACCCCCCAGGCCGCCACGACGCGATGCCAGCTGCGCGGTGGTGGCGCCGTCTTCCAGCAGGCGTGCCTGCAGCTGCACGTTGCCACCGGCCAGCACCTGCGCCTGGTTGGCCTGCACTTCCAACCGCAGCGGGCTGTTCGGCTCCAGCACCTGCACCACATAGCGGCCCTGCGCCTGCGTGCTCTGCAGGGTGTACGCACCGGCGGCACTGGTCGCGCCGGTGCGCAGCATGCTGCTGCCATCACTCACCGGCATGCCGGCATCCTGAAGCGCGCGCGCATCGACACTGCGGGCCACGCTGCTGCGGCCAGCCGGGTCGCGCACCTGCAGGGTATTGGCCGGCAGCGCGCGGGCTCCTGCGGCCGGACTCAGCTGGATCACCGCATCGGGCGCCGTCAGCGGCAGGTCCAGGCCGCGCTGCAGCTGCGTGCCATCGACCTGCTGCCAGTAACTGCGGCTGACCGAGGCATATGGCGTGGCCGCCTGCAGCGGCTGCGCCGGGTCCAGCGCCCAGGCAAACGACAACGGCGCGTGTTCGCTTTCATCGGCAGGCAGCGGCGCGGCCACCAATGCGGCAGGCACCTGATCGCCCGCGCGGGCCGCCTGCAGAGGCTGCGCGGCCTTCGCGGCGGAAAGGGACAGTACTGCCAGCACCGCACTGGCCAGCAGGGTGGAATGGGGCGTCATGGTCATCTCCCTCACTGGGTCAGGTCGTTGCGCAGCAGGGTGCCGAGGCCGAAGCACTCGCGCCGGCTCTGGTTGTGGCTGAGCGGTTCTGCGCCCTGGGTGCGCGCTTTGTCGGTGAACCAGGTGGTACCGGCCGCCTTCTGGCTGCTGCACTCCAGGAAGCCATCGGAGCAGGACGACAACCAGTTCTGGGTGAACTCCAGGCCAACGTTGGCGGCATAGCCACCGCAGTAGCTGTTGCTGTCCCACACCGCCGATTCCACGTCACTGCCGACCACCGCGCGGAACGGCCTGGGCAACGCCGGGCGACCGGCAGTGCCGTACAGGTTCTGCGCGTTGTAGGTGGCCATGCTGGCCACCTGCTGCTGGCGTACCGCGTCGTTCTTGTAGCCCAGCAGCCAGCCCAGTGACGTTTCGAAGGTATTGCCGTTGAGCACCGCATCGGCCAGTGGCGTGCCCGCCGAAGACGGTGCCAGTGCGTTGACCTTGCGCACCGTGCGGATGATCTTCGGATAGCGGCTGTCGTACGTCGGATTGGACAGGATCCAGCGCATCACGTTGCCGCCGTTGGAATGGGTAATCACCACCAGCTGGGTGATGCCTCGGCTGTCGATGAAACTGGTCAGCTGGTTGGCCAGGCAGCCGGCGGCCTCCGGTTTCCACATGTACTGGGTGAAGTCACAGTTGATGACCACATAGTTGCTGCTGTTCGGCAGGCCCTGGCGCACGGTGTCGATGATCGCCGGCTGCCAGTAGTCCTGGGTGGCATTGGTCTGCGCGCCGGTGCCATGCACGAAGGCCACGCCGACCACGTCGGCGGCCTGCGCCGGTGCTGCTGCCAGCCCCAGAAGCAGGGCCAGGACGGTACTTCCTGTTGCGGTGCTGCGCATCGCTTCTCTCCCTCTGTCTTCGGATCCCCCGACCCGGCTGGAACTGGACGGCCCCTGGTGCCTGCCGATGTGCCGATGCTCACGGTGCGGCCGCGTGAAAGTCCGTGCGCTGCGCCCGGATTCAGCAGACTGGCACCCTTCGATGACGTTCTTCATCTCCTGTGATGACCATGCCGGGTCTGGCCGTATGACCGATGGCCACTGCGGTGCCGCGCACGGGCTGCGATCATGACGCGATGTTTTTCCTCCGGAGCCCGTCCATGTCGCTGATTTCCCACCCTGCCCGCCCGCTGCTCGGCCTCGCCGTTGCCGTGGCCCTGGCCGGCTGTGCTGCCACGGCCACCAAGCCGACCGCCGTCGAAGCCAACATCACCACCAAGGCCGTGGGCTATCTGGACAAGAGCGCTGTTCCGGCCAGCCTCGATCTGGTGCCGGCACCGCCGGTGGCCGGTTCGGCCGCCCTCGCCCTGGACGAACAGGTCAGCCGTGAAGCCCGCGCGCTGCGAGGCAGCCCGCGTTTCGCCCAGGCCAGCATCGATGCGGAACTCGGCTTCCCCGAAGGTGCAAACCACTTCTCCTGCGCCGCCGACATCGACGTCGATGCGGTGAAGACTCCGGCGCTGTATCGACTGCTGGAGCGCAGCCGGATCGACGCCAGCGCCGCTACCAAGGCAGCCAAGAACCACTACCAGCGCCCGCGCCCGTTCATGGTCAACGGTGAGCCGACCTGCTCGCCGAAGGACGAGGATGGCCTGCGCAAGAATGGTTCCTATCCATCCGGCCACACCTCGATCGGCTGGGCCTGGGCACTGATCCTGTCGGAGATCGTGCCGGACCGCGCCGATGCCATCCAGGCCCGCGGCCGCAACTACGGCGAGAGCCGCCTGGTATGCAACGTGCACTGGCAGAGCGACATCCTCGAAGGCCGCTTCATGGGTGCCGCCGCCGTGGCCCGCCTGCACGACAACGCCGCGTTCAACAAGGACCTGCTGGCCGCACGCAAGGAGATCGCTGCCGCGCGCACGGCCGGCCTGCACTCCAGCCGCGACTGCACCACCGAGAACGCGGTACTGAAGGTGCGTCCGCAGAGCGCGCTGTAGGCGCCTGCGCGATCGGTCATTGCCGGCCAGCGGCCGGCACTACCGGTGGGTGCGAAGCAGAAGGGCCGGCATTGCGCCGGCCCTTCTTCATTGCACTACCGCAGCGACCGCATCAGAACTTCGCGGTGAACTCCACGCCCCAGGTGCGCGGCTCGTTGAGGAAGCCGGTCAGGTTGTTGAAGTCGATCGCACCGACCACGCGGGTCTGGTTGGTCAGGTTGCGGCCGAACACCGCCACGTCGTACTGGCCATACTCCCAGTTGTAGCCCAGGCGCAGGCCGCCTTCCAGCGAACTACGGCCGCGGAATTCCGGCGACTCGTAGATGAAGAAGTTCACCGCGCTGCGGTAGGCCCAGTCGGTGTAGGCGTACAGCTCGCTGCCATCGCTGAGCGGGAAGCCCACGCGCAGGGTCGCGTTGTGGATCCACTTCGGCGCCTGCGGCAGCGGGTTGCCGTTCACCAGCGCGTAGGTCTGGCCGTTGATCACCGTGGTCGGGTCGGTGATGGTGCAGCCGCCGCCGCAGATCGCCACCGCCAGGTTCTTGTCATTGATCTCGGTGTCGTTGTAGCTGCTGCCAAAGGTCAGCAGGACGTTGTCGGCCAGGTAGGCCTCCAGGTCCAGCTCGACGCCCTGGCCGATGGTCTTGTCGGCGTTGAGCAGGGTGGCGGTGTTGTTGGAACCGCCCACGGCGATCAGCTGCTGGCCATCGACGTCGTAGCGGAACACGCTCAGGCCCAGGCGCGCGCGGCGCTCGAACAGGTCGGCCTTGATGCCGGCCTCGTACGAGATGACCTTCTCCGAATCGGCCTGCGACAGACCCGGCGCAAAGGCCAGGCGGCCCTGGATCGACGGCGCGCGGAAGCCCTTGGCCACGCGGGCGTAGGCGTTGATGTCGTCGGTGAGCTTGTAGACGCCGCTCAGGTCCCAGCTGACGTCGTTGACGTCGGTGTTGGCCAGGTACGGGCCACTGACCGGGGTGCCGAACGGAACCGCCTGCAGCACGCTGGCGCTGAAGTCCTTCTTGTCCTGGGTGTAGCGCACGCCGGCACGCAGCTTGAAGCGGTCGGTGACGTCGAAGTCACCCGAGGCGAACACTGCCCAGGCCTTGTTGCGCTGGTTCTGCACCACGTGGCCGGTCTGCGGATTGCCCGGGGCCAGCGAGTCGTAGTTGAAGTTGTTGATGGTCACGTCTTCATCGAAGTAGAAGACGCCGGCCTGCCAGTCGAAGCGGCCCCACTCGTTGGACTCGACGCGGAATTCCTGCGTCCACTGGCGATGGTGCGGCAGGCCATCAGCCGACTCCGAGGAGAACGGAATCAGGCCCGGGCCGTAGTTGCCGGCACCGAGGAAGGCCGCACCGTAGCCACCGTCGATGTCACCGCGGTTGAGCGATTCGGCGGTCTCGTAGCCGGTGATCGAGTGCAGGGTCACCGAGCCGAGGTTCCACTGCAGGCGCGCGCTGCCCCCCAGGTCTCCAGGTCGGAGAAGTTGACGCCGTCGTTGGCCACCTTGTCGCGGTCGAAGTTCTCGACCAGCGAATTGCCACCCTTCTGGATGATGTTGGCGCGGAACAGGCGGGCGGTGCCGTTGAGCTTGCGCTTGTGCAGGTTGAACAGCGCTTCGAAGTCATCGCCTTCGTACAGGAACTGCACGCGGCCTGCCGCTTCGTCATAGCCTTCGAAGCCGCTGTTGGGCGCGCCCACACGGGTGTTGTCGACCCAGTCGTCACGACGCTGGTAGATCGCCGAGACGCGCGCCGACCAGCGGTCGGTCAGCGGGCCGCCGTAGGCGCCCTGCACGTTCCAGCTGTTGTAGCTGCCATAGCCGACGCGGAGGTAGCCATCGGCATCCTGCGACGGGCGCGCCGAGTCGAACTTGACCACGCCGGCCGGCGTGTTGCGGCCGAACAGGGTGCCCTGCGGGCCACGCAGCACTTCCACGTTGGCCAGGTCGAACAGCGGGAAGCCCTTCAGCAGCGGGCTTTCCTGCACGACGTCGTCGTATACCAGCGACACCGGCTGCGAGGCATTGAGATCGAAATCGGTGTTGCCCAGGCCGCGGATGTAGAAGCGCGGGAAGGCACGACCGTAGGACGACTCGATGTTGAGGCTCGGCACGCGTGCGGCCAGGAAGCGGATGTCATCGCCGGCCGAACCGAGCACATCCAGCTTCTCGCCCTGGATCGCGCTGACTGCGACCGGTACGTCCTTGGCGTTCTCGACACGGCGCTGCGCGGTTACCTGCAGGGTGTCGAGGGCAACCGGATCCTTGGCGGCAGGGGTTTCCTGGGCGGCTGCTACCAGCGGCAGCAGGGCGGAAAGAGCGGCAACGAGAGGGCGCGCGACCGGGAAGCGGCCACGGGAAGTGCGGGTCGGGGACATGGCGGTAGGCTGTGTTTGGAGGGGTGGTAAAACGGCGCTACCAGATAATTGTTGCAATACAGCACCTGCCCCGCAAATGCCGGCCGTTCATGGCCCCGTCGCCCTGCCCCCGGGGCGCTCGCTAGACTCGGGGTTTTCCAGCGCCGCGGAGCCGCCGCAATGACCCAGTGGTACTTCCATGCCTCGGCCCAGGCCGACCGAATCGGACCGCTCGATGACCCGGCCGCGCGCCGTTACGCGCAGGCCAACCCGCGCGCGCTGGCCTGGTGCCAGGGCATGAGCGGATGGACCTCGATTGCCGAAGTGCCTGAACTGCAATCCGCGGCCCCGGGCATGCCCCACACCCCACCCCCGGTCCCCGCCGCCGCCAGCGGCCGCGCCGACGACATCGAATTCCGCATCGTCGGCCATGAAATGCAGTTCGTGGAAATCGAGCTTGATCCCGGCGAGAGCGCCATTGCCGAGGCCGGCGCGCTGATGTTCAAGGACGCCACGGTGCAGATGGATACCGTGTTCGGCGCCGCCAATGGCGACCAGGGCGGCGGCTTCATGGGCAAGGTGATGGCTGCCGGCAAGCGCGTACTGACCGGCGAAAGCCTGTTCGCCACCGTCTACACCCAGAGCGGCCATGGCAAGGGCAAGGTCGCCTTCGCTGCGCCCTACCCTGGGACGGTGCTGGCGATGAAGCTGGACCAGCACGGCGGCCGCCTGATCTGCCAGAAGGACAGTTTCCTGGCCGGCGCGCGCGGCGTGCAGATCGGCGTGCAGTTCCAGCGCAAGATCATGACCGGCCTGTTCGGGGGCGAGGGTTTCATCATGCAGAAACTGGAGGGCGACGGCTGGGTGTTCATCCACGCCGGCGGCTGCGTGGTGGAGCGCGAGCTGGCCGCCGGCGAACGCCTGGACGTGGATACCGGCTGCGTGGTGGCCTACCACCCGACGGTGGACATGGACGTGCGTCGGGTGGCCGGCATCAAGAGCATGCTGTTCGGCGGCGAAGGGGTGTTCCTGGCCACGTTGACCGGCCCCGGCAAGGTCTGGCTGCAGTCGCTGCCGTTCTCACGCCTGGCCGGCCGCATGTGGATGGCCGCACCGCAGGGCGGCGGCCAGAGCCGCGGCGAAGGCTCGGTGCTGGGCGGCCTGGGCCGGATGCTGGATGGTGACAACCGGTTCTGACCGCCTCCGGTCGTGCCGGCCGCTGGCCGGCAACCTCATGGACCTTGGCGCGCATCCCGGTAGTGCCGGCCGCTGGCCGGCAGCCCCGTGGACCGTTGCCAGTTTCCCTATGGTTGCCGGCCAGCGGCCGGCACTACCTTTATGAATGGGCGATATTTCCCACCCTGCCCGCCCCGCCGCGGCTTCGGTATGCTGGCGCCCTTTCCTGAATCCGGCGCCGCGCGCGCACTGCCGATGAGCCTGTTCCGCCCCCGCATGCTGCTGTCCGTCGCCCTGATCGGCCTGCTGGCCGGCTGCGGTGGCGATCCGGTCCGCCCCACGCCGCCGCCTGCGCCGACCGTGGTCCCGCAGGCCAAGCCGGTGAAGATCGGCATCGCCCTGGGCGGCGGCGCGGCCAAAGGCTTTGCCCATATCGGCGTGATCAAGATGCTGGAGGCCAACGGCTTCGAGCCGGCCGTGGTCGCCGGCACCAGCGCCGGCAGCGTGGTCGGCGCCCTGTATGCCAGCGGCATGGATGCCTTCCAGATGCAGAGCAAGGCCGTCGCGCTGGACGAAGCCAGCATCCGCGATGTGCGCCTGTTCTCCGGTGGCCTGGTGCAGGGCCAGAAGCTGCAGGACTACGTCAACGAGCAGGTCGCCAACCGTCCCGCCGAGCGCCTGAAGAAGCCGTTCGCCGCCGTCGCCACCCAGCTCGAAACCGGCGAGCGCGCAATCTTCGTGCGCGGCAACGTCGGCCAGGCAGTGCGCGCGTCGAGCAGCATTCCCGGTGTGTTCGAGCCGGTGAAGATCGGCGGCCGCAACTACATCGATGGTGGCGTGGTCAGCCCGGTGCCGGTGGATGCCGCACGCCAGCTCGGCGCCGACTTCGTGATCGCCGTGGACATCTCCAGCAAGGCCAGCGGCAAGGCGCCGACCGACATGCTGGGCATCGTCAACCAGTCCATCTCGATCATGGGCCAGCGCCTGGGCGAGCAGGAACTGGCGCGCGCCGACATCGTCATCCGCCCGAAGGTACTGGACATCGGTGCCGCCGATTTCAGCCAGCGTGGCACCGCGATCCTGGAAGGCGAAAAGGCTGCGATGGCAGCGATGCCGCAGATCCGCGCCAGGATCCAGCAGCTGCAGCGCGCGCGCGCCGCAGCAGCCGCACCGGCACCGGTGGCCGCGCCGAAGTGCGAGGAAGCCTCGCGCCTGGGCAAGCTGATGGGCCGCAAGGACAAGTGCTGATCCATTGAAGTCAGGCCACCGGGCCCGCTCGGTGGTTGCTCAGGACTCCAGCTGCGACAGCGGCAACGCCTGGAAGCCCTTCACCGTGCGCAGCACGAAGCTGGAATTGGCATCGGCCACGCCACCGGCATTGAGCAGCCGGTCCAGCAGGAAGCGCGAGAAGTGCTCCAGGTCGCGCACGTAGACGTGCAGCAGGTAGTCCATGTCACCCGTCAGTGCGTGGCAGGCCACCACCTCGTCCCACGCCTGCACGCTGTCCACGAAGTGGCCGATGGCGGCCTGGTCGTGCTTTTCCAGCTGCACGCGCACGAAGGCCTGCAGGCCCAGCCGCAGCTGCCGTGGCTCCAGCCGCGCGCCATAGCCGACGATCACGCCCTCGCTTTCCAGCCGCTGCAACCGCCGCAGGCAGGCCGAAGGAGAGAGATTCACCCGCGCCGCCAGTTCGGCGTTGGTGGCGCGCCCATCCCGCTGGATTTCGGCCAGCAGGCGTATATCCGTGCGATCGAACTGGACTTCTCCGGCCATTGTTGCCCCGCAACATGGTGAGTACGCAAGGATATTGCGCCAACAAGGCCAATCGGCGCAACTTTTGCAACCCTGTTGCGCGTCCCCTGCCCTAGCATCATGGGTATCCCATCCAGGAGTGCCGCATGGACCTCGCCCAGCCCCGCCGCGTCGAACACCAGCAGACCGACAAGGGCTACGTGCCGGTGTATACCACCGCGCTCGTCGAGCAGCCATGGGACACTTACAGCGCCGACGACCACGCGACCTGGAGCACGCTTTACCAGCGCCAGCGCGAGCTGCTGGTCGGCCGTGCCTGCCAGGAGTTTCTGGATGCGCAGGACGAGATGGGCATGAGCGCACACATGATTCCGCGCTTCGACCAGCTCAACGAAGTGCTGGGCGCGGCCACCGGCTGGACCCTGGTCGGGGTTGAAGGCCTGTTGCCGGAACTGGATTTCTTCGACCATCTGGCCAACCGCCGTTTCCCGGTGACCTGGTGGATCCGTCGCCCGGACCAGATCGACTACATCGCCGAGCCGGACCTGTTCCACGATCTGTTCGGCCACGTACCGCTGCTGATGAACCCGGTGTTCGCCGACTACATGGAGGCGTACGGCCGCGGTGGCGTCAAAGCGCATGCGATCGGTCCGGATGCGCTGCAGAACCTGACCCGCCTGTACTGGTACACCGTGGAGTTCGGCCTGATCGACACGCCCGAGGGCCTGCGCATCTACGGTGCCGGCATTGTGTCGTCGAAGGGCGAGTCGCTGTACTCGCTGGAATCGGCCGCGCCCAACCGCATCGGCTTCGACCTGCAGCGGATCATGCGCACGAAGTACCGCATCGACACCTTCCAGAAGACCTACTTCGTCATCGACAGCTTCGAACAGCTCATGCAGGCGACCTCGCCGGACTTCACCCGATCTACGCGGCCCTGGCCAACCAGGCGCATCTGCCGGCCGGTGAAGTGCAGGGCGACGACCGCGTGTTCCAGAAGGGCACCGGCGAAGGCTGGGCCGACGGCGGCGACGTGTAAGCACACAACGCGCACGGCTTTGCACTGAAAACGGCGCACATGGGTGCGCCGCTTTCGTTGTTGCCTGCCTGCGCCACTGCAGCGGCGCAGGCGAGGGCAGGACACTCAGCCATCCACGGCCCGGCAGGAACCGCGCACCATCAACTGCGGATGCACGCTGGCCGCGGTCGGTGCGTCGGGCACGTCGGCCTGGACCAGCATGGCGGCGGCGGTGCGGCCGATGTCGGAAACGTGGCGCCGCACCGACGTCAGCGGCGGCCACAGCCGCGATGCCAACGGGCTGTCGTCGTAGCTGACGATCGACAACTGCTGCGGCACCGCGATGCCTGCACGCAATGCCACCTGGTACACACCTGCGGCGATTTCGTCGTTGCCGGCGAAAATCGCACTGGGGCGTTGCTCGCCCATCAGCAGCCGTTCGGCGGCATGCACGCCGGACTCGAAGGTGTCGCCCGCTTCCAGCACGCGCTCGCCGGGCAGGGTCAGGCCGACCTGCGCCAGCCGATCAAGGAAACCATGCGTCCGTTCGCGCGCGGCACGCCGGTCACCCGGTCCGGTGATCACCGCGATGTCGCGGTGGCCAAGCGAAAGCAGGTAGCCCGCCGCAGCGGCAGCACCATCGCGGTCATGGGTGACCACGGCATGGTTCTCATCCTCCGAGGCATGCGCGTTGATGCGCACGTAGCGGCAGTCGATGTCATCGAGCATCTGCGCCAGCGCAGCCGATTCGGACGCACGCGGCCCCAGGATCACGCCGTGCAGCTTCTGCTGCTGCACGAAACGGCGCACGCCCTGCGGGCATTCCGGATCCTGGCTGTCGCAGGGGTGCACCACCAGCTCATAGCCAGTGCCGCGCAGCGCGTCCAGCGCGCCGTGCTGCAGGTCGACGATGCATTGGGCACCCGGATCGTCATACACCAGGCCGATCAGGAAGGAGCGGCGGAATGCCAGCCCGCGCGCGAGAGGATCGGGCACGTAACCGACCTCGCGCATCAACGCCTCGACCTTGTCGCGGGTGTCCTTGCGCACCAGCGGCGAGTTGTTGATGATTCTTGAAACCGTTTTCTTGGAAACTCCCGACAGTCGTGCGATGTCGTTGATCGTGGCAGCCTTGCCCTTCGATGCCGGCAACGCGGCATCGCTAATAGTTCGCACTGACATGTATAGAACCAGGTAAGTCGGAGAATTCTAGCCTTGCGCCCGTCGGGCGCGAAGTTGCGGAATGTCGCAGCGGATCTGAATCGTGTCGTGTTCGACAGGTTCTGCTGCGCAAGGTTCCATTGTGATCGCTCTACTGCTTCTGCATCTGAACCGTTCTTCCGCGCGTATTCACCCTGGATGTGGACGCGACGCGCGCGAACGCCAACATTCCCTTAACCATGCTCCGCTACATTCGAGGCATGGACCTGCAGACTTCTCCGTTTCCGCCGTTCCGCGGCCGCGACCGGTTGATCGCCGCAGTCGACGCGGCGATGAGCTCCGGTGATCCCGAGCGCATCACGGCCGACCTGCAGCTGGCGCTGCAGGAAGCCATAACCGACAACCGCATCGAGTTGCCCGAATGCGTGCATCGGCCGGTCAGTGATCATTACGCGCGACGTCCGCTGTACCACAGCCGCGAACACGGCTACAGCGTGATTGCCATGAGCTGGGGCCCAGGGCAGGGCACGCCGCTGCACGACCACGATGCCATGTGGTGTGTGGAGGGCGTGTGGTTGGGCGAGCTGGAGATCACCCGTTACGAGCTGCTGGAGTGCGCCGGCGAGCGCTGGCGCTTCCGCCGCCACGCCGCGCTGCGCGGGGGCTGCGGCAGTGCCGGCAGCCTGATCCCCCGCATGAGTACCACACCCTGCGCAATGCCAGCGATGAGGCACTGGCGATCTCGGTACACGTGTACGAGGCGCAGATGGAGCGCTCGGCGGTGTTCGATCCGCTCGGTGGCGACTGGTACCAGCGCCGCATCCAGGCGCTGCAGGCCGACCCGGCCTGAATCCGGCGCGGTGCGGAGCAGGGCACCATCGCGGTCCGCATGGCATCATGCGCCGCTGCGCTGCCGGCACCGGCAGCATCCGCGATGCCCTGGCGGGCAAGGAGCAAGACGATGTCCAGCGCTGATCCGCGCCTGCGCGCGCTGTTGAAGCTGGCACCGGTGATCCCGGTGTACACCCCCGAAGATGTGAATGAAGCGGTCGAAGTAGCCCAGGCACTGTTCCGTGGTGGGCTGCCGGTGATCGAGGTGACCCTGCGCACGCCGCAGGCGCTGGATGCGATCAAGGCCATGGTCGAGGCCGTGCCGGACGCGGTGATCGGTGCCGGCACCGTACTCAACGCCGCGCAGATGCAGGCGGCGAAGCAGGCCGGTGCGCGTTTTGCCGTTTCCCCCGGTGCCACGCCGGCACTGTATGCGGCCGCGCGTGATGCCGATCTGCCGTACCTGCCCGGTGCTGCCACCGCTTCGGACCTGATCCAGGGCCTGGAGCACGGCGCGGACACCTTCAAGTTCTTCCCGGCCGTGCAGGCCGGCGGCGCCGCGCTGCTGGCCGCCTGGCACGGCCCGTTCGCCGATGTGCGCTTCTGCCCGACCGGCGGCATCAGCGCGCAGACCGCGCCGCAGTTCCTGCACCTGCCCAACGTGCTGTGCGTGGGCGGTTCGTGGCTGACCACCCCGGCGCTGCTGCAGACCCGCGACTGGGACGCCATCGAGCGCCTGGCCCGCGAGGCCTCGGTGCTGGCCAGCTGAACCTGCTTCGCGGATCTTCAAAGGTTTGATCGTGATCAAAGCGCCGGCCTCGCGCCGGCGTCATTCTGTGGGCAAGCGCACTACGGAGATCCGAACATGAATTCCACCATGAAGGCCGCTGTCGTGCGTGAGTTCGGCAAGCCACTGGTGATCGAGGAAGTCTCGGTACCGCGCCCGGGGGCGGGCGAGGTACTGGTCAAGATCGAGGCTTGTGGCGTCTGCCACACCGACCTGCACGCCGCCGAGGGCGACTGGCCGGTGAAACCGAACCCGCCGTTCATCCCCGGCCACGAGGGCGTGGGGCACGTCGTGGCCGTGGGAGGCGGGGTAGGGCACGTCAAGGAAGGCGACAGGGTCGGCATCCCCTGGTTGTACTCGGCGTGTGGTCATTGCGAACACTGCCTGGGTGGCTGGGAAACACTGTGCGAGACGCAGCGCAACACCGGCTACTCGGTCAACGGCGGCTTCGCCGAGTACGCACTGGCCGATGCCAACTATGTCGGCCTGCTTCCGAAGGAGGTGGGCTTCGTCGAGATCGCGCCGGTGCTGTGCGCCGGCGTGACCGTCTACAAGGGCCTGAAGGTCACCGACACCAAGCCCGGTGACTGGGTGGCGATTTCCGGCATCGGTGGCTTGGGCCACATGGCCGTGCAGTATGCCCGTGCGATGGGCCTGAACGTGGCCGCAGTGGACGTGGACGACGCCAAGCTGGCACTGGCCCGCCAGCTGGGCGCGCAGGTCACCGTCAACGCGCGCACCACCGACCCGGCCGCGTTCCTCAGGAAGGAAATCGGCGGCGCCCACGGTGCGCTGGTCACCGCGGTATCGCCGAAGGCGTTCGAGCAGGCACTGGGCATGGTGCGCCGTGGCGGCACTGTCTCGCTCAATGGCCTGCCGCCCGGCAACTTCCCGCTGGACATCTTCGGCATGGTGCTCAACGGCATTACCGTGCGCGGCTCGATCGTCGGTACCCGCCTGGACCTGCAGGAATCGCTGCAGTTCGCCGCCGAGGGCAAGGTCGCGGCCACGGTCAGCACCGACCGCCTGGAAAACATCAACGACGTGTTCGCGCGCATGCATGCGGGCACCATCGAAGGCCGCGTGGTGCTCGACTTCGCCGCCTGACCGCCTGTGCATGGCCGCCGTCGCTCCGTCCCCCTCTCCCACGGACGCGGCGGCCATGCCGATTCATCGGATCGGATCCACACACATTTCGGTAGTGCCGGCCGCTGGCCGGCATGCCGGGTTCTCCGCCGCAGCCGTACAATGCGCGCATGCCTGGCGTGCTCAAGACCCTGTTCCTGTCCCTCGTTGCCCTGATCGGCGGTGTGCTGTCGCTTGCGCTGGTCAGCAGCGTCGCCAGCTGGCTGCCACCGTTGCTGGGCCTGTCGCCGGACAACAACAGCGTGCAGCTGGGCTGGGATCTCACCTTCAGCGTGCTCGGTGGCATCGCCGGGGTTTCCTTTGCCACCTATTACGCGCCCTGCTGGCCGCGATCGCACGGCTTCTCGATCTGGTCGCTGGTCGCGCTGGGCTGTGGCTACGCCATGTGGACGGCGGGTGCGGATTTCCCGTTCTGGTTCGTCATTTCACTGCTGGCGTCGCTGCCGTTGCAACTGCTGGCCGGCTGGTGGTTCGGCCGTCGTCCCTCGCGCGATCCGCGCTGAGCGCATGCAGGTAGTGCCGGCCGCTGGCCGGCAACCTCGGCCATCCTGCCGTTGCCGGCCAGCGGCCGGCACTACCGCTTCAGCGACGGCAGCGTCTGCTTCAACTGCGCGATGCCCTGCCATGGGTCACTCTTCAGGCGTTGCGCCCTCGCCAGCGCCTTGCCCATGGGAAATGCGTCGGCGGCACTGATACGAGCCAGTTCATCCCAGCGCAGCGGTACTGCCACACCGGCGGAATCGCGCGCACGCAACGACCACGAGCACACACTGGTGGCACCCCGCGTATTGCGCAGCCAGTCGATGAAAATGACGCCGCCACGCTTGGCCTTGCTCATTGTCGCCACGTAGCGGTCGGGCGCCCGCTCCGCCATCGCCCGGGCGAACGCCTCACAGAACGCCTTGGCCTGTTCCCAGTCGGCCTTGGGCCGCAGCGGCACCACCACGTGCACGCCCTTGCCACCGGACAGCCGCACGAAACTCTTCAGGCCGACTTCCTGCAGGCGGTCACGGACATCACGCGCAGCAGCTTTCACCTCTGCCCAACCCACCCCTTCACCGGGATCGAGGTCGAACACCAAGCGATCCGGGTGCTCGGGATCGGCCACGGTCGCGCCCCACGGATGCAGCTCCAGGGTGTTCATCTGCACCAGTTGCAGCAGGCCCCGCACATCGTCGATGTAGACGTAGTCCTCGCGGCCGCTCTTCTGCTGAAGGGGCACCGCGTGCACGGCATCGCCCAGGCCGGGGCCATGGTGCTTCTGGAAGAAGCAGGCCTTGCCCACGCCATCCGGGCAGCGCAGCAGTGACAAGGGCCGCCCGACAATTTCGGGCAGGATCCAGCGCGCCACGCGCTGGTAGTAGTCCGCCACGTCGCCCTTGCTGAGCTTCTGCCTTGGGAACACCACCCGCTCTGGATGGGTGATCTGGACCTCGCCCCCGGCTTCAGCACTCGAGACGGCCACTCCCAGGTCCTCCTTCTGCTTGTCGCTGCGCAGCCGCTTGAAACTGGCCTGGCGCAGCAGGCCTTCCTTGCCCCAGCCACGGAATGCCACCTCCGCCACCGTCACCGGCTTCACCCAGCGCACGCTGGCGGCGCGGAACGGCACGTGCGCCGGCAGCTGCAGCACAGGCGTCTTCACCGCCAACGGCTGCAGCGCCTTGTGCAGCGCGCGCAGGCTTTCGTCGTCGAAGCCGGTGCCAACGCGGCCCACATAGCGCAAGGCGCCCTTGTCCGGCGTCGCCAGCAGCAGCGAGCCGAACCCCACCCGGGAGCCCTTCGGTGCCGTGTAGCCGACAATCGCGAACTCGTCGGTGTCTTCGTGCTTCACCTTCACCCAGCTGCGTGCACGGGTGTTCACGTAGGGCGCATCCACCTGCTTGCTGACGATGCCTTCGAATCCCGCCTTGCCGCTGGCATCGAATACCTGCGGGCCATGGTCGATCACGTGCTCGCTGAAGGCCAGGGTTCCGGGCGTGGGACCGATGAGATCCTTCAGCAGCGCCTTGCGCTCCAGCAGCGGTGAACGACTGATGTCCACGCCGGCCACACCCGGCAGATCGAAAACGATGTAGCGCAACGGTTGCTTCGAACTCCCGTCGATCACGCGCTGCAGCGCGGCGAAGTCGCTGCGTCCATCCCGGCCCAGCACCACAAGCTCACCGTCCAGGCGCGCATCCCGCACCGGCAGTGCCTGCACGGCCTGTACCACCTCGGGGAAATCACCGGTCCAATCCAGGCCGTTGCGGGAGCGCAGCGTCACCTTGCCTTCGTGCAGATCGGCCAGCAGGCGATAGCCATCCCACTTGATCTCATGCAACCAGCGGTCGCCGTCCGGCGCACTGTCGCGATGATCGGTCAACTGCGGTTTGAATGCATGCGGGTAGGGTGCGTCACGTGCGCCGTGCAGTTGCAGCGCGCGTGCATGCCAGCGCACATCGGCCTTGGGTGTGGTCGTGCGTGCGACGAGTGCAGCTCGCGCCGTCTTGTCCGCGGAACGCTTCTTCGCCGCAGGTGTTCGTTTCGGCATCGGTGCCGTCAGCAGGTCATCCGCCTCCGCGTCGCGCGCTTCCCCGTCACCGCGCTTGATCAACAGCCACTGCACCTGGCGTCCCTTCATCGCGGTCCGCACCAGCTTCCAGCCACCGGCCAGGCGTTGTCCATGCAGCACGAAGTCGATCCTGCCCGCCGCCAGTGCCTGCAGTGGATCGCCTTCACAGGCCCAGGTGCCGTGATCGAAGACTTCCACGTGGCCCGCACCATAGTGACCTTCAGGAATGTCTCCCTCGAAACCGGCGTAGGACAACGGATGGTCTTCCACTTCCACGGCCAGCCGCTTTTCACCGACGCGTAGGGAAGGCCCCTTGGGCACCGCCCAGCTCTTCAGTACGCCGTCCATTTCCAGGCGGAAGTCATAGTGACGCGAGCTGGCATGGTGCAGCTGGATGACAAAGGTCGGCCGCCGCTTCGGGTCGCCCGGTGCGGGCGTGTCGTCCGGCTCCGTTGTCTGCCCGGCGCCACCGCCAAGCCGGCGTTTGCGCCGATACTGGTGCAACGACATGGCTCACCCCGCCTTGCGTCGGGGTGCGGTCTTCTTTGCAGCCTTCTTCGTTGTCTTCTTTGCGGCCTTCTTCACTGGCGACTTGGCGGCTGCTTTGCGCGTTGCGGCCTTCTTCGCTGGCGTTCGCTTGTTCGCATCCAGGCTCTTCTGCAGCAGCGCCATGAAGTCGACCACATTGGTACTGGCGTCCTCGCGCGGTGCCGGCTCATCGTCCACCCGCGTGGTGCCGCCCTTGGACTTGATGCGCTTGTTCAACACCTGCTGCAGGCGCTCGCGGAATTCATCGTGGTACTGCGACGGATCCCAATCGCCGGCCATCGACTCGATCAACTGCTCGGCCATCGCCGTTTCCTTGCTGGTGATGCGATAGTCGGACAGCTTGCCGGTGGGCAGCTTGTAGTCCTCGGGATCCACCAGTTCCTGCGGATAGCGCAGGATCATCAGCACCAGTGCGTCCTCATGCGGCATCACCGCACACAGGTATTCGCGCGTACGCACCACCACCCGCGCGATGCCCACCTTGCCGGTGCTGCGCAACGTTTCGCGCAGCAGCACATAGCCCTTCTCGGCCTTCTTGCCGGGCACCAGCAGATACGGTTTCTCGTAATAGCGCGGGTCGATCTGCGCCGCATCCACGAATGATTCCACCTCCACCGCTTCGTGGCTTTCAGGCGCGGCCGAGCGGATATCACCTTCCTCCAGCACGACATAACTGCCCTTGTCGTACTCATAGGCTTTGACGATGTCCTTCCAGGGCACCTCCTCGCCGGTGTCGGCGTTGACCCGTTCGAAACGGATCGGTTTGCGATCGCGGGAATCGAGCATGCGGAACTGCAGGTCGACCTTGCGTTCGCCGGACATCAGCGACACCGGCACGTTGAGCAGGCCAAACGACAGCGTGCCGGTCCAGATCGGGCGGGCCATGGGCGTACCTTTGGCGGGGCAGGGCATCCAGCTTCGGATGGGCGGTGTAAACCACCCGTGTCGATACCGTGCACGTGGGTTCTACGCAGATGCGGTAGTGCCGGCCGCTGGCCGGCAGAGCTCGCGGCCTGAAGTTTCCTGGGGTTGCCGGCCAGCGGCCGGCACTACTGCAGCAACGGCCTCACCGCCGCCGCCGGAATATGGTCCAGCGCGCGCCAGGCGTCTTCCACCACCGGCCGCGCCTGCGACCAGCCCAAGCGTGACTGCCCGCGCATCTGTTCCCAGTGCTCGGCCAGTTCCTCGCAGGTATCGGCGGCATCACCGCGTGGCCAATCCGCGGCATGCGTGGTCAACGCGAAGGCATACACCGGGCACAGGTCGCGCCAGTTCCGGTGGCTCTGCCCGCGGCGCTCCTCGTAGTCGCTGAGCATGTACTGCAGGTAGTCCTGCGCCACCGCCTGGGGGTCTTCATGGCGACGCGTACGGCGCTGCGCGCTGCGCTGGCCGAGCGGATCGAGCAGGGCGTTGAACACGGACGTTGCGGGTCGTTCAAGACGGGGCATGGCCGGCTCCTGCAGCGGGGGCGGGTGGGCAGGAATACGCGCGGTGCCGTTACCGGGGGTGAGCGAGATGTTCATGACGCCGGGTTCGCGGCGGCTTTACCTGTGGCGCGGTGTAGTGGGAGCCCCGAGCGCAGGTAGCCAGACCATGAGCCGAGAGAATTCCCGAGACCCGTTGCGGGAAAACCACCCGCCCATTCCCGGTGAACAGCGCGGCAAGCGCGATGCCGACAATGCCGACTACCGCGGCACCGGCGCACCTTTCTACGACGCCGAGCACGGTGGCGACCATCTGCCGGTGAAGCACGAGGCTGAACAGGCCGCCCAGGACCGCAAGGATGGCGGCGACCGCCATCGCGGCGGCCAGGAAAGCCCGCTCAAACGTCGCGAACGCAAGCAGCGCGCCAGCGACAACCAGGACGAGGCGCTGGAGGAGACCTTCCCGGCCAGCGACCCGACCTCGCCGTTCGTACCGGCCAAGGCGCCCGACTGACGGGTAGTGCCGGCCCCTGGCCGGCAACCCCCTGACGCCCTGCGCGGCGCGATGCCGGCCAAGGCCCCGATTTACGGGTAGTGCCAGCCGCTGGCCGGCAACCTCCTGCCGTCGTGCACGGCGCGATGCCGGCCAGCGGCCCGCACTACCCCTTTCAGCGCCACGACCATTGCAGGCCCACGCTGGCCCGGCGCCCGGGCCCCGGTTCGTAGAAGCGCCCGTTGCCGTCGTTGACGATCACCGAGCCGATGTAGGCCTGGTCCAGCACGTTCTCCAGCCGGGCGAAGGCGCGCAGGTCGCCACCTGGCAGTGTCCAGAAACGACCGGCCTCCAGGTTCAGCAACGCGTAGCCCGGCGCCCGCTCCGTGGCCACGTCGTTGACCAGGGTATCGGTGCTGGCGGCGGCCTCCAGCGCCCACTGCCAGTCGGCCGGGGTCCACTGCAGCCGGGCAAACGCCTGCTGGCGCGGTACGCCGGGCAAGCGGCTGCCGGCGGAAACCCAGGTGTTCGAGGTCAGGTACGGCGCACGCACCTGCGCCTGCAGCCAGGTCCAGGCCACCTGCAGTTCCAACTGTTCTGCCAACGGCTGCCGGTAGCCCAGTTCCACACCCTGGCGGCGGGTGCGGCCGATGTTGCGATAGGTGCTGCGTCCGCCGATGTTGCTGGCAACTGCCAACTCATCGTCGGTATCTGCGCGGAACAGGCTGATATCGAGCTGGGTTCCGTCCTGTGCATGCCATTTGCTGCCCACCTCCAGGCTGCGGCTGCGCGCCGCCGCCAGATCCAGCGCCAGTCCCGCCTGCCCGTCGGCGCGATACCCCAGCTCGTTGAAGGTGGGCGTCTCGAAGCCACGGCCCACCGCCGCGTGCAGTCGCCACTGCGGGCTGGCCTCGAAGCTGATTCCGGCCACCGGCGTGGTGGCCTGGTAGCGGCGGTGGCCGCTGTCGTCCGGGTTGCGGGCGGTGATGTAGCGATCGTCGGATTCGAAGCGCACGGCGCTGTGACGCACGCCAGCCAGCAATGACCAGCGTGGACTCCACTGCCACCACGCCTGGGCGAACTGATCGACGTTCTGCACGGTGTCGATCTGGTCTCTGCGCAGCCGCCCACGCACGCCGAAAGTGCTGCCGATGAAGTTCTCGTAGCCGGTGCGATGCTGGCGCTGGCGGTCGGCGCTGAGCCCGGCCACCAGATCCAGCGGTCGGCCGGCGAGGTCGCCGTGCCAGCCCCAGCGCGCGTCCAGCCCGCCATAGCCGCCCTCCAGGTCGATCACCCCGCCGGCATGCAACGGGCTGTTGGTCTGAGCTGCCGGCGGGATCGGCAGGTACTGGCGTACCGCGCGCTGGCCGGCATAGCCCATCAGCTGCCAACGCTGCGCCCTGGTTTCACGGGTCCAGCGCAGGCCAGCCTGCTGCTGGCGCACCGATTTACGGGTGTTGTACTGGTGCGCCACGGCGGTGGCCTGGCGCGGATCGGCCGCCACCTGGGTACGGCTCAGGCCCAGCGGGTCCTGCGCATCGGGGGCGTCGAAGGCATTGAGCAGCAGCTCCAGCCGCCCCCCGCCGAGATCGCCACCGATACGCGCAGCGAGCGATTCGCGGCGGGCACGGCTGTGGTCGCGCCAGCCATCGGTGCGGAAGTGATTGGCGGCGATGTTGTAATCCAGAACACGGCCGGCACCCTTCAGTTGCGCGCCGACGCTGAGCGTGTTGTCGGCACCCGCGTTGACGCGCAGCCGCCACGGGTCGCCGGCCTGGCCCTGTGCGCTCCAGACCTGCAGCACGCCGCCGGAGGAATTGCCGTACAGCGCCGAGAACGGTCCGCGCAGCACGTCGATCCGTTCGGCACCGAGCAGGCTGGCATGCGACAGCTGGCCCTGTCCGTCGGGCATGGTCGCCGGCACCCCGTCGATCAACACCCGCACCCCACGCACACCGAAGGTCGAGCGCGCACCAAAGCCACGGATCGACAGCTGGGTGTCCTGCGCGAAGTTCTGGCGGTCACGGGCGACCAGGCCCGGGACCCCGGCCAGCGCCTCGGACAGCTGTGCGCCGGCGCCGGCGCGGCCGGCGTCGATCCAGACCGTGTCCAGGCTGGCCGGCAACGCGAACGGGTCGATGCCCGGCACCCGCGCTGCCTGCACCTGCACGCTGGGCAGGGCGGTCGGTGCGGGCCCGGCCACGGCCGCCCAGGGCGACAGCAGGAGGATGGACAACGGCAGGCAATGGCGACGTGCGGCGGGATTCATGATTCAGGTTGATGGATCAGGCGGCAACGCACGTCATGGTACGGGGCTACGGATGACGACGGCGGCGGCCAGCCCCGGCAGGCTTTGTTACGATGGGCTGTTTCCGGCTGCAAGGCCGCAGACCGCGTAGCGCACTTCCTCCCCTTTCCGTCTACCGAACGAGTACCGCCGTGTCCTTCTTTGCAAACGTGGAACTGGTCCCAGGCGACCCGATCCTGGGCCTGACCGAGGCGTACAACGCCGACAGCCGCCCGACCAAGGTCAACCTGGGTGTGGGCATCTACTACGACGAGAGCGGCCGCATCCCGCTGCTGCGCGCCGTCAAGCAGATCGAGCAGCAGCTTGCCGCTGACGCCAAACCGCGCGGCTACCTGCCGATCGATGGCCTGCCGGCATACACGCAGGCCACGCGAGAGCTGGTGTTCGGCAAAGACTCGCCGCTGCTGGCCGCCGGCCGCGTCACCACCGCACAGACCGTCGGTGGCAGCGGTGCGCTGCGCGTCGGCGCCGACGTGCTGAAGAAGCTGCTGCCGCACGCCACCGTGGCGCTGAGCAACCCGAGCTGGGAGAACCACCGTGCGGTGTTCAGCGCGGCCGGTTTCGAGGTGCTGGATTACACCTATTTCGATCCGGCCAGCCATGGCGTCGACTTCAACGGCATGCTGGCCGACCTCGGCAAGCTGGAAGCCGGCACCGTAGTGCTGCTGCACGCCTGCTGCCACAACCCCACCGGTGCCGACCTCACGGTCAGCCAGTGGAAGCAGGTCGCGCAACTGCTGAAGGACAAGCAGCTGTTCCCCTTCATCGACATGGCCTACCAGGGCTTCGACAAGGGCATCGAGCAGGATGGCGCCGCCGTGCGCATCATCGCCGAAGCCGGCATCGACAGCTTCATCGTCGCCAACTCGTACTCCAAGTCGTTCTCGCTGTATGGCGAGCGCGTGGGTGCGTTGTCGATGGTGGCGCCGACCGCTGCTGACGCCAAGGCCGTGCAGTCGCAGGTCAAGCGTGTGATCCGCACCATCTACTCCAGCCCGTCCACCCACGGTGCCGCGCTGGTGGCCGGCGTGCTGACCAACCCGGAACTGCGCGCGATGTGGGAGCAGGAGCTGACCGAGATGCGCGAGCGCATCCACGCCCTGCGCCAGGGCCTGGTCGAAAAGCTGGCCGCTGCCGGTGCGCCGCAGTTCGGCTTCATCAACGAACAGGCCGGCATGTTCTCCTACTCGGGCCTGAGCCGTGAGCAGGTCGAACGCCTGCGCGACGAGTTCGGCATCTACGCCGTCGGCACCGGCCGCATCTGCGTGGCCGCGCTGAACCAGAACAACCTGGAATACGTCGCCAAGGCCGTGGCCACCGTCGCCAAGGGCTGAAGCAACGCACCAGTGGTTTGACAACAAAGGCGCCGAAAGGCGCCTTTGTTTTTGCTTCTGCTTTGCCTCTGCCTTTGCCACACCCTCCGCGCTCGCGGCGAACCCTGAAGCGCAGGGCGAGGTACACCGTGGCCAGGACCGTGAGGCGCATGGATGCGCCGACCGAGCCCCCATGGATGGGTTTACGGCGTGTCCTGGCCACGGTGTACCTCGCCCTGTGCCTCCATGAAGGAAGGCGCCACGAGCGCAACGCATCTGGAAACGATTACGCCTTCCCGCGCTCACGCACGCCCCCGCCAGACGGGCGACAATAGGCGTTTTCCCGCTGCCGAGACCTGCCCGACCATGTCCCGTACTTCGTTGACCCGCTTCCTGATCCAGGAACAGCACGCCGGCCGCATCAATGCCGACCTGCGCCAGCTGATCGCCGTGGTCGCCCGCGCCTGCACCAGCATTTCCATCGCCGTCAGCAAGGGCGCCCTCGGTGGCGTGCTCGGCGACGCCGGTACCGGCAACGTGCAGGGTGAAGCACAGAAGAAGCTGGACGTGATCAGCAACGAGATCCTGCTCGAAGCCAATGCCTGGGGTGGCCACCTTGCCGCCTGCGCCTCGGAGGAAATGGACCACAGCCAGCCGGTGCCGGACATCTACCCGCGCGGTGATTTCCTGCTGCTGTTCGATCCCCTCGACGGCAGCTCCAACATCGACGTCAACGTCTCCGTCGGCACCATCTTCTCCGTGCTGCGTTGCCCGACCAACGTCGAGCTGCCGGGCGATGACGCCTTCCTGCAGCCGGGCAGCAAGCAGATCGGCGCTGGCTACTGCATCTACGGGCCCAGCACCCAGCTGGTGCTGACCGTCGGCCATGGCACCCACGCCTTCACCCTGGACCGCGAGAAGGGCGAGTTCGTGCTGACCACCGAGAACATGCAGATTCCGGCGGCCACCCAGGAATTCGCCATCAACATGTCCAACCAGCGTCACTGGGAAGCGCCGATGCAGGCCTACGTCAGTGATCTGCTGGCCGGCAAGGAAGGCTCGCGCGGCAAGAACTTCAACATGCGCTGGATCGCCAGCATGGTGGCCGACGTGCATCGCATCCTGACCCGCGGCGGCATCTTCATCTACCCGTGGGACAAGAAGGATCCGTCCAAGGCCGGCAAGCTGCGCCTGATGTACGAAGCCAATCCGATGGGCCTGCTGGTCGAACAGGCCGGCGGCGCCGCCTGGACCGGCCGCGAGCGCATCCTCGACATCCAGCCCGACCAGCTGCACCAGCGCGTGCCGGTGTTCCTGGGTTCGCGCGAGGAAGTGGCCGAAGCGGTGCGTTACCACCACGCGCACGACGAAGCGCAGGGCTGACGGCTCGACGCCTGACGGCGGTCATGGCAGTTCGATGACATGACCGCAGGGTGACACCGCGGGCGGCAAACGGCACCATCAAGCCGTTGCCGCCGAAGGAATGCACGCATGCACGAGCAGGGCCCGGTCGATTTCATCGAAGTCATCCACAACGCCGTCCCCAGTGAGGTCTGCGCGGCCATCGTCGAGCGCATGCGTGCCACGCGTGGCCTGCTGCCCGGTGCGGTGGGCAGTGGCGTGTTCCCCGAACTCAAGCACAGCAAGGATCTGCGCATCAGTGGCCTGGACGGTTGGCAGGACGTCGACCAGCAGCTGCAGATCGCGGTGTTCAACGGCCTGCTGACTTATCTACGCCGTTATCCACAGGCATTGATCGCGCCGCTGATGTTGCAGATCCAGGACAGCAATGGCCAACCGCGACGCCTGTCTGCCGAGGACTTTCCCGACATGCCGCAACAGCAGCTGGCCGACCTGGCCCGCACCTGCCTTCGTCCGGGTGCGATCAACCTGCAGTGGTACGCCGCGGGCGAGGGTGGCTACCCGTACTGGCACTGCGAGCTGTACCCGAAGGATGCGCAGGCCGAGACCCTGCACCGGCATGTACTGTGGACGCTGTACCTCAATGACGACTTCGACGAGGGCGAAACCGAGTTCCTGTTCCAGGGGCGGAAGATCGCGCCGCGCACCGGCAGTTTGCTGATTGCGCCGACGGCGTTCACCCACACCCATCGCGGCAATCGGCCACAGGGTGGCGACAAGTTCATCGCCACCAGCTGGATCCTGTTCCAGAGTGCGCAGAAGTTGTTTGGGGGGTGACGCCGAACTGCTCGTCGGCCTTGATGTACAGTCGAGCCATGCTCGACTGATGGCCTCAGAACAACGACCCTTGCGGCGAATCCTTCTTCGGCGGCAACGGCTTCTGGAACCGGCTGCAATCCAGCTTCGGCCAATGGCTGTTCTGCGCATTGAATCCCAACCGCTTGCGCGCCAGCTTGAAGCGGTTGTTCAACAGATCGGCATACACGCCCTGGCCGCGCATGCGGGTGCCGAACTGGCTGTCGTAGTCCTTGCCACCACGCAGCTGCTGGATGGTACTCATCACGTGCGCGGCGCGATCGGGATGATGGGTATCGAGCCAGTCGCGGAACAGTGGCGCCACTTCCAGCGGCAGGCGCAGCAGCACGTAGCCTGCGGTACTGGCGCCTGCATCGTGCGCAGCCTCCAGCACCGCTTCAAGTTCGCTGTCGTTGATCCACGGAATCACCGGTGCCACCATCACGCCCACCGGGATACCCGCGTCATGCAGGCGCTTCATCGCGCGCAATCGTGCATGGGGTGCTGATGCGCGCGGTTCCAGCTTCGCGGAGAGATGCGGGTCCAGCGAGGTCACCGAGAAATGCACACTGACCAGGTTCTCCGCCGCCAGCGGCGCGAGCAGATCAATGTCGCGCTCGACCAGTGCGTTCTTGGTGATCAGCGAGAACGGATGCCTGGTTTCCAGCATCACTTCGATCAGCTGGCGGGTCAGCTTGAACTTGCGCTCGATCGGCTGATATGCATCGGTGTTGATGCCCAGCGCGATCGGCTGCGGCACGTAACCGGGTTTCGACAGTTCCTTGCGCAGCAGCTGAGGCGCATTGGTCTTGGCGAACAGCTTGGTCTCGAAGTCCAGGCCAGGTGACAGGTTCAGATAGGCATGGGAAGGGCGCGCGAAGCAGTAGGAACACCCATGCTCACAACCGCGATACGGATTCACCGACTGGCTGAAGCCGACGTCTGGCGAAGTGTTGCGGGTGATGATGCTGCGCGCGGTCTCGGCGCGCACCTCGGTGCGCAGGCGCGGCGCGAGGAACTCCTCGCTCTCATCGACCGCCCAGCCGTCGTCCACCGCCTCGCTGACGGTGCTTTCGAAGCGCCCAGCAAGGTGGGACGTGGAACCTCGGCCCTTGATCGCAATACCCATTGCGGCAGGGTACGTCGCCACCGTCTCAATGGCTGCGACGGCTGTCTGAAGGGTTCAGGGCAAGTCTGAGCCGAGCGTGGGCTCGGCTCTACAGTGGATACGGATACCTTGTAGAGCCGAGCCTAGGCTCGGCTGCAATGCATCAAAGCAGCGCCAAGTACCCGCGCACGGTGGCATCCAGCCCGTCATACAGTGCCTCGCCGATCAGCGCGTGGCCAATCGACACCTCCAGCACGTCCGGCACGTGGCCCAGGAAATCGCGCAGGTTGTCCTGCGACAGGTCGTGCCCGGCGTTGACGCCCAGGCCCACCGCCTGCGCCCGCCGCGCCGCAGTGGCGAACAGTTCGAGCATTGCCGCAGCGTCGCCCGCCGCATGCGCCTCTGCGTAGGGGCCGGTGTACAGCTCGATGCGGTCGGCACCGACCTCGGCAGCCTGCTCCAGCGACGGGTTGCCCGCATCCACGAACAGGCTGACCCGGCAGCCCATCGCCTTCAGTTGGGCAATCAACGGGCGCAAGCGCTCGACGTCGCGTTCGAAGTCGAAACCGTGGTCGGAGGTGATCTGGCCATCGCCGTCGGGCACCAGGGTGGCCTGCGCCGGACGGGTCTGTTCGCACAGCGGCAGCAGCCCCGGGTACCCCTCGCGCGGCGGCGCAAATGGATTGCCCTCGATGTTGAATTCCACGCCACGCGCGCGGGTCAACGTGGACAGGGCCAGCACGTCCTCAGCGGTGATGTGGCGGCGGTCCGGCCGCGGATGCACGGTGATGCCATGCGCGCCGGCATCCAGGCAGGCCTGGGCGGCGCGCACCACGTCCGGTTCGGCACCGCCGCGCGAATTGCGCAGGACGGCGATCTTGTTGACGTTGACGCTGAGCTGGGTCATGGAACGGAACTACTTGGAAAGAGGGGACGGATCGTTGTCGTTGGCGTCATCGTTGCGGCGCGCCTGGGCCTGCTCGCGCAGGCGGCGCAGTTCCTCGGCATCGATCAGGGTGGCCGGGTCGCGCTGCAGGTCGCCGAAACGGGCCACGTAACGACCGCGTACCCAGGCCAGCAGGAAGCCGAGCGCCGCCAGCAGGCACAGGGTCATCAACCCCGCGCTCGGGGTCTTCAGCGCGAAGGCAAAGCAGCCCAGCGCCAGCAGCAGGTACAACCAGTACATAGTCGGGCTCCCCGGATGATCGCCGCAGTGTAGCGCTGCATCACAGCAGCGGCGAGGCCAGCCGGGCGAAGGCCTCGGGCAGGCGGTGCAGCCACAGCGAGCGCCCGGCCTGGTCATGCACCCGGGTGGCGCAATCGAATTCACCCTGCAGCAGCTCGGCCAGGGCCGCCACGCGGTCCCGGTCGCTGATCATCATCGACAGCTCGAAGTTCAGGCGGAAGCTGCGGTGGTCGAAGTTGGCACTGCCGACAATGCAGACGTCGTCGTCGGCGATGAACGCCTTGGTGTGCAGCATGCGCGGGCCGTACTCGTAGATCTTCACGCCGGCATGCAACAGCTCATCGAAGTACGAGCGCGCGGCCTGGGTGACGAACCACGAATCGCTCATTTTCGGTACCAGCAGGCGCACGTCCAGGCCGCCCAGCGCGGCCGAAGTCAGCGCCATCCGCGCCGCTTCACCCGGCACGAAATAGGGCGTCACCAGCCACACCCGCTCGTGCGCTTCCTGGATGGCGGCGACGTGCAGCCGGTGGATCGTCTCCCAGCCCGAATCCGGGCCGGACACCAATACCTGCGCGTTGATCGCGCCATCCCCGCGCAGCGGCATATCGGCCGGCCACAGGCGGGCGATATCCATCCGCGAGGGTTCCTGGCCACTGGCGTAGAGCCAGTCCTCGGCGAACACCAGCTGCAGACTGCGCACCACATGACCGCGGATGCGCATGTGCAGGTCGCGATAAGCGTCGGGCCTGCGGCTTTCGTCTTCCTCGTCGGTGATGTTGATGCCGCCAGTGAAGGCCAGGCGGCCATCGACAATCACCAGCTTGCGGTGCGTGCGCAGGTTCAGCCACGGGCGCTTGAACGGTTTCAGCAGCTGCCGTGGGTGGAACCAGATCGCTTCACCGCCGGCGTCGAGCAGGGGCTGCAGGAAACGGCGGGGCAGGGCGGATGAGCCCACCGCATCCAGCAGCAGGCGCACCTGCACACCGGCACGTGCGCGCTCGACCAGGGCATCGCGCAGGGCGGTGCCTGCGTGATCCGGATTGAAGATGTAGTACTCCAGATGGATGTGATCGTGCGCCTGTGCAACGGCTTCCAGCAAGGCCGCGTAGGTCGCCGCACCGTCCACCAGCCAGGTCACTTCGGTGGCACTGCTTGGGGCCAGTCCGGTCGTTGCCTGGGCAACCTTGGCCAGTTCGGTGCAGTCCGAATCGGGCGGGCAGACATCGCTGTAGTGCTCCATGCCCGAGCGTGCACGGCCACGACGCAGCCGTTGCCGCTTCACCTTCTGCGGGCCCAGCAGGTAGTAGATGAAGAGCCCCAGATAGGGGAGCAGTGCCAACGAAAGGATCCAGCTCAGCGTGGCCACCGGCTCGCGCTTCTGCAGCATGATCCAGCCCGCCAGCGCGAACAGGTACAGCAGGTAAGCCACCGCCAGGATCGTGCCGAGGTGGGCGATACCGTCGAGCCAATGGCGCAGGGAATCGAAGAGGGCAAGCATGCGCCGATCATAGCGGCGCATGCTGCCGGATGGGGTCAGATCCCTTTTCCGAAGGAAAGGCGTTCTGACCCCATCCCATGTGCCAGGACGAGGACAAAAAAAAACGCCCCTGTTTCCAGGGGCGTCTGCAGTCGCGTCATGACTGTTGTGTTGCGGTGTCGCGTTTACTGCTGCACAAAACCGATCTTCTTCATCTGAGCATTCTTCGCGGCGGCCAGAACCTTGGCCATCACGTCGTACTCGGAATCCGGGCTGGCGTCGATGCGCAGTTCCGGCTGGTTGGTCGGGTCACGCTGGACCTCCTGCTCCATCCGCTGCTGCAGCTCGCTGGTATTGATCGGGCTGTTGTTCCACGAGACCTGGTTGCTGGCGTCGATCTTCAGTTCGATCGGCGGCGGCGGTTCGACCAGCTGCGGCGGTGGGTTGAGCACGCGCTGCGGCAGGTCCACGGCGATCGGGTACGTCATGATCGGCGCGGTCACGATGAAGATGATCAGCAGAACCAGCATCACGTCCACGAGGGGCGTGACGTTGATGTCTGCCATGGGGCCCTTGCCACCACCACTACTGAATGCCATGGCTTATTGCCCCTTTTCTTTGGTCGCAACGAAGCCGACGTCCAGCATGCCCTGTTCCTGCGCGACCTTGGTCAGGTCGTTGATGACGCGCATCTTGGTGGTGCGGTCACCACGCAGGTTCAGCGGCGGCTGCGGGGTCTGCTGTGCGGCGGTCGCCAAGCGGGACTCGAGAGTCTGCTTGTTGATTTCTTCGTCGTTCCAGTAGATCGAGCCGTCTTCCTTGACTGCCAGCGTGATCGGGTTGGGACGCTTTTCAGCATCTTCCGGCTTCTGGATCAGGTTGGCTTCCGGCAGATCCACCTTGACCTTGTGGGACATCAGGGGCGCCGTGATGATGAAGATGATCAGCAGCACCAGCATCACGTCCACGAGGGGCGTAACGTTGATGTCGGCCATGGGGCCGCCGCTGTTACCACTACTGAAAGCCATAACGGGCTCCGTCTAGATCTTGGTGACTACTTACTTTGTCGCTGGGTGACGCGCGCCGCAATCAGCGGACGCGCGAACCGGTGGCGAAGAAGTCGTGCAGGTCGTGCGCGAAGGTATCGAACTTGCTGATGGTCGCGCTGTTGATCTTGCTGAAGAAGTTGAAGGCGAACACGGCCGGGATTGCGACGAACAGACCGATCGCGGTCATGATCAGCGCTTCACCCACCGGGCCGGCAACGGCGTCGATCGAAGCGGAGCCGGTGGCACCGATCTTGATCAGCGCGCCGTAGATGCCCCACACGGTACCCAGCAGACCGACGAACGGAGCGGTCGCGCCGACGGTAGCCAGCAGGGTCATGCCCGACTGCAGCTTGTTGCTTTCGCGGGTGACGGCCTGACGCAGGGCGCGGTCGACGAACTCCGAACGGCTCAGGTTCTCACCGACGCCGCCGGTAGCACCGCCTTCAGCGCGCTGGTGGTGGGCGGCTGCCTGGGCAGCGTCCAGGGCGATCTTCGAGAACGGCTCCGAAGCCGGCTGCTCTTCCATCGCACGGATGGCGTCCTGCGCGTTCGGGGTGTCCCAGAACAGGCTGACGACGCGATCAGCGGCGCTCTTCAGGCGGGTGGCACGGAAGATGTTGATGACGGTCCAGTACCAGGACATGGCCGACATGGCGATCAGGGTCAGCAGCACGACCCAGGAAACCGCGAAATCACCCGGCTTGGTGGTCATTTCGTGGATCAGGTGCTCGAAGCCCATCTGCGACAGGGCGTTGGACGGATTGCCCCCGGCAGCAGCGGCGATGAAAATTTCCTGCAGCATGACGCTTACCTTTGTTGTGTGTGGTGATAAAGGGTGTAGCTAAGCTAAACAATCGAACCGGGAGCGGGGGTGGCCAGGCGGACACCCGGGCGCATCAGTTCAGCGCAAAGTTGACCGGGACGCGAACGCGACCTGCCGTCTTCTTACCGCCTGCTTCAGCGGCGTTGAAGCGCCACTTGCGAGCCGCTTCCATCGCAGCACGGTCCAGGTCGCGGTTACGGCTGGACTTTTCCACCGTGACATTGGTGACGTTGCCGCTGGCATCGACATCAATGATCAGGATCACTTCGCCCTGGATACCTGCGCGGAAGGCTGCCGGCGGGTAGCGCGGCGGATTCATGGCCTTCGACGAGATGTCCACGCTGGCCTCGATCGAGGTCGGCGGTGCCGGCGGCGCCGGAGGCGACGGCGGGGTGACGATATCGTTCGGGCGCGGCTCCGGCACGTCGACAACCGGCGCCTGCGGCGGCGGCGGTACGGGCGACGGCTTCGGCGGCGACAGATTCTTCACCGGCGGTGGCGGAGTATCCTGCGGCGGCGGCGGCGGCGGCGGCGGTGGGGGCGGCGGCGGCGCGTCGACGATGGTCACCATGACGTTGCGCTCCTTCTCCGCGACGGCCTTGGGAGCCACGGCGGGAATCAGGAGCATCATGAAGGCGGCCAGATGCAGGGCAATTACAAACGCGATGCCGACGATGCGAGGCCAGCTCAGCCCCTTGTCATCGGGTTGTTCGTACCGGTGAACGACTAGTTGTTCCGTCATGCGCCAAGAGCTCAATAGTGGGGCCGGAATCCCGGGGGCGGGATCCCTGATCAGCGGTGCATGACACCGCAGGAACCTCCAAGCTTATACCAATCCTGAGCGCCTGCGCATCAACTGAGCAGGCATTCAGGCGTTATTCCTACTTACTTCAGGTTGATGATTTTTTTGGCATCCGCCTGGTTCTTCACGCCCTTCGCCAGCGCCTGCTGGGCGGCCTGCTTGGCCTCGGGGACGCGACCTTCGGCATGCAGGACGCGTGCCAGGTTCAGGTAGGTCTCACCGTCCTTGGAGAGCGGGGCGGCCTTCTGCCACGCATCGATCGCCTGCGGCACCTGGTCGGAGTAGTAGTAGGACTGGGCCAGCGCCAGGTAGACCTGGTAATCCGGCTTCAGGATGCCCTTCTGCAACCCTTCGTTGATGACCGCGATGACGTCCTTTTCCTTGTTCTCGGTGTTGGCATAGATCGAGTACAGCTGCTTGTACTCGCGCTCTTCGGTGAGCTGGCCGCTGCTGCGCAGCTTGTCCATCACCGCGGCGGCCTTCGGCATCTGGTCAGCCTGCATGTACATGTTGGCCAGATTCAGCTGGGCCTTCTTGTCCGACGGGTTCTTGGCCGCCAGCGCTTCTGCGGCCTGCACGGCCTCACCGGTCTGGCCGGCTTCGGAAAGGGCCGCCATCAGCAGCTGGTTCCAGTTGTCCTTCGGCTCGGCAGCGCCCGCGATGGCCTGCTTCAGCACCGGGATCGCTTCCTGGTAGCGCTCCAGCTGGTACAGCGCCTGGCCCTTGGCAATCAGCTCTTCCGGCTTGGTCGACTTGCTCTCGGCGAAGTACTTGTCCAGGGTGGCCAGGCCTTCGGCAGTCTGGTCTTCCTGCAGCTGCAGCTGGCCCAGCATCAGCATCGACTGGAAGTGGCCGTTGTTGTCCAGGCCGTTGAACTGGATGACCTGCTTCAGGTAGGCGATGGCGGCCGGGGTGTCGTCGGTCTGGTAGGCGGCCTGCGAGGCCAGCTGCGCGGCCAGCGACTTGTCGTACTCGTTGGAGGCGCTGTCAGCCAGGATCGCGTCAGCCTGCGTGCGCGTCTCCGGGAACTTTTCCTTGTTGTAGCTGTCGATCATTTTCTGCAGCTTGCTGCCCATCTTGGCCGAGGCCTTGGCGGTCGGCTCCTGGCGGGTCGCATTCGGGTACAGCGGTTCGGCCTTGGCCTGCTTGCTGCTGCCGCCGCGGCTGCCACGGTCGGAGGAACGCGAGGACTGCGCGAAGGCATCGGTGACCACGGCGCCGGTCAGGGCGGTCGCGACGAGGACGGAAAGCACAGCTTTGTGGTTACGGAAAATCATCGTTCACCTCGATCGAACCGCCGGATAGCGGCAAAGTCGGACTGTCAGAAAAATCTGAGCCGCCAAACGTATCAGAAACAGATGGCGTGAGAAATCGTTTTATGTGCTGCAATACAGCATAGAACTGCGCACTCATCCGCACTTTGGCCGCAGCCCGGCCGCCTGGGCCTGCTGATAGACCGGCGCCAGGCCCGGCGCGTCGCGTCGCAGCTCCTGGATCCGGTTGGCCGGATCGGGGTGGGTGGACAGCCATTGCGGGCTTCGACCGCCGCTGGCGGCCATCATGTTCTGCCACAGATCCACGGCCTGGGCCGGGTTGAATCCGGCCTGCGCCATCAGCCGCTGGCCGATCACGTCCGCCTCGCTTTCCTGGGTCCGCGAGCCGGGCAACAGGAAGGCCGCCTGCGCGCCCATGCCGCCCAGCTGATTGACCGTATTGGCGGCACCATCGCCATAGGCGGCACCGGCCAGCGCGCCCAGCACGGCCAGGCCGGTCTGCGCGCCCATCTGCCGGGTAATGCGTTCCTCGTGGTGACGCGCGATCACGTGGCCGATCTCATGACCGATCACGGCAGCCAACTGGTCCTGGTTCCTGGCGACGGTGAAGATGCCGGTGTTCACGCCCACTTTGCCGCCGGGCAGGGCAAAGGCGTTGGGTTCCTTGTCGACGAATACGGCAGTCTCCCACCGTACCCCACGGTACTGAGGCGGCAGCTGTGCGACCAGCGCATTGACCACGCACTGCACGTAGCCGTTCTGGCGGCCATCGGTGCTGATCTTCTCTTTCTGCTTGGTCTCGGCAAACGCCTGCGCACCGAGCTGGTCAAGCTGTGCCTGCGACACACCGCCCACCATCTGCCGTCGTCCGGTTGGCGAGGTGGTGGTTGCACAGGCACTGACCAAGGTGGTGATGACTAGAGCCAGCAGCAGTTGTTTCATGGGTCCGCCCCCGTGTTCATGTGCGCAGTGTGTAGCGTACCTGCTTAATCTTTCGTCAAGCGGGCACGGCGTTACGTTGACCCCAGGAACACCATCGCGGCGAGCGCAACCGCGTTGTTCAGCGCATGCGCGGCAATCGCCGCCCACAGGGTGCCGGTGCGGCGGTACAGCCAGCAGAAGGCGGCGCCCATGCCACCGTACACCAGCCACAGCTGCGCCATGCCGAGCAGCGAGTTCTTGCTGACACCGGGCACTTCATGGACCAGGGCGAACGCCAGGCTGCTGAGGATCAGGCCCAGCCAGGGGCGGCCGGCTTGCCACAGGCGCCCGAACAGGACGCGGCGAAACAGCAGCTCTTCGTAGGCGGGGGCGAGGACGACCGCAAACAGCACCAGGAACAGCGGGAAGCGAGCGATCGCGCTCTGCATCAGTTCCACGTTGGTGGGCACCGGCTCGATGCCGAACTGCTTGGAAAGGAAGGCGATGCCGTTGCTGCCGAGCACGATCAGCGTGGCCACCAGCAGGGTCCAGCCCCAGGTGGACGGCCGCAGCAACGCCTGTCGCGACGCCATGCGTTCGCCGGCGCTTGCCGGGCGTCGCCAGAAGTACAGCAGCAGCGCGGCGCCACCGGTGGCGATCAGGGCCATCAGGATCTGCGCCAGGGCACCGGGCTGGCCCACTGCCGCGCCGACAGCGTCAGGTGTCAGTCCGCCATTGGCCTCCGCGTTGGCGCGGCTGACCACGATTGCACGGTAGAAGCCCCAGAACAGGCCGGAGACCATGCTCAGGCCGACCAGGGTAACGGCGGCGATGCCCAGGTCGATGAAGAAGCCTGCCAGCGGTGCAACGGCGCGCGGTGGGGTAGACACCGGCGGAACCGGGGGCGGGGCGGCGGAGACCGGGGTGGATGCGGACATCAGGTACCTGTGTTCAAGGGACGAAGGCCGGTGCAGCTCCCCGCGCACCGGCCAGGTCCCGATTGTGTCAGATATCCAGGTTGGCGACTTTCAGCGCATTGTCTTCGATGAAGTCGCGACGCGGCTCGACGACATCGCCCATCAGGGTGCTGAAGATCTGGTCGGCAGCGACCGCATCCTCGATGCGCACCTGCAGCAGGCGACGGGTCTCCGGGTTCACCGTGGTATCCCACAACTGCTCCGGATTCATTTCACCCAGACCCTTGAATCGCTGGATCTGGCGGCCGCGCTTGGCCTCCTCGAGCAGCCAGTTCTGCGCCTTCGCGAAGCTGTCGACTTCGATCGACTTGGCGCCGCGGGAAATCGTTGCACCTTCGCGCACCAGGCCGTGCAGCAGCTTGGAGGCCTGGTGGATCGCACGCAGTTCGCCACTCTCGAACGCCGACATCGGCAGCACCTGGATGTGCTCCTCGCCCATGTGGCGACGGGTCACCAGCACAGCGGCGGGGCGTTCCTCGTTGGCGTCCTGCAGTTCCAGGCTGAAACGCGGGCTGCCCAGGCTGCCCTGGTTGAGTCGCTTGGCCAGCGCATCCAGGCCTTCGCCTTCGCCCGCATTGCGCAGGCTGTCCATGTCCATCGGCACGAAATCGACCAGCGCTTCGAGCAGGTTGCGGTCATAGCGGTGCGCGTTGCGTTCGATGGAATCGAGCGCGGCGGCGTAGGCCAGCAGCAGCTTCTCCAGTGCCAGGCCTTCGATGCCCGGTTCGCCGGTGGCCGGCACCAGCGCGGCGTTTTCCACCGCACTGCTGGCCAGGTAGCTGTCCAGCGCCGGATCATCCTTCAGGTACAGCTCCTGCTTGCCCTGCTTGATCTTGTACAGCGGCGGCAAGCCGATGTAGACGTAACCGCGCTCGATCAGCTCCGGCATCTGACGGTAGAAGAACGTCAGCAGCAGGGTGCGGATGTGGGCGCCGTCGACGTCGGCGTCGGTCATGATGATGATCTTGTGGTAACGCAGCTTGTCCGGGTTGTACTCGTCGCGGCCGATGCCGGTGCCCAGCGCGGTGATCAGCGTACCGACCTGGTCGGAGGACAGCATGCGGTCGAAGCGCGCGCGTTCCACGTTGAGGATCTTGCCGCGCAGCGGCAGCACCGCCTGGTTCTTTCGGTTGCGGCCCTGCTTGGCCGAGCCACCTGCCGAGTCACCCTCGACGATGAACAGTTCGGACAGCGCCGGATCCTTTTCCTGGCAGTCGGCCAGCTTGCCCGGCAGGCCGGCGATGTCCAGCGCGCCCTTGCGGCGGGTCAGGTCGCGGGCCTTGCGGGCGGCTTCACGTGCACGCGCGGCGTCGACGATCTTGCCGGCAATCGCCTTGGCTTCGTTCGGGTTTTCCTGCAGGAACTCTTCCAGGCGCGCACCGAAGGCGTTTTCCACCGCCGGACGCACGTCGGAGCTGACCAGCTTCTCCTTGGTCTGGCTGGAGAAGCTGGGATCCGGCACCTTCACCGACAGCACCGCGATCATGCCTTCGCGCATGTCGTCGCCGGTCAGGTTGATCTTGGCCTGCTTGGCGATGCCGTTCTGCTCGATGTAGTTGTTGAGCACGCGGGTCAACGCACCGCGGAAACCGGCGAGGTGGGTACCGCCGTCCTTCTGCGGGATGTTGTTGGTGAAGCAGTACATCGTCTCCTGGTAGGAGTCGGTCCACTGCAGCGCCACCTCCACGACGATGCCGTTGTGCTCGCCGGTGACGGAGATGACATTCGGGTGCAGCGGGGTCTTCAGCTGGGCCAGATGCTCCACGAAGCTGCGGATGCCGCCTTCGTAGTGGAAGTCATCGCGACGGCCGTCGCCACGCTCGTCGGCAAGGACGATCTTGACGCCGGAGTTCAGGAACGACAACTCGCGCAGACGGCGGGCCAGGATGTCGTAGTGGAATTCCACGTTGTCGTGGAAGGCGACGGTGGACGGCCAGAAGCGCACGGTGGTGCCACGCTTGGTGGTGGCTTCCAGCTTGGCGAGCGGGGTCACGGCTGCGCCGTTGCTGAATTCCTGCTGGTAGTGGGAGCCGTTCTGGAACACGTCCACCAGCAGCTTCTGCGACAGCGCGTTGACCACGCTGACGCCGACGCCGTGCAGGCCGCCGGAAACCTTGTAGCTGTTGTCGTCGAACTTGCCGCCTGCATGCAGGACGGTCATCACCACCTCGGCGGCGGAGACCTCGCGACCGAGCTTGGCGCTCATCTGCTCGTGCTTGCCGGTCGGAATGCCGCGGCCGTTGTCGGACACCGAGACCGAGCCGTCAGCGTGGATCGTCACCGCGACATGGTCGGCGTGGCCGGCCAGCGCTTCGTCAATCGAGTTATCGACAACCTCGAACACCATGTGGTGCAGACCGGTGCCGTCATGCACGTCACCGATGTACATGCCGGGTCGCTTGCGGACAGCCTCCAGGCCTTCCAGGGCGGTAATGCTGTTGGCGTCGTAATTGCCGTTGTTTGCCGGGGTGTTCTGTTCGTCGCTCATTGCGCTTGCCGTAGGCTCCGCAGGTCGGGCACCGCTTGGGGCGATGTGCCGAGAATGAAAGGATTCCAACCCGAATTATACCAGCCGGGGTCGAGTGGCCCTGATGTGCCCACTATGGCACAGCCACGATCTGTGCATGTTCCACGTGGAACCGGGCGATCTGGGTCAATTCCTGCAGGGCCGCCGGAGGCTCAGTAGCGGTGACGAAGATCTGCGCCGGGCCGGTGAGCAGGCGCTCCAATACCCGCGCCTGGTGGGTCCGATCCAGTTCGGAGGCCAGATCGTCCAGTGCGATCACCGGCCATTCGCCGCGCTGTTCTGCATAGTCCTCGGCCTGCGCCAGCAGGCACGCCAATGCGGTCAGCTTGGCCTGACCGCGTGACAATGCATCGCGACCAGGAATGCTGTGGAAATCCACGCTCCAGTCCGCCCGGTGCGGCCCAACCGAGGTGTACCCGGCCTGGCGGTCACGATCCCGGGCCAGAAGCAGAGCATCTGCCAGGGGAAGCTCATGCCGACGCCAGCCCGGACTGAGTTCCAGGGCCTGGATGCCGAGTTGCGGCGCCAAACTGGCAGCCAGCGCCACGGCACGCTGCTGCAGCCGCTCGAGGTAGTGCTGACGCCGACTGGTAAGGGGCTCTCCGGCCTCAGCCAACTCGTGATCCCAGGTGTCCAGCATCCGCGACGGGCCGCCCTGCTTGAGCAGGGCATTGCGCTGCTTCAGCGCCCTTGAATAGCGGCGCCACAAGGACAGGAAATCAGGTTCCACGTGGAACAAACCCCAATCCAGGAAGCGACGGCGGGGCTCGCCACCGCCGCTGACCAGCGCATGGCTGCCGGGCTCAAACGTCACTACCGCCAGCGCTGCGCAGAGGTTGCCGAGCTGAGCCACATCTTCACCGTCCAATCGTCCCTTCCAGTCCTGCCCACTGTGGCGCAGGCCGGCCTTTCGGCGATGCGGCGCGTGGTCGGCACGCTGTTCGTCCCATTCCACGAAGATCTCCAGCGCCTCCTGGCCCTGGCGCACCAGTCCATCGCGAACCCTGCCGCGGAAGCTTCGGCCATAGGCCATCAGATGCAGGGCCTCCAGCACGCTGGTCTTGCCGGCACCGTTGTCGCCAGTGAGCAGGTTCAGCCCCGGCTGGGGCAAGAGATCCACCGCACTGAAGCGACGCAGTTGGTGCAAGGCGAGGCGGCGGATAAGCATGGGGCGCGAACGACCATCCGCTCGAGGCGGTAGAGGGGAAGGGAATCCATCAGCTTACTGCATCGGTCAAGCCGGACGCGCTGCCCCCGCATCGATGCGGAGCAGAAGCTCCCGCGCACCAACTGATCGCGGGTTCCACGTGGCGCCGGTTCACCCGCATGCCCGTTTCCAGCTCCGGACGCAGCTGAAATTCCTTCAATTCTGCACAGGGTTGCGGGGCGTGGCCCGCCAGATTTCAAGATTTCAGGACCACGGCCGCAGGTGTTTGATGAGCGCTTGCCCGGCCGGGTGAGCGGGCGGGCGCCCGGATTCCTCCAAATCTGAGATCCGATGCCCTGGGAGGTTCCACAGATTTCAAAGAATCCTGACCATTCGTTTCACGCTGTCCACAGCGGGACTGTATGACTTATACACAAGGTATGGGCAATCTGTGGATAAAAAAGCCCTTTTGCCTGGGTCTGGAAACTATCCACAGGTTCCCCCCAGCCTGAGGCGCCTCTATACAGGGGGTTTCACCCTCATAAATTCCTTTTAAATCATGTAGATAACAAATTTTTCCACGAAATCTGGCTCTACCATCACCACCACGCTTTAGATTTATACCCAGATTTAGAAGCTAGGCTTGGCCCGATCTGTCCCGAATGGGTCCTGTGGACAGAGAGGATTTCAGGAACAGCGAGCACGGTCGCCGCAGCGTGGATGCGCTTCGGCATCCGACCAGACAGGTCCATAGCAACTGCGTTGAGACCCCAGGTACCGGCCCCGATCAAACATGATTCGGAGGCAGTCCCTGGCATCGACTCAAAGTCCCGTCGCCAGTTCGGCGTGGGAAGCAAAGCGCACGCAACCGGGTTCATCAAGGAAGATGGTGTCCGTTCGAATTCCGTGCTGGAAAGGGTTCAGCCCGATGATCCACGTGGAACGTAAAAAAAAACGCCCGGGAGCTTCCCGGGCGTCGTTATGTTCCACGTGGAACCGGGCTGATGTCAGAGACGCAGCGGCATGACCACGTGGCGCGACTTCTCGCTGCTGGACTCACGCACCAGCGCCGAGGAGTTGGAGTCGCGCAGCTGGATGATGACTTCCTCATCGCGCAGGGCGGAGAGGGCATCCAGCAGGTAGTTCACGTTGAAGCCGATGGCCAGATCGCTGACCGTGGTATCGGCTTCGATCTCTTCCTGGGCTTCCTCCTGCTCCGGGTTGTGCGCGCTGATCTTCAGGTTGCCCGGCGACACTTCCACGCGGATGCCGCGGTACTTCTCGTTGGACAGGATCGCAGCGCGCTGCAGCGAGGCGCGCAGCGCTTCACGATCAACCTTCACTTCACGGTCGGCACCGATCGGAATCACCGCTTCGTAATCCGGGAAGCGGCCGTCGATCAGCTTGGAGGTGAAGGTGACATCGTCGCGCTTGACGCGAACGTGGCTGCGGCCGACTTCCAGCTCGATCTCGCGATCACCACTTTCCAGCAGGCGCTGCAGCTCGGTCACGCCCTTGCGCGGCACGATGATCTGGCGCTTGGAACCGCTCGGCTTGGCCAGGTCGGTTTCACACAGCGCCAGACGGTGGCCGTCGGTGGCAACGGTACGCAGGGCGTCACCGCGCAGATCGAACAGCAGGCCATTGAGGTAATAGCGCACGTCCTGCTGCGCCATCGCGAACGCGGTGCGCTCGATGAGCTCCTTCAGGGTCGCTTCGCCGATGGCCACGCGCTCAGTGGCTTCCACTTCGTCAACCGACGGGAAGTCATTGGAGGGCAGGGTTGCCAGGGTGAAGCGGCTACGACCGGCCTGCACGGTGATCTTGTCTCCGGTCTGCGAGACGGTGATCCGGCTGCCATCGGGCAGGGCGCGGATGATCTCGAACAGCTTGCGGGCGGGAATGGTGGTTTCGCCGTCCTGGGCGTCTTCAACCGCGATCCGCGACACCATCTCCACTTCCAGGTCGGTACCGGTCAGCGACAGCTGGCCGTTCTGCACCTGGACCAGGAAATTGGCCAGAACCGGAAGGGTCTGGCGGCGTTCGACCACGTTGACGACCTGTGCCAACGGCTTGAGAAAGGCTTCGCGCTGCAGTGTGAAACGCATGTGGTTCCGTGCCCCTATGCTTTAAAAAATGTGGAATAAATCAAAAGCTTGGTGGTGCTGGTAGAGACAGAATCGCTGGAAAACAATGCTAAGTCTTTGTAAATAAAGGAGTTTCAGGCATCGAAACCCTCTGTATTACCGACCCCCAAGGGGTGGGGAAAGCTGTGGATAAATTCGACGGGATTTCAGACGCCATTTTTATCCACAACGTGTCCCGCGCTTGCTACCGGATTCTGCACCGTTTTGTGCGATGACGCCTCATCGGCATCCGTGCATCATTCGCTCAGCTTCCGGATCAGCTTGTCCCAGTCTTCGCGGAGCTTGCCGTCGGTTTCCATCAGGGTCCGGATCTGGCGGCAGGCATGCAGCACCGTGGTGTGATCGCGACCGGCAAAGGCGTCGCCGATCTCGGGCAGGCTGTGCTCGGTCAGTTCCTTGGTCAGGGCCATGGCGACCTGGCGGGGGCGAGCGAGCGAGCGGGTCCGACGCTTCGACAGCAGATCCTTGATCTGCAGGCCGTAGTAGTCGGCAACGGTTTTCTGGATGTTGGGAATGCTGATCGCCTGCTGCTGGGCGCGCAGCAGGTCGCGCAGGGTTTCCTGGGCGAATTCGGTGGTGATCGCGCGGCCGGTGAAGTTGGCGCGGGCGGTCAGGGTATTGAGCGCGCCCTCGAGGTCGCGCACGTTGGAGCGCATCTTCTTGGCGATCAGGAACGCAACATCATCGGGAATCTCGGCACCGCGTTCGCGCGCCTTGGCCAGCACGATCGCGGCGCGGGTCTCGAAGTCCGGCGGTTCGATCGCGACCGACAGGCCCCAGGCAAGCCGCGACTTCAGGCGCGCTTCCAGGCCTTCGACCTCGCGAGGATAGCGGTCGCAGGTCAGGATGATCTGCTGCTTGCCATCGAACAACGCGTTGAAGGTGTGGAAGAACTCTTCCTGCGTGCGGTCCTTGCCGGCGAAGAACTGGATGTCATCGATCAACAGCGCGTCCACCTGCTGGAACTGGCGCTTGAACTGATCCATGGTCTTTTCCTGCAGGGCCCGGATCATGGCGCTGAAGAACTGTTCCGAACGCAGGTACAACACCTTTGCACCTGGATTGGCCTGGCGCATGGCGTTGCCGGCGGCGAACATCAGGTGGGTCTTGCCCAGGCCCGTGCCTCCGTACAGCAGCAGCGGGTTGTGCGCCCGGTCGCCCGGCTTCTGCGCTGCCTGGAAGGCGGCGGCCAGGCCCAGCTGGTTGCTGCGGCCTTCGACGAAGTTGGCGAACGTGTAGTGGCTGTCCAGGTTGCCGGCGAACGGCACCTGCGGTTCGCTGGACACATGCGCCGACGGCGTGGAAACCGGCGCGTTCTGCGCCTCCACGGGGCGCGGGCGCGAGCCGATTTCAAGAAAAACGTCGCTGAAACCGGCGAAATGCGCCAGCAGCTCGCGGATCCGGGCCAGGTACAGCTCGCGGACCTGGTCGACGATGAAGGCATTCGGTGCATACAGCACCAGGCTGTCCACGCGCAGATCGGCCTGCAGCGGCTTCAACCAGGTATGAACGTCTTCCGGCGGGAACTCCGCTTCGAGGCGCTCGAGACTACGGGACCAGGCATCCATCAGCAATAATCGTCCGGTGGCCGGGGCATGGACGCGACAAGGCGCCCAAACACAGGCCGGAAAGGGGGAAATGGATGGCTCAGACTACCACCGAGCGCCC